>NZ_FMXH01000008.1:89295-316573 GCF_900103575.1 Pseudomonas sp. NFACC51 | reverse complement strand
GTGCCCAAGGCCCATGCCGATTTTGCCTCGGTGGTAGAGGGCGGCACGGTCAATGGCAACGTGCTGGACAACGACGTACTCGGTGCAGACGGCGGCGCAATCATCGGCGTGCGTGCCGGCAACGACACCACCAACCCAGCCATCGGCGGCTTGAACAGCCAGATCAACGGCACCTACGGCTACCTGACCCTGGACGCCAACGGCAACGCCGTCTACCACAGCAATCCCGATGCTGTCGGCGCACCAGGCGCGACCGATGTCTTCACCTATACCGTGCGTGATGCCGATGGTGATGAAAGCACGACGACCATCACTGTCGACGTGCACAACAGCTGCCTCGTCGCAGAAACCGACCATGACGTGACCGTCTACGAAAAAGCCTTGGACCTGACCCAGGACGGCCTGGACCTGGCCCCCGGCACCGTCACCGGCAGTGACCCGAGCGCTACCGGTGAAACCGCCAGCGGGACCTTGGTCGGCTCGGTCAGCGGTGCCACGGGCGCCGTCACCTTCACCCTGGTGGGCAATGCCACCGGTGCCTACGGTCAGTTGCTGCTCCATCCTGATGGGTTGTACACCTACACCTTGACCTCGCCGGCCACGACCACACCCCATGCCAACGATGGCCCGAACGTGTTGAGCGAAAGCTTCACCTACCAGGCCACGGACTCCCTGGGCAACAGCACCACCGGCAGCCTGGTGGTCAGCATCGTCGATGACATACCAAAGGCTGTCGCGTCCGAGCGTTCGGTCACGGCGGTGGAGGTCGATTCGAACCTGCTGATCGTGCTGGATGTGTCCGGCAGCATGAAAGACGATTCCGGCGTGCCGGGGCTCTCGCGTATGGATCTGGCCAAACAGGCGATCAGCGCCTTGCTCGACAAATACGACGACATGGGCGACGTCAAAGTCCAGCTGGTGACCTTCAGCGGCAGTGCCACCGACCAGAGTGCCGTGTGGGTGGACGTGGCAACTGCCAAGACACTGATCGCCGCGCTGAGCGCGCACGGTGACACCAATTACGATGCGGCCGTGGCGATGGCCAAGACGGCGTTCGCCACCCCCGGACAACTGACCGGCGCCCAGAACATTGGTTATTTTTTCTCCGATGGCAAGCCGACCTTGGGCGAAATCGGCTCGGCGGACGAGGTCGCATGGAAAGCCTTTCTCGATGCCAACGGCATCAAGAATTACGCCGTCGGCCTGGGCAGCGGCGCCAGAAACATCAACCTCGACCCGCTGGCCTATGACGGCAGCACGCACACCAACACCAACGCGGTGGTGGTCACCGACCTGAACCAGCTCAACTCGGTGCTTTCCGGTACCGTGCAAGGCGCGCCGGTCACCGGCAACCTGCTGGGCGAGGGAGGCTCGTTCGGCGCCGATGGCGGGTTTATCAAGAGCCTGGTGGTCGATGGCACCACGTACAGCTATGACCCGGCGGCCAACGGTGGCCATGGCGCGCTGACCGCCAGCGGCGGGCTCAACCATGGCTCCTTCAATACCGCCACCAACACATTGAGCATCGCCACCGACCACGACGGCACCCTGGTGGTCAACCTCGATACCGGTGCGTTCAGCTACACCTCCCAGACGGCCACCAGCACCTTGATCTCCGAGCACATCGGCTACACCGTCAGTGACCATGACGGTGACCTGGCGAGCTCCAACCTGGTGATCAACGTCGTACCCAACAGCCCACCGATAGCGGCTGACGACAACATCATCACCAACGTGCTGTCGGGCAACATCGTGATTCCGGGTGAATTGCTGTTGGGTAACGACAGCGACGCCAACGGCGATCCGCTCAGCGCGTCACCCACCAGTTTCAATACCGGTTGGGTCGCCAAAGGCGCGGACTTCACCGGCAGCACCGGCACGGCCAGCTTCACCGGCAACAACGTGCAATCGATCAACCTCAGCCGCAGCGCTTTCGTCGCCAATACCGCGAGCATGACGGCGATGTTGGTGGTCAGCGGTGCACTGGGGATGGTGTCCAATAACAACACCAACGATGAAGACCGGCTCAACATCAGCCTCAAACAGGGCGAAACCCTCACCCTGGACCACAACCTGTCGGCCGGTCGCATTGCGATGGAGTATTCGCTCAACGGCGGGCCATTCATTGCGATCAACGATGGGGCTTCTTTCACCGCGGCAGCGGATGGCAATTACCAGATCCACGTCACCAATATCGCCAATCCCGGCGGCGGTAATTCCAACGCTGCGGAGAACTATCAACTGACCCTCACCGTTGACTATTCCGGGGCGCAAGACAAAACACCGGACTACCACGGCAGCTACACCGCCAGCGATAACCATGGCGGCAGTGACAGCGCAGCGGTAGGCATCAGTTACCAGGCGGGCCATACCCTGACGGGCACCAGTGGCGACGATGTGCTGTTGGCTAGCAACGGCGACAACATCCTCAACGCCGGCGACGGCAACGACGTACTCAGCGCCGGTTCGGGCAACAATACCCTGAACGGAGGGGCCGGCAATGACTTGCTCTACAGCGGCACGGGCAACGACCTGCTCGATGGCGGTACGGGCAACGACACCGTCAGCTACGCCCATGCCACGTCGGCAGTCACGGTGAACCTGGGCCTGCTGGCGGCGCAGAACACCCTGGGCGCGGGCACCGATACATTGATCGGCATCGAAAACCTGGTGGGCTCGAACTTCAACGACACCCTCACCGGCGACGGCGCCAGCAACCGCCTCGACGGTGGTCTGGGCCATGACGTGCTCAATGGCGGTGGCGGCGATGACCTGCTGATTGGCGGCCTGGGCAACAACACCCTCACCGGCGGCAGCGGCGCCGACACCTTCCAATGGCAGGCGGGCAACAGCGGCCACGACGTGATCACCGACTTCGCGCCCGGTGTCGACAAACTCGACCTGTCCCAGTTGTTGCAGGGGGAGAATGGCAGCGCGGCGTCACTGGACGATTACCTGCATTTCAGCGTGAGCGGCAGCGGGGCGTCGGTCATTACCAGCATCGACGTCAGCGCCATCGCCGGCGCCACGCCGAACCAGACCATCGACCTGGCCGGCGTCAACCTCGCCAGTCATTACGGCGTCACACCCGGCGCAGACGGAATGATCGCAGGTGCAGATACGGCGACCATCATCAACGGGATGTTGAATGACCACTCGTTGAAGGTGGACACGGTGTGAGATGAGCTGAAATAACAAAACCCGCGATTTCCGGTCTGGAAATGGCGGGTTTTGTTTTTCTGAACCTTGTGGGTGGATCCACAGATTGCTGGACGCATGCATGCCTTTGTGGCGAGGGAGCTTGCTCCCGCTCGGCTGCGCAGCAGTCGCAAAAAAGGCTGGGTGCGATGAGCCAGGAAAATTGAGTTAGTTCATTTGGGGTGGCTTTGCCACCCAGCGGGAGCAAGCTCCCTCGCCACAGGAGATCCAGGCTCGTGCCACAGTCAAGGCTTGCGCAGCGTCTTTTGCCTGAGGATATAAACCGTTACCAGCACCGCACTGGTGAGCATGAACCCCCGGGCCCACGGCAGGGGCACCAGGTAGCAGGAAAAGAGGATGCTCGCCCACATCAGTCCGATGGCATAGACCTTACCCTTGAGCGGGATGCCCTTGCCACTGAGGTAGTCACGAATCCACGGGCCGAGGCGGGGATGTTCTACCAGCCATTGGTAGAAGCGCGGCGAACTGCGGGCGAAACAGGCCGCCGCCAAGAGCAGGAAAGGGGTGGTGGGCAGTACGGGGACGAAGATGCCGATGACCCCCAGCGCTACGCTCAGCCAGCCGATGGCCAACAGAACGTAACGCAGGATCAGCGGGCGATTGCCAATGGGCGAGGGCACCCGGTCACTCAGTGGTGGCGAGGCTTGAGGATCGCCGGTTTCTCGTCCGGTGCGTTGCACAGCAGGTACAGGGCCGTGAGGGCTTCGGGGATCTGGACGATCATGTCGTCCATCAGGTTGGCGTCGGCGGCGATGTCGGAAAACTCCGGTTGCTCGTCGAACAGACCGGAACCGACCATGATCGGCAGCAGCATTTCGCTGACTTCCTCTTCGGCGGTTTCGAACCAGGCGGCTTCGCGCAGGAACACGCCTTCCATGAAGCCGATGCACCAGCCACGCAGTTCCGAATCGTCCGGGTCATCGCCCAAGTCCAGGTCGCACGGCAGTTCGAACTCTTCGTCGGAAGCCAGTTGGCGGGCGATGTGGGCCTTGAGGCCGACCAGCGTGGCTTCGATTTCGGCACGCTGGGCTTCGTCGCTGTAATGCGGCTCTTCGGCGAACAGGGCGTCGATCCACTCACGGTCCGGCACCGTTTCTGCGCAGATGGACAGGGCGGTCAGATAGCCGTGAGCGGCCACGTAGTCCAGCGCCTCTTCGTGCAGCTCATCGGCGTCGAGGAAGACTTGCAGGCGGGTCAGTTGCTCAGCGAAGGACATTACGGGCTACCTTGGGGAATAAACAATGCGGGAATTCTAGGCCTTCTTGAGCGCCCAGGCCAGCCGCGTGGCGTATTTGCCTTGCCGGTAAGGGCTGGGTTGCCCGCATGCCCTGGCATTTATCCCCCGTGGCGAGGGAGCTTGCTCCCGCTGGGGCGCGCAGCGGCCCTGTTTTTTGGGGCGGCTTCGCCACCCAGCGGGAGCAAGCTCCCTCGCCACAGGTTCGGTGCATGACTGGCAACAGTGCAAGGGCTTCATCGAACACCTCTTGTCAGCAGCGCCCTTCGCAACGAAGGCCTCGGGTATACTGCCGCGTTTTGTGATGCCCTGCGGCGTCCCGCCGGTTCGAAACGCGCACTTACGATTTGCCGGTGCAGCTTTTGTGATTCTGAACCAGCCTTGCAGGGATGTTTCGGTGATTTTTGGAGTTTCTATGCTCGAACAGGCTCAACGCGTCCTCAAGGACATCTTCGGCTACGACAGTTTTCGTGGCCGCCAGGGTGCCATTATTGAGCGCGTGGCCAGCGGTGGCGATGCCCTGGTGCTCATGCCCACCGGCGGCGGCAAATCCTTGTGCTTCCAGGTCCCGGCGTTGTTGCGCAACGGCCTGGCCGTGGTGGTCTCGCCACTGATCGCATTGATGGACGACCAGGTTGCGACCCTCGAGGAACTGGGGGTTGCCGCTGCTTCGCTGAACTCCACCCTCAGCGCCGAGCAACAGCGGGACCTGGCGACACGCATCAGGCGCGGCGAAGTGAAGATGTTGTACCTGGCCCCGGAACGCCTGGTGCAGCCACGTATGCTGGCGTTCCTGCAGAGCCTGGAAATCGCCCTGTTCGCCATCGACGAAGCCCACTGCGTGTCCCAATGGGGCCATGATTTCCGGCGTGAATACCTGCAACTGGGACAACTGGCGGAACTGTTCCCCGACGTGCCGCGCATCGCCCTGACCGCCACCGCCGACAAGCGCACCCGCGAGGAAATCGTCGAGCGCCTGCACTTGCAGGATGCCGAGCGCTTCCTGTCCAGCTTCGACCGTCCGAATATTTTCTACCGCATCGTCCCCAAGGAGCAGCCGCGCAAGCAGTTGCTGGCGTTTCTCGCCGAACGTCGCAGTGATGCCGGCATCGTCTACTGCCTGTCGCGCAAGAAGGTCGATGAAGTGGCGGCGTTTCTGTGTGAGCAGGGGTTCCCGGCGTTGCCGTATCACGCCGGCCTGCCCAACGACCTGCGGGCCTATCACCAGAAGCGCTTCCTCAACGAGGAAGGCCTGATCATGGTGGCCACCATTGCGTTCGGCATGGGCATCGACAAGCCCAACGTGCGTTTTGTCGCGCACCTGGACCTGCCCAAGTCCCTCGAGGCGTATTACCAGGAAACCGGGCGTGCCGGTCGTGATGGCTTGCCGGCCGACGCCTGGATGGCCTACGGCCTGCAAGACGTGGTGATGCTCAAGCAGATGTTGCAGAGCTCCGAAGGTGATGAGCGCCACAAGCGCCTGGAGCAGCACAAGCTCGACGCGATGCTCTCTCTGTGCGAAGAAACCCGCTGCCGGCGCCAGACCCTGCTGGCCTATTTCGACGAAGACATGCCCCAGCCTTGCGGGCATTGCGACAACTGCGTTGATGGCGTGGAAACCTGGGACGCCACCGAACCGGCCCGCCAGGCCTTGTCGGCGATTTTCCGCACCGGCCAGCGCTACGGTGTTGGGCATCTGGTGGACGTGTTACTGGGCAAGGACAACGAAAAGGTCCGCAGCTTTGGCCACCAGCACCTGTCGGTGTTCGGTGTGGGCAAGGCGCGCACCGAGAGTGAGTGGCGTTCATTATTCCGACAACTGGTCGCCCGCGGTCTGGCCGACATCGACCTGGAAGGCTACGGCGGCCTGCGCCTGAGTGCGACTTGCCGGCCATTGCTCAAAGGTGAAGTCACCCTCGAACTGCGCCGCGACCTCAAACCGGCAACGGCGGTCAAGAGCAGCAAGAGCCAGGCCAGCCAACTGGTGCGTGGCGAAGAGCGCGATCAATGGGAAGCCTTGCGGGCCTTGCGGCGCAAGCTGGCCGAGGAGCACGGCGTCCCGCCGTACGTCATCTTCCCCGACTCGACGCTGTTGGAAATGCTCCGCAGCCAGCCCACCTCCCTGGCGGAAATGGCCCGGGTCAGTGGCGTGGGCGCGCGCAAGCTGGAGCGGTATGGCGAGGCCTTCCTCCAGGTCCTGGGCGGCGAGGCCGAAGCACCGAAAGCGGTGGCCGATGTACGCCACGAACTCATCACACTGGCCCGGGCCGGCATGACGCCGTTGCAGATCGCCGGGCAACTGCAGTGCTCGGAAAAGAACGTCTACACGATGCTGGCCGAGGCCATTGGCAAACAGCAGTTATCCCTGGAACAGGCACTGGATCTGCCCGAGGAACTGCTGGGTGAAGTGCAGGATGCCTTCCTGGACGGCGAAGGCGAGTTACCACCAGTGTCTGAAGTTGCCGCACTGTTTGTCGGACGGGTTCCCGAAGGCGTGTTGTATTGCGTCAGGGCTGCATTGCAGTCGGAATTTGAAGTCTGATCAGTAAGTTGCGTTCCTTTAACGATTCAGTACAAGGCGAGCCTTGCTTGAATCCAAAGCTCATGCTTAGCTGACTAATAATTAGTTTTTCTCTATTTCAGATCTGATGAGTTTTTTTATGCCGTTAACCGATCAACACCGTTTTGGCATGCAGTTGGCGCAAATGTCTCGGGGCTGGCGTGCCGAACTGGATCGTCGCCTGGCCGGGTTGGGCCTGTCCCAGGCGCGTTGGCTGGTGCTGTTGCACCTGGCCCGTTTCGAACAGGCGCCGACCCAGCGTGAACTGGCCCAGAGCGTCGCCGTCGAAGGACCGACCCTGGCCCGGTTGCTCGACAGCCTGGAAACCCAGGGGCTGGTACAGCGCCAGGCCGTGGCCGAGGACCGCCGGGCCAAGAAAATCGTGCTCTGCGCACCGGCCCTACCGTTGATCGAACAAATCGAAACCATTGCCACGCAATTGCGGCGTGAGCTGTTCGAAGGGGTCGATGAAGCGGACATGCGCGTGTGCATGCGGGTCCACGGTACGATCCTGGCCAACCTGGAAAAATCCTGAGGCATATCCCTGGCGCCAGACTTTTGAGATTCGGCGATTAGCGAACTATAACCAGTACTAAGTGATCGTATTGGATGCGTTTACGCTCAGTCTGGTAGTCGAAAGGGATACCCATGCTTGAAAGTTTGCAGTCCACGTTGCGCAGTTGGGTCAACGTGTCGGTCGTCGTGGGTGCCCTGGGGTATTCGGCCTTGGCGTCGGCGCTGGGACTGGGGGACATGACGCTCCATTCCGCCCTGAACCAGCCGTTGCGCGCCGATATCGCCTTGGTCGATGTGGCCGGCATCGGCGAGGGCGATCTGTCGGCCAGCCTGGCGAGCCCGGACGATTTCAGTCGTGCGGGTGTGGAGCGGGCGTTTTTTCTCAACAACCTGCGCTTCACGCCGGTCTTGCGCGGGGAGCGCAGCTTCATTCGGGTGACCTCCAGCAAACCGGTGGAGGAACCCTTTCTCAACTTCCTGGTGCAGCTCAATCAGCCCAACGGGCGCCTGCTGCGCGAATACACCGTGCTGATCGACCCGCCGGGCACACCGGGTATCGTGCCTGTCCGTGACGAACCTTCCGAGGCCCCGCCGTCCATCAAGCCGCCCCCGGCGGTACAGGGCAAGCGCTACACCGTGGTGCCGGGGGACAACCCCTGGCTCATCGCCAAACGCCTGCATGACGCCGGCAGCAACGCGTCGATCAATGAGTTGATGCAAGCAATCCAGGCCTTGAACCCCGGCAGCGACCGGCTTTCCATCGGCCAGCGCTTGTTGTTGCCCGACTCGGCCGTGCTGCCGACGTCGGCTGCAACCCCGGCCGGCCAGGCCCCCGCCGCGTCCGATGAGCAATTGGCCGCCAGCGTGCTGCTAAACCAGCAGCAACAGAAGACTATCGAGCAACTGCAGGCCCGGCTCCAGGCCCAGGACGAGGAAGTCGCTGGCCAGCGCAAGCAGATCAGCGAATTGCAGGCCCGGCTGGCCGAGGTAGCGCCAGCCCCTGTCGCATCGACGCAACCGCAACCGGCGCTTCCTGCATCGGAACCGGCGTCGAACGCGCAACCCGCTACAGAACCGGTAGCAGAGCCAGAGGGCATCAATTGGACATGGGTGGCGGGGCTGGTGGGCCTGTTGGGGTTGCTGGCGCTGTTACTGTTCGTTCGGCGTCGGCAGCAGCAGGCCGAGTTGGAACCGATGACCGGGCGTCCCGAGCCGATGCTGGAGGAGGGCGACGAAACCTTTGCATCAATCCCCGACACGGAGCCGTCCGAGAACGCGGCATCGTTCAATAACGGTGACACGCCCCTGGGTGATGTGCTGGAGGGCGTCGGGATCTACCTGACCTACGGTCGATTCACCGAGGCCGCAGGGCTGTTGCGCGCCGCGTTGCTGGCGGAGCCGGAACGCACCGACCTGGGCCTCAAGTTGCTGGAAGTACTGGGCAAGCAGGGCGATGTCATCGGTTTCCAGGCCCAGGAGCATCATCTACAGGCACAGGGTATCGATGCCGGGACGTTGGAGGAGGTCCGCGGGCGCTACCCCAAGGTTTCCATGATCGCCGCGCCGACAGTGGCGTCGGTACCATCTCAGGTCCCGGCTCTTTCATCTACACCGACACCTGCTCCTGAACGTGAGCCGGTGCCCGGTGACGAGTTCGAGTTGGACCTGGATGCGCTGTCCATGGAAACCAGCTGGGACCTCGCCGATGCCCAGGACAACACTGCCGATAAAGAGGCTGTTTCACCTTATGCCGCCGAGAGCTTTTCGCTTTCAGGTTTTGACGAACCGGACCTGCAATGGGAAGCGCCACTGGAAACCGAGTCGCTGGACGATGCCTTCCTCGATAGCTTTGCCGACGAAGAACAGTCGCTGGAACTTGAGCCACTGGCCCTTGAACCTGTTTCCCTGGACACCCTGTCCCTCGAGCCTCAGGCCCCGGAACACTCGGTCAAGCTGGAACAGGCACAGAATTGCATCGACGATGGAGACCTGAAAACCGCCGTCTCCCTGCTTGAAGAACTGCTCGAGGAGGGTGACGAACCCCTCAAGGAGACCGCCCGGGTGCTGCTGGCGGGGATTCGCTAAGAACCATCGAGGCTGTAGCGGCTGGCCTCATCGCGAGCAAGCTCGCTCCCACAGCCATCTGCGTCCCCATGTGGGAGCGAGCTTGCTCGCGATAGCGGCCTATCAGGCTGTCAAATCCTGTCCAGACAGCCCCTCAAAACGTCTGCCCCAGGTTCAGATACACCGCCTGTTCATCATCGTCGTTAAAGCCATAGCTGAAGTTCAGTGGCCCCAGCGGTGTATCGAAGCCCAGGAAAATGCTGGCGGCGTTGATGTAGCCGCTGTCGAATTCGTTGTCGTTGTTCCAGGCCCGGCCGCGTTCCAACGAGCCGCCGATGTACAGCGGGAAGTCCAGTGGCAGATAGGCCCGCGGTGTGAGGCGGCGGTAATACACGGCACGCATCAGGCTGATGTTCTGTCCGGATACCCCGTCTTCGCGAAAGCCTGACAGCTGCCGCGCGCCACCGAGCACAAAGCTGGAGGTCACGACTTCAGCAGTGTCCAGTGTTCGACCGTAGCGCCCGCCCAGGATGAAGGTATCCGGGCCGCTGCTCAGGGCTTTGTCCAGCTTGAACTCCCACTGGCGGTAACGCTGGTCGGAACCCAGTCCTGGTTCGTATTGACGCCAGCTCAGGCCGATATCTTCCCCTTCGTGGGGGAAATACACGTTGTCGAAGGAATCGAAGGAGTACTTCAGCTCATAGAAACCTTCATTGAAGTTTTCGCTGGGCTGGTCGTGATCGCCAATGCGCACATCCGCCTTGCCCCAGGCCTGGCCGACACCGAAGCGGATTTCGCCGTTGTTGCTGATCTGGCGGCCCACGTTCAGCCCGAAGCCATAGCGCTCGACGCGATACTGGGCCACCGGATCGTTGTCCAGGATGGACTCCACGTTGCGAGATTCAAATTGCCCGTAGGGGGCGATGAAGTAACGTGAACCGACATCCAATGGTTGGTAGAACTCGCTGTACAGCTCCTGCTTGTCGCCGATCTGCGCCCGGGTCAGCCATTCGGCACCGAGGCGATTGATGCCGTTGACCCGATAGCTGGCTCCCAGGTTGAAAGCGCTGTCGCCGCGCATGTCGTCCGACAGGCTCAGCCCCAGCCGCAGGTAGTCGGTGCCGGTGCGTCTGCCCCGGGCGCTGATCACCAGCGTGTGATCCGGGCCCTTGCGGACCACGCGGTATTGCACCTGTTCGAAGTAATCCAGGCCGTACAGTGTGCCCATGTCGGTCTGCAGGCGACCCAGGTCCAGCGGCTCGCCGATTTTCTGGCGAACGTAATATCGGATCACGTCATCGCCGACTTTCGAGTCGTTCTCCACACGAATGGCGGTGATGACCGGCGTGCGCTCGCTTGGGGTGCGCGCGGCCATGAGCTCGGCGTCGGGCGCCTCGGACGGGCGTAGAGGCGCCAGGCGTGTCTCGAGTATCCGCGTGGCACGGTAACCGGCGTCGATCATGTCCTGGGCCCGGCCGAAATCGGTGGAGCCGAAGCTCGCCAGCGCCGGCTGGATCAGCACGTCGTCTTTCTTCAGCGTTGCCAGTTGCTCTTCAGAGTTGCGCCGGGTCATCAGGGTGGTCGACTGGTTCAGCACATCGACCACCGTGACCAGTTGCTTGCGGTTGCGCAGGGGCGTACCGATGTCGACCACGATGGCCACGTCCACGCCCATTTCCCGGGCCACATCCAGCGGGATGTTGTCGGACATGCCGCCGTCCACCAGCAGTCGGTCGTCCAGTTCCACCGGGGCGAATACCGCCGGGATCGACATGCTGGCGCGGATGACCTTGGGCAGGTGGCCTTTGCGGAACACGACTTTTTCGCCCGTGGCGATGTCAGTGGCGACTGCGCGAAACGGGATCGGCAGTTTGTCGAAGTCCCGTGTATCGCTGGCGTGGGCCAGCAGGCTTTCGAGCAGCAGGGCCAGGTTCTGGCCCTGGATGACCCCCAGGGGCAGGCCGAGGCTGCCGTCGTCACGGAAACTCAGTTTCTGTTTGACCAGGAAGTCCCGGTCATCCTGCTTGCGCCGGAAGGGTACGTCCTTGCGTGGCGGCGCATCGGACAGAGCCTGTTGCCAGTCGATGCCCAGGGCGAGTTTTTCCAGTTCGTCGATCTTGTAGCCTGAGGCATACAGCCCGCCGATGACCGCGCCCATGCTGGTGCCGGCGATGGCATCGATCTTGATGCCTTGCTCTTCCAGGGCCTTGAGCACGCCGATGTGAGCCAGCCCTCGTGCGGCACCGCCGGACAGCACCAGGCCGATTTTCGGGCGTGGCGCTTCGACGGCGGGCACGTTGGCATGGCCGAGCAGGGGCAACAGCAACAGAAGCAGGAGGGGCAGGAGGCGGCGCATCGTCAATCTCGGGGCGGGCGTCAAAGGCGGGTATTATAACGACGCCTTCGAATCCAGGAGTCCACCCGCAATGACCGAACATAAACCGGAAGTCGTCATCACGTATTGCACCCAGTGCCAATGGCTGTTGCGCGCTGCCTGGCTGGCCCAGGAACTGCTCAGCACCTTCGGCGACGACTTGGGCAAAGTGTCCCTGGTGCCGGGCACCGGTGGCGTGTTCCACATCAGTTGCGACAATACGCAGATCTGGGAGCGCAAGGCCGATGGCGGTTTTCCCGAAGCCAAGGTCCTCAAGCAGCGGGTCCGCGACCGGATCGATCCGGAGCGGGACCTGGGCCACAACGATCGGGTTCAGTGAGACGCGGCTTGGGCGCCAACCCCCGGTTTCTTCGAACCACCCAGTTGGCTTGAGAGCACGATGGCCGCGATGATCACCACGCCGCCCAGCAGCATGCGCAGGGTCGGGTTCTCATCGAACAGCCACCAGGCCATGGCGATGCCATAGACCGGCTCCATGGCGAACACCACCGCCGCCGTGCGGGCCTTGATCACCGCTAGGCTGGCGACGAACAGGCTGTGGGCCAGGCCGGTGCAGAACACGCCGAGCAAGCCGATCCACAACCAGTCGAGGGGGCGAACGTCGCTCAATTGTGGCGCGGCCATCGGCAGCAGGCACAACCCGACCACCACGTTCTGGCACAGCGCGGCCTGAACCGGCGGGACGTGCGCCGAACCGGCACGGTTGGT
This sequence comes from Pseudomonas sp. NFACC51, assembly GCF_900103575.1. Taxonomy (NCBI): domain Bacteria; kingdom Pseudomonadati; phylum Pseudomonadota; class Gammaproteobacteria; order Pseudomonadales; family Pseudomonadaceae; genus Pseudomonas; species Pseudomonas sp. NFACC51. Next base: position 303,877 of record NZ_FMXH01000008.1, on the reverse strand, counting down.
CAAGGACAACAGGGAGAAGAGTAACCCCGAGGCCACGGCCCACAGCAGGCCAGTGGTGGCACCGCTGGCCAGGTCGAAGTTCGGCGTGACCAACACCAGGCCGACACTCACCAGCACCACCAACCAGATTTCATTGGCGCGAATCCGTTCGCGGAAGATCAGCCCCTCGAGCAATACCGTGAAGGCCGGGAAACTGGCGAACCCCAGCGTGGCGACCGCCACGCCGGCCACCTTCACGGCGATGAAGAAACTCACCCAATGCCCGGCCAGCAACAGCCCCCCAAGCAACAATCGCCGGCCATCCCGGGCCCGCAGCTTCTGCCAGCGGCTGTTGCTGGCGAACCGGGCGAACATCGCCAGGGCCAGCACGGCGAAGACGGCGCGCCCGAACACGATGACCGCCGGCGAAGCCGCGGCGAGTTTGCCAAAGACACCGGTCAGGCCAAACATGAGTGCGCCGATGTGCAGGGCGCCGAGGGCGGTACGAGGTGTCATTTCAATCCTTTCAACAGATAAGCCAAAACCGACGGACAAACATCGATCCCATGGGGGTATTTAAGCGTTGGGGAGGTGCTGGCGTCTGTCGCGATCCTAGCGATTTTTAGCGCGAAGCTAGCGCTGACGCCGCAGCTTGCCCGGCGAGACGCCGAATTCGCGCAGCACCGCCGCGGAGAAGGCACTTTGGGAGCTGTAGCCGACGCGGTGGGCGATCTCACCGATGGGCAACTGCGAATCACGCAACAACGCCACGGCCTGGTGCAAGCGGCGGCTGCGGATGTACTCCATCGGGGTTTGCCCGCACTCGGCGACGAAGCGTGCGTGCAGGCGGGCGTTGGAGAGGCCGGCGATTCGCGCCAGGTCCGCCACTTGCAGCGCATAGGCGGCGTTCTGGTCGATGTGGGCATTGAGTGCGGCGTAGGGCAGGCGCCGCCCACCGACGGGGCGCTGGCGAACGTCATTGAGACTCGCCAGCAGCAGCACCGCGCCTTGCTGGGCGATCACCGGATCGTCCACCGGGCTGCCCGCCAACCAACTGACCAACTGGCTTTGCCCCGCATCCAGGGGCGCGCGCGCGGTGTCGTCGAGCAAGCGGCGGCTGGCGTCGGCGTGATCCCCCAGGCATTGCCCGACCCAATCGTCACTGGGCACATCCAGCACCAGGCAACGGCTGCCGTGGGGGCTGCCGCAGGCGTGATGGGCACCGGCGGGTACTACCACGAAACTCTGTTGCACCACCTGGCTGCCACGCCCTTCGACCTCGAAATCCAGCGCGCCGGACAACCCGAACACCAGTTGCGCGTGGTCGTGGCTATGGACAATCAGATCGTGGCTGTAGTGGCGTAGCGTGAGGATCGGTCTCATCGCGGTCTCCCGTATCAGGCCGCCAGCATACACCGAGGGCACACCGCCCCGCGCTGTCATGTAATGGACTTGTGTTTGTCATGGGCCATTAACCGCTGGCGTGCACAGTGGCGAAAACGATCAGAGGGTTGCCCAATGACCAGCGCCGAGCTCGCCAGACCCAGCCGCAAACAGCGTGTACGCACCCTGTGGATTTCCGATGTGCACCTGGGTACCCGGGATTGCCAGGCCGAGCACTTGTCGCAGTTTCTCAAGGGCTACCACGCCGACAAGATCTACCTGGTGGGTGACATCATCGATGGTTGGAAACTGCGCGGTGGCATGTATTGGCCCCAGGCCCACACCAACGTCATTCGTCGCTTGCTGACCATGAGCAAGCGCGGCACCGAAGTGATCTACGTCACCGGCAACCATGACGAATTCCTGCGGCGCTATTCGAAGCTGATCCTGGGCAATATCCAGTTGGTAGACGAAGCGGTGCACGTCACGGCCGATGGCCGGCATCTGTTGGTGATCCATGGTGACCAGTTCGATGTCATCACCCGGTACCACCGTTGGCTGGCGTTCCTCGGGGATTCGGCCTATGAGTTCACCCTCACGCTGAACCGCTGGCTAAACCATTGGCGAGCCCGTTACGGCTACGGCTACTGGTCGTTGTCGGCGTACCTCAAGCATAAGGTCAAGACCGCCGTCAGCTTCATCAGCGATTTCGAAGAAGCCATCGCCCACGAGTGTGTGAAGCGCGAACTGCATGGCGTGGTCTGTGGGCATATCCACCACGCCGAGATGCGTAGGGTGGGCGAGGTGGAATACCTCAATTGTGGCGATTGGGTCGAATCCTGCACGGCGCTGATCGAGCATTGGGATGGGTCGATCGAGTTGTATCGGTTGGCGGAGGCCCAGGCGCGGGAGGCGTTGCTCAAGGCAGAGTTGAAAATGGCCGAGCCGGTGTAGGTCGGCTTGATACTTTCGCAAGCAAACATCTGACCCTGTTTGCACCGGACAGGGTTAACCCCTGTGGCGAGGGAGCTTGCTCCCGCTGGGGCGCGAAGCGGCCCTGTTTTTCGGGGCCCTGTTTTTTGAGGGGCGGCTCCGCCACCCAGCGGGAGCAAGCTCCCTCGCCACATAGGTTTCTGCGTCTGTCAGGGCGGCGTTTGTTCCGCCATCGCCGCCTTGTAGATCGATTGCTTCGGCGTGGCAAAGACCCTTTCCAGCATCGGCTCGAAGAAACTCAAGGGCAGGGTGTCGTATTCGGCATCGAATGCCGCCGCGTCGTACTTCGCACAGAACTCAATGGTCGCCTGGTATTGCGGATGACCACTGAATTGCTCGCGCAGGTGTCGGTCCATGCCCAGGTGATGGAAGAAGTAATAGCCCTGGAAAATCCCGTGCTTCTCCACCATCCACAGGTTTTCGGCGCTGACGAAGGGCTTGAGGATCGCCGCGGCGATGTCCGGGTGGTTGTATGAACCCAGGGTGTCACCGATGTCGTGGAGCAGGGCGCAGACCACGTACTCCTCGTCCCGCCCGTCACGGTAGGCGCGGGTGGCGGTTTGCAGGGAATGGGTCAGGCGATCCACCGGGAACCCGCCGAAATCGCCGTCCAGCAGTTTCAAGTGGGCGAGGATCCGGCCCGGCAATTGCCGCGCGTAGGCGCTGAAGTCGGCCGCGATGATCGCCCAGTCTTGTTGGGTGCCTTCTTTCATGTGGGTAAAGCGCGCGTGGTTGCTCATCGGCAGTCCTTGTTAGAACGCGACCTTGCCCAACAGCATGTCGCGGTACATGACGAAATCGCCGAGCAGGCTGTAGAGCGGATGCTGGAAGGTGGCGGGACGGTTCTTTTCGAAGAAGAAGTGCCCGACCCAGGCGAAGCCGTAGCCGGCCACGGGCAGGGCGAGCCACAGCCACCCGCTACCCACGACGAGAGCGAGGGCGAACACCAGGATGACCAGGGAGGTGCCGATGAAATGCAGTCGTCGGCAGGTGCTGTTGCTGTGTTCGCTGAGGTAGTACGGGTAGAACTCGGCGAAGCTATTGAATCGTTTAGTGTTTTCCAAGACTGCAGGCTCTTTGGTTATTGTTCTGGCGACCGATGCATCCAGTGGCTTGCTTTGAGTCTAGAGCCATCATTTGCAACAGCCAGTGACAATGGGCGCCACTCTAGTGTCCGGTCTTACCAATAACGCCCCTTTTGGACGGCTTCTGTTGCCGTCATGCTGCGTTGCCACTCCTCGCCATAGCGGGCTATGACTCGTCGTGGCGTCTTGCCTGACAACAACAGCCGCTCGTCCAAAAGGGGCGTTATTGGTAAGACCGGACACTGCTATCCTTCGCAAATCCAGCCGTACCCTGCGGCTCGTCATGCAAGTAAAACGTCATGAACGAACGAACGACTTCTTCAAGCTGGGCGATGGGGATTGTCAAGGCGTTGGAAATCGACGGCCTGGATTGTCGGGTGCTGTTCAAGCAACTGGGGCTGGACTTTGATGCGCTGGACGATCCGGATGCACGTTTCCCCCAGGACTCGATGACGCGGCTCTGGCAACGGGCGGTGGAATTGTCAGGTAACCCGGCCATTGGCTTGAACATGGGTAAAGTGGTGCGCCCGGCCTCGTTCCATGTGGCGGGCTACGCCTTGATGTCCAGTCGCACGCTGGTGGAGGGGTTCCAGCGACTGGTGCGATACCAGCGGATCATTGCCGAAAGCGCCGACTTGAGTTTTCGCCGCTTGGAAGAAGGCTACGGGCTGATTTTGACGGTACACGGCGATCATTTGCCCCCGACCCGCCAAAGTGCCGAAGCATCCCTGGCCTGTGCGTTGGCCCTGTGCAACTGGCTGACCGGGCGTACCTTGCACCCGGTAAAAGTGCTGTTCCAAGGCACCGAACCCTTGGACCTGGCGCCATATCAGCGAGCCTTCTGCGCGCCGCTGGAGTTCGGCGCGTCTTATGATGCGCTGATTTTTGAACGGGCCGACATGGAGGCGCCGCTGCCTACGGCCAACGAAGCCATGGCGCAGTTGCATGACCGGTTTGCCGGTGAATACCTCGCGCGTTTTTCGGAAAGCCGTGTGACCCACAAGGCGCGACAAGTGTTGTGCCGACTGTTGCCCCAGGGCGAGCCCAAGCGTGACGTGGTGGCGCAGACGCTGCACCTGTCACAGCGCACCTTGCAGCGGCGCTTGCAGGAGGAGGGCACCAGTTTCCAGAGTTTGCTGGAGGACACCCGTCGTGAACTGGCCGAGCAGTATCTGGCGCAGCCGGGCATGACGTTGCTGGAGATCGCCTATCTGTTGGGGTTTGCCGACCCGAGCAATTTTTTCCGGGCCTTTCGTCGTTGGTTCGACACCACGCCCGGCGAATACCGGGCACGGTTGGCGAGCCAGCCAGAAGCGGTCAGTGACGCCAGAACGCCGGGATACACAGCACGAACACCGTGATGATCTCCAGTCGGCCCAGCAGCATGCCTGCGGACAGAATCCACTTGGCCGCGTCCGGCAGCGGTGCGAAGTTGCCGGCCGGCCCGATGATCTCTCCCAGCCCCGGGCCGACGCCGGACACGGTGCTGGCCGCACCGGTCAGCGCCGTCATCCATTCCACGCCCAGCAGCGACAGCAGCAGGGCGATCACGCAGATGGTGATGGCGAAGAAGAACGAGAACGTAAGGATCGAGCGGACGATTTCTTCGTCAAGGCGATGACCGTTGTATTTCTGTTTGATCACCGCGCGGGGGTGGATCAGTTGATTCAGGTTGGCCCGCAGCAGGATGTAGGCGACCTGGAAGCGGAAAATCTTGATCCCGCCGGCCGTCGAGCCTGAGCAACCACCGACGAACCCCAGGTAGAAAAACAGCATCAGCGAAAAATTGCCCCACAGGCTGTAGTCGCCGAGGGCGAAACCGGTGGTGGTGACGATGGACGTCACGTTCAGCGCCACGTGCCGCAGCGCGTCCAGCCAATGCAGGTCGGTGGTCGCCCAATACCAGGTGCCGAGCACCAGCCAGGTCACCAACAACACCCCGATGAGCCCCTGGACCTGCTGGTCCTTGATCAGCGCCCGGCGATTGCCCCGCAACATCGAGACGTACAGGGCAAACGGCAGGCTGCCGAGGATCATGATGACAATGGCGACCCAGTGCACCGCCGGCTGGGTCCATTTGGCCAGGGACAGGTCCGAGGTGGAGAAACCGCCGGTGGAGATCGCCGACATCGCATGGTTGATGGCATCGAACAGGCTCATCCCGGCCCACCAGAGCGCCAGGGTGCCGAGGATGGTGATGCCTACGTAGGACGCCACGATCAGCCGCGCCACCATGTGGGAACGGGGCATGACTTTTTCCGAGCGGTCCGACGATTCGGTCTGGAACAGCCGCATGCCACCGATGCGTAGCAGGGGCAGGATCGCCACAGCCATGCCGATGAAGCCGATACCGCCGAGCCAGTGCAGCAGCGAGCGCCACATCAGGATGCCCGGGGACATGGTGTCCAGGCCGCTCAGGACGGTGGCGCCGGTGGCGGTGATGCCCGACATGCTTTCGAAAAACGAGTCGGTATAGCTGATCTTCTGGGTCAGCAGGAACGGCAGCGCGGCAAAGATACACACCACCAGCCAACTGCTGACAGTCAGCAAGTACATGTCGCGCGGGCGCAGGTGGATGTGTTCCGGGCGCCCGGGAAGCACCAGGGCCAGGCCGGCGAGGAAGGTGATCATGCTCGACCAGAGGAACGACGGCAGGTCGGCGGTGCGCTCGAAGACCATCAGGGTGGCCATGGGCACGACCATGAAGATCGCCAGGGTGATCAGGAAGATGCCGATGATGAAACCAATGATCCGCAGGGTCGGCAACGCCATGAAGTCCGCTCAGGCTGGAAAAGGAAGGGCGCCATTCTACCCGCGACAAGCGCCCTGTAAACCGGCACCCGGCGCCGAGTGGGCAACTGGCCGCGGAATTTGCGCTGACGAACTCGCCGCACAGCCACTAGAATAGCTGGACATTTTTTCAGGAGGTGGCCGATGCAGGCTCTCGACGCTTTGCTCAACCGTGTTTCCGTCCCGCGCCTGGTGGACCCGGCCCCCACTGCGGAGCAGCGCGAGCTCATGTTTGCCGCGGCCATGCGGGCGCCGGATCACGGCCAGTTGCGGCCATGGCGTTTTCTGACGGTCGAAGGGCAGGCGCGGCATCGCATGGGCGAACTGCTGGCCGAAGCTGCGCGGTTCAATGACCCGCTGGTACCGGAAAGCGTCGTGGAAAAGGCCCTCAACGGCCCATTGCGCGCGCCCTTGGTCGTGGTGGTGGTCGCCCGTCTGCAGGACCATTTCAAAATCCCCAAATCCGAGCAACTGTTGGCGGCCGGCTGCGCGGCCCATGGCATCTTGTTGGCGGCGTATGCCCAGGGGGTTGGCGGTGTGTGGCGTACCGGTGAACTGGCGTACTCGCCGCATGTGGCCAGGGGGCTTGGCCTTGAGGACGGGGAAGAGGTGATCGGTTTCCTCTACCTGGGCACGCCGCAGAAAGAAGCGCGCACGGCACCGCAGGAAGATGTCGGGCAGTTTGTCCGGGAGTGGACGGGCCAGTAACGTCTCAAGGGCGGCGGATGACTTGGGGGGGTGATCCACTGTGGCGAGGGAGCTTGCTCCCGCTGGGCGGCGAAGCCGCCCCAAAAGCCTGGTTAGAGGCCGCCTGACACGCCGAGGTGCCAGGTCTCAGGGCTGCTGCGCAGCCCAGCGGGAGCAAGCTCCCTCGCCACAGGGAAAGTGCCTGGCCTTGGGTTACTTGCAAGCGTCGGCAATCGCCTCGGCCAGCAGGTCCAGGCGCGTGGCGTCGATGCCGGCCACGTTGGCCCGGCCGGTGCCGACCATGTAGACACTGTGGTGCTCGCGCAGGTGCTTGACCTGTTCCGGCGTCAGGCCGGTGTAGGAAAACATCCCGCGTTGCACGCCGATATGGGCGAAGCGCTCGCGTAAGCCATGGGGTTCGAGGGCCTCCAGCAAACCGCTGCGCAATTGCGCGATGCGCAGGCGCATGGCCTGGACTTCATCGGCCCACAGGCTTTTGAGTTCCGGGTTGCCGAGAATGGTCGCCACCACGGCCGCACCATGATCCGGCGGTGTCGACCACAGGTTGCGGGCGATGTTTGCCAGTTGGCTGCGGATGTCCACCAGCTTCTCGGCATCCCGGGCACAGACGATCAACGCACCGGTACGATCGCGGTACAGGCCGAAGTTCTTCGAGCAGGAACTGGTGACCAGCACTTCCGGCAGGGCTTGGGCAAACAGCCGGACCGCCCAGGCGTCCTGTTCCAATCCATCGCCGAAGCCCTGGTAGGCGAAATCGATCAGCGGCAGCAGGTCGCGGTCGCGCACCACCTCCAACACCTGACGCCATTGCTCATGGGACAGGTCGAACCCGGTGGGGTTGTGGCAGCAGGCGTGCAGCAGCACGACATCGCCTTTGGGGGCCTGGTTCAAGGTCGCCAGCATCGCCTCGAAATCCAGGCGGTTATCGGCGCCCACGTAAGGGTAGTGACCGACCTTGACCCCGGCCGCGGCGAAGATGGTCTCGTGGATCGGCCAGGTCGGGTTGCTCAGCCACACGCCACGGCCCGGCAGGCATTGAGCGATGAAGTCGGCACTCAGGCGCAGCGCACCGGTGCCACCCGGTGTCTGGGTGGCGCCGGCACGTTTTGCGCTGATCAGCGGAGAGTCGGCACCCAGTACGAGCTCGTTGATCAATTGGCCGAATGCAGCGTCGCCATGGCCGCCGATGTAGGTCTTGGTGGTCTGGCGATCCACTAGCCGTTGTTCAGCCTGTTTCACTGACTGAAGAATCGGCGTCAGGCCCTGGGCATCCTTGTAGACGCCCACGCCCAGGTCGAACTTGCTCGGGTTGGCGTCCGCCCCGTAGGCCTCCATCAGGCCCAGGATCGGGTCGCCGGGGACTCGGCCGATGGCGTCGAAATGCATTACTTGCGGCCCTCGGCGGTCTTGGCCACGTCATCGGTGCGGGCGGCCATGATGAAGTCGTTGCGGTGCAGGCCCTTGATGGAGTGGCTCCACCAGGTCACGGTGACTTTGCCCCATTCGGTGAGCAGGCCTGGGTGGTGGCCTTCGGCCTCGGAGATCTCGCCGACGGCGTTGGTGAACGCCAGGGCGTGCTTGAAGTTCTTGAACAGGAAAACTTTTTCCAGTTGCATCACGCCGTCGCGCACTTCGATGTTCCAGTCGGGGATCTGCTTGATCAGCACCGGCAGTTCTTCGTCGCTGACTTGCGGGGCATCGGCGCGGCAGGCTTCGCAATGGGCTTGGTTCAGAGTGTTCATGGTGTGTTCCTGGATCGAATATTTGGAAAACGTCGATGCACCCACGCTAAAGCAAAGCAGCGTCGTGCAACAGACTCAATTGGGATTAAAAGAGGCGGTTCACGCCGCTTTTGGTGGGAATTTCGGGGCATGCAAGCCCAGCTCCCGACCGCGCTTGACCATGCCCATGATGTCTTCGTGAGCCAGGTCGAACAGACGCTTGAGTTCGGGCAGCACGAAATACACCGGTTGCAGGATGTCGATGCGATACGGCGTGCGCATGGCTTCCAGCGGATCGAAGGCCTGGTGTTCCGGTTCGTCCGACAGGCAGTACACGGTTTCCTTGGGCGAAGACAGGATGCCGCCGCCGTAGATGCGCCGGCCCTGCGGGGTCTGCACCAGGCCGAACTCGATGGTCATCCAGTACAGGCGCGCCAGGTAGACGCGTTCTTCCTTGGAGGCCTGTAGGCCGAGTTTGCCGTAGGTGTGGGTAAATTCCGCGAACCAAGGGTTGGTCAGCAATGGGCAGTGGCCGAAGATCTCGTGAAAAATGTCCGGCTCTTGCAGGTAATCCAGCTCTTCTCGGGTACGAATGAAGGTCGCCACAGGAAACTGTTTGCTGGCGAGCAATTCGAAAAAGGTCTGGAAGGGGATCAACGCTGGCACCCGGGCGACTTGCCAGCCCGTGGTCTCGCCCAGCACCTTGTTGATTTCGTCCAGTTGCGGGATACGGTCGTGGGGCAGGCCCAGCTTGTCGATGCCATCCAGGTACTCCTGGCACGCACGGCCTTCGATGACTTTCAACTGGCGGGTGATCAGCGTGTTCCACACCGCGTGTTCTTCGGCGGTGTAGTGGATAAAACCTTGCGCATCGGGCTCGCGGGCCACGTACTGCGTCTGCTTCATGCTGCTCTCCTGCTGATTTCCCTCGTGGGGAAGGCTGTTTGTTTTTATGTCCAGCGATGCATTAGAGATAACCCGAAGCAGGAGCGCGTGCAGCCGAAGAAAACAGGTGGGTAGGGACAAGTGCGTGTCATTTTGTAAAGTTTTCGTTACGTATGAGGTCGAGCCGCGGCCATGTCGAGATTTTTGGCTGGGAAATGGTCTACAGCTGTCACATAATCTTGACAACTATTTGTGTGCCTAGACAAAAAACCAACATAAAACCCGTGGCGAGGGAGCTTGCTCCCGCTGGACTGCGCGGCAGTCCCAAAAACAGGGCCGCTTCGCAGCCCAGCGGGAGCAAGCTCCCTCGCCACAGGGTGTGTGTCGGGCTTGAATGGGGCACCACTCTCTCATCCACATCCGGGCCTTTTCATGCGCATCAAAGTCCATTGCCAGAATCGCATCGGCATCCTGCGGGACATTCTCAACCTATTGGTGGAATACGGTATCAACGTCGCCCGAGGCGAGGTCGGTGGCGAGCATGGCAACGCGATCTACCTGCACTGCCCAAACCTGATCAACATCCAGTTCCAGGCGCTGCGTCCGAAATTCGAAGGCATCGCCGGGGTGTTTGGCGTCAAGCGCGTAGGACTGATGCCCAGTGAGCGTCGGCACATGGAACTCAACGCCTTGCTCGGCGCTTTGGAATTCCCGGTGCTATCTATCGACATGGGTGGCTCCATCGTTGCGGCCAACCGGGCGGCGGCGCAGTTGCTCGGGGTGCGAGTGGACGAGGTGCCGGGCATTCCCCTGTCCCGCTATGCCGAGGATTTCGACTTGCCGGAACTGGTGCGGGCTAACCAGTCGCGCATCAACGGCCTGCGGGTCAAGGTCAAGGGCGATGTGTTCCTGGCCGACATCGCGCCACTGCAATCGGAGCACGACGACAGCGAAGCCATGGCCGGTGCGGTGCTGACGCTGCATCGGGCCGACCGCGTGGGCGAGCGGATCTATAACGTGCGCAAGCAGGAACTGCGCGGCTTCGACAGTATTTTCCAGAGTTCGAAAGTGATGGCGGCTGTGGTCCGCGAGGCCCGGCGCATGGCCCCGCTGGACGCGCCGCTATTGATAGAAGGCGAAACCGGCACTGGCAAGGAGCTGCTGGCCCGCGCCTGTCACCTGGCGAGCCCGCGCGGGCAATCGCCATTGATGGCGCTCAACTGTGCCGGGCTGCCGGAGTCCATGGCCGAGACCGAACTGTTCGGCTACGGGCCGGGGGCCTTCGAAGGCGCCCGGGCCGAAGGCAAGCTCGGCCTGCTGGAGCTGACCGCCGGGGGGACGCTGTTCCTCGACGGGGTCGGGGAAATGAGCCCGCGCCTGCAAGTGAAACTGCTGCGCTTTCTGCAGGACGGTTGCTTCCGGCGTGTCGGCAGCGATGAAGAGGTGTACCTGGACGTCAGGGTGATCTGCGCCACCCAGGTCGATTTGTCCGAACTCTGCGCCCGGGGCGAATTCCGTCAGGATCTGTACCACCGCTTGAACGTGCTGTCCTTGCACATCCCACCGCTGCGCGAATGCCTCGATGGCCTGGCGCCGCTGGTGGAGCATTTTCTTGACCAGGCCAGCCGCCAGATCGGTTGTCCGCTGCCCAAGCTGGCCCCGGCGGCGATGGAGCGTCTGAGTCACTACCACTGGCCGGGCAACGTCCGGCAGCTGGAAAACGTGCTGTTCCAGGCCGTTTCCCTGTGCGATGGCGGCACGGTGAAGGCCGAGCATATCCGCTTGCCGGACTACGGCGTGCGCCAACCCCTTGGCGATTTTTCCCTGGAGGGGGGGCTGGACGAGATCGTTGGGCGTTTCGAGAAGGCGGTGCTGGAGCGCTTGTACTCCGAGCACCCGAGCAGCCGGCAACTGGGCAAGCGGCTGGGGGTTTCCCATACGACCATTGCCAATAAATTGCGCGAATATGAAGTCGGCAAAGACCCCAGTGCGTAATCAATTGTGGCGAGGGGATTTATCCCCGCCGGGCTGCGTAGCAGCCCCAAAGCAGTCAACCTGACACACTTTAGTTGTCTGTTTTTAGGGGCGCTTCGCACCCCTGCGGGGATAAATCCCCTCGCCACAAGAATGTGGAGCAGTTGCCGCAGGGGTATACCTTTGCCTTGCAGCGGCATGACACCGCCGGTTTTTCGTCTTCGATCCATTCCAAAATTCCCTTCCAGAACCCACAAGCCCTTTGTTTACCGGGGCTCGTGGCGCCAGAAAAAAGTTGGTCTGCAAATTGCTTGAGGCTGTGCAACACAGCAGTGGGCGGCAAACGTCCGGCATGCAGAGGAACGACAGTGGACAAGTACCTTTATGTGGCAATGACCGGCGCCAGCCAGAACGCACTGGCGCAGCGGGCCCATGCCAACAACCTGGCGAACATCTCCACCAATGGTTTTCAGAAAGACCTGGAGCAGGCGCGCTCGATGCCGGTGTTTGGCGACAGCTTTCCGGCGCGGGCCTTTGCCATGTCCGAACGGCCTGCCACTGACTTCACCCCGGGCGCACTGGTGGAAACCGGTCGTGACCTCGACGTCGCGGTGAGCGGGCCGGGTTGGATGGCCGTGCAGAACCCCGACGGCGGTGAAAGCTACGTGCGCACCGGCAGCCTCAATGTCGACGCCCTGGGCGTGCTGCGGGCTGGCAACGGCATGCCGGTGATGGGCAACGGCGGGCCGATCGCCGTGCCGCCAGAGCAGAAAATCGAAATTGGCCAGGACGGCACCATCAGCATTCGCGCCATGGGCGAAGGCCCGCGGGTGATGGCTGACGTGGACCGCATCAAGCTGGTCAACCCGGACCTCAAGAACATGACCAAGGGCCTGGACGGTTCGATCCGGACCAAGGACGGCCAGCCGGCGCCCATCGATGCCAATGTGCAGTTGGTGTCGGGTTTCCAGGAGGCGAGCAACGTCAACGCCGTGGATGAAATGACTTCGGTGCTGGCCTTGGCCAAGCAGTTCGAGCTCCACGTCAAGATGATGAACACCGCCAAAGAAGGCGATGAAGCCATGGCTCGGGTCTTGCAGATCTAATCATTAATTACAGCGCTGCGCCGAAAAACAGGCGTACGAGGAGAATCGAATGCTTCCGGCTCTATGGGTTGCCAAAACAGGTCTGTCCGCCCAGGACACCAACCTTTCCACTATTTCCAACAACCTGGCGAACGTCTCGACCACGGGTTTCAAACGTGACCGCGCCGAGTTCCAGGACCTGCTGTATCAGGTAAAACGCCAGCCTGGCGCCCAATCGACCCAGGACAGCGAATTGCCGTCGGGCCTGCAAGTGGGTACCGGTGTACGCATTGTCGGCACCCAGAAAAACTTCAACGCCGGCAGCCTGCAGACCACCGAGCAGCCGCTGGACATGGCCATCGACGGTCGCGGTTTCTTCCAGATCCTGCAACCGGACGGCACCACGTCCTACACCCGTGACGGTACGTTCCACCTCGACTCCAATGGCCAGATCGTCAACGCCAGCGGTTTCGCCCTGGAGCCGGCGATCGTCATTCCGAACGATGCCCAGACCTTTACCGTGGGCCGTGACGGCACCGTGTCCATCACCGTGGCAGGCAACCCGGCCGCCCAGGTGATCGGCAACCTGCAGACCGCCGACTTCATCAACCCGGCCGGCCTGCAAGCGGTGGGCAACAACCTGTTCCTGGAAACCGCTGCCAGTGGCGCGCCGCAAGTCGGCACCCCGGGCCTGAACGGTTTCGGCACCACGCTGCAGAACACCTTGGAAACCTCCAACGTGAGCACCGTCGAGGAGATGGTCAACATGATCACCACCCAGCGTGCCTACGAGATGAACTCCAAGGTGATCTCCACCGCCGACCAGATGCTCTCGTTCGTTACGCAGAATCTGTAATCGTCACAACGTCCGTCACCACGTAGACAGGGCGACCCCAGGGTCGCCTGCAACACCAAGAGGTAGGGTCATGAAACGCTTCGTATCTGTTCTGGCACTGAGTGGCATCACCGCACTCGCGGGCTGTGTCGCGCCGACACCCAGGCCCAATGACCCGTATTACGCTCCGGTGTTGCCACGCACGCCGTTGCCGGCTGCCGCCAACAATGGCTCGATCTACCAGGCCGGCTTCGAGCAGAACCTGTACAGCGACCGCAAGGCCTTCCGGGTCGGTGACATCATCACCATCACCCTGAACGAGCGGACCCAGGCCAGCAAGAACGCCAACTCGCAGATCGACAAGACCAGCGAAACCAGCGTCGGCCTGACCTCGCTGTTCGGCTCCAGCCTGACCACCAACAACCCGATCGGCAGCAATGACCTGAGCCTCAACGCCGGTTACAGTGCCGACCGGGCCACCAAGGGTGACAGTCAGTCGGGCCAGAGCAACAGCCTGACCGGTTCGATCACCGTGACCGTCGCCGATGTGCTGCCCAACGGCATCATTGCCGTGCGGGGCGAGAAGTGGCTGACCCTCAACACCGGTGACGAGCTGGTGCGCATCGCCGGCATGGTTCGCGCCGATGACATCTCTACCGATAATACTGTTCCGTCAACTCGTGTGGCCGATGCGCGCATCACCTATTCGGGCACCGGTGCCTTTGCCGATGCGAGTCAGCCAGGCTGGTTCGACCGTTTCTTCCTCAGCCCGAAGTTCCCTTTCTAGGTGGCCCAGTTGAATCTTAAGCAGCTGTTGATCGGTGCCTTGGTGATGTCCGCAGCCTTTACCGCTCAGGCCGAGCGTTTGAAGGACATCGCCAGCATTTCCGGCGTGCGCTCCAACCAGTTGATCGGCTACGGCCTGGTCGTGGGCCTGAACGGCACCGGCGACCAGACCACCCAGACCCCGTTCACCCTGCAGACCTTCAACAACATGCTGTCGCAGTTCGGCATCAAGGTGCCGGCCGGCTCTGGCAACGTGCAGTTGAAGAACGTCGCAGCGGTGTCGGTCAGTGCCGATCTGCCGGCATTCGCCAAGCCCGGTCAGCAGGTGGATATCACCGTGTCGTCCATCGGTAACTCCAAGAGCCTGCGTGGCGGTACGTTGCTGCTGACGCCACTCAAGGGTATCGACGGCAACGTCTACGCCATCGCCCAGGGCAACCTCGTGGTGGGCGGTTTCGATGCCGAGGGTCGCGACGGTTCGAAGATCACCGTCAACGTTCCGTCGGCCGGTCGCATTCCCGGCGGTGCTTCGGTGGAACGTGCGGTGCCGAGCGGTTTCAACCAGGGCAACAGCCTGACGCTGAACCTCAACCGTTCCGACTTCACCACCGCCAAGCGCATCGTCGACAAGATCAACGACATGCTTGGCCCAGGCGTGGCCCAGGCCATCGACGGCGGTTCGATCCGCGTCACCGCGCCGCTGGATCCGAGCCAGCGGGTCGACTACCTGTCGATCCTGGAAAACCTCGAGGTCGATCCGGGCCAGGCGGTGGCGAAAGTCATCATCAACTCGCGTACCGGCACCATCGTGATCGGCCAGAACGTCAAGGTTTCCCCGGCCGCCGTGACCCACGGCAGTCTGACCGTGACCATCACCGAAGATCCGATCGTCAGCCAGCCTGGCCCGTTGTCCAACGGCCAGACGGCCGTAGTGCCCCGTTCGCGGGTCAATGCCGAGCAAGAAGCCAAGCCGATGTTCAAGTTCGGCCCGGGCACTACCCTGGATGAAATCGTCCGGGCGGTGAACCAGGTCGGCGCGGCGCCGGGCGACTTGATGGCGATTCTCGAAGCCTTGAAGCAGGCCGGCGCGTTGCAAGCCGACCTGATCGTGATTTAAGGACACCGGCCATGGTGGATATGCGCAAAGGCGCCTTGATCAGCGGGGATTCGGCTTCCTACTCGGACCTGAACCGCCTCAATCAGCTCAAGGTCGGCGACAAGAACAGCGACGGTAACCTGCGCAAGGTGGCCCAGGAGTTCGAGTCGCTGTTCATTGGCGAGATGCTCAAGTCCATGCGTTCGGCCACCGAGGTGCTGGGCAAGGACAATCCCATGAACACGCCCGAGGCCAAGCAGTACCAGGAAATGTACGACCAGCAGTTGGCCGTTTCCATGTCTCGCGAAGGCGGCGGCATCGGGCTGGCCGATGTGCTGTTGCGCCAGATGTCCAAGAACAAGCCTACGGCCCCTGGTGAGGCAGCCACATTGTCCGCCGCCAAGCAACAGGAGGCGTTGGACAAGGTGGCCAAGCGGGTTCCGACGCCGGTGGCGGCAGGTACATTGCCTACCGACGGTCCCTTGTCGCGTAGCAACGGCCAGCGTCCGCTGTGGGCTTCGCGGGCTGTGAGTGCGCCGCAAGGGGCCGAGGGTATCCACCGCAACGACATGGAACTGCTCAACCAGCGTCGCCTGGCCCTGCCACCGAAACTGGCTGACCGTCTGCTTGCCGGGCTGGTGCCCTCGGCCGCGGTCAACGCCGATGTGCCTGCACAGAACGTCCTGACGGATCGCGCCATCGCCGCCGTCAAACCGGCGACTGGCGAACTGGCCAATGGCGACTGGTTGGCTGCACTCAAGGCAGCCGAGCCGAAAGGCGATATGCAGGTCTATGGCCGCGCCGTGGCCCAGCCGCCGCTGGCACCGGCACGCAAGGCCTTCCGCGATGCCGACGAATTCGTCAATGCCATGCTGCCAATGGCCAAGGAAGCGGCCGACCGCATCGGTGTCGACCCGCGTTACCTGGTAGCCCAGGCCGCCCTGGAAACCGGTTGGGGCAAATCGGTCATGCGCCAGCCCGATGGCAGCAGCAGTCACAACCTGTTCGGCATCAAGGCCAGCGCCAACTGGAAGGGCGATTCGGCCCGGGCGATCACCAGCGAATTCCGCAATGGGGCGATGGTCAAGGAGACGGCCGAGTTCCGTTCCTACGCCTCGTACCGCGACAGTTTCCATGACTTGGTCAACCTGCTGCAAAGCAACAGTCGCTATCAAGATGTGCTGAAGTCGGCCGATAAACCCGAACAGTTTGTACGC
Source organism: Pseudomonas sp. NFACC51 (assembly GCF_900103575.1). NCBI lineage: Bacteria > Pseudomonadati > Pseudomonadota > Gammaproteobacteria > Pseudomonadales > Pseudomonadaceae > Pseudomonas > Pseudomonas sp. NFACC51. The sequence continues at coordinate 287,340 of NZ_FMXH01000008.1, read as the reverse complement.
GAGTTGCAGAAGGCCGGTTATGCCACCGACCCGAACTACGCGAATAAGATTTCGAACATAGCCCGGCAGATGACGAGTTACCAAAACTACGCTTCTGCAGGTGCCACCACGACTTTATAAGGTCTGAACCATGAGTTTGCTCAATATAGGGATGTCGGGTCTGTCAGCAAGCCAGACCGCGTTGGTGACCACGGGTAACAACATTTCCAACGTCGACACGGCCGGTTATTCGCGTCAGCAGACCGTGCAGACCACCAAAGCCTCCAATCAATACGGCAACGTGTTCATTGGCTCCGGTACAACCCTGGCTGACGTGCGCCGGGTGTACAACTCCTACCTTGAAGCTCAACTGAAAACCACCACCTCGCTCAACAGTGACGCGGCGGCCTATCAGGGGCAAATCACCCCGCTCGACTCCCTGTTGTCGGACAGCGGCACCGGCATGAACGGCGCTCTGACCAAGTTTTTCGCTTCGGTGCAAAACGTCAATGCCAAGCCAGGTGACGATGCCTCCCGTCAGTTGCTGCTCAGCGACGCCCAGGCCCTGAGCAACCGTTTCAACTCGATCGCCAGCCAACTGACGGCGCAGAACGAGAACATCAACGGCAACCTGACGAACATGGTTGAGCAGATCAACAACCTGGCCGCCACCGTCGCTCAACTGAACAAGAAGATCGCCGAGGTCTCCAACTCCGGCGGTGCTCCTAACGACCTGCTCGATGCCCGCAACGAGACCATTCTCCAACTGTCGACCTTCACGGGTACTCAGATTGTGGAAAACGGTAGCAGCCTGGATATCTACCTGGGTTCCGGCCAGCCGCTGGTGATGGGCAACACCGTCAATACCCTGCAAGCCGTGCCGGACAAGAACGATCCGGGGCGCGTGGGCATCCAGCTCAACAGCGGTTCCAGTTCGATGGACCTGACCTCGGTGCTCACCGGTGGCGAGATCGGCGGCCTGATGCGCTACCGCAGCACCGTGCTCGACCCGGCCATGAACGAGCTGGGTCGCGTGGCCCTGGTGGTCGCCGACCAGATGAACAGCATCCAGGCCTCGGGCATCGACAAGAACGGTGCCTTCGGTTCGAATCTGTTCAGCAGCATCAACAGCGCCGCTCAGATGAGCCAGCGTAGCGTCGCCGCGTTGACCAACAGCGCAGGGTCCGGCAACTTCAACGTGTCCATCGAGGACACCGGCAAGCTGACCGTCAACGACTACAAAATCACCTTCACTACAGGCACGGACTATACCGTCCAGCGCCTGCCCGACGGCACGTCGATGGGCGCGTTCAACACCGCGACCACGCCGCCTCCGGTGGTCGATGGCTTCTCGCTGACCTTCGGCAGCGGCACGGCGGCGGCCGGTGATTCGTTCAAGATCACCCCGACCCGTAACTCGGCGACCAGCATCAAGACCGAGATGACCGATTCCAAGCGGTTGGCGATTGCCGCGCCATTGGGCGCGGCCATCACGCCGGGCGGCAGCGGTACGCTGACCATTCCGGCCAGCGGCCAACCGACGATGACCACCAAGCTGGACATCTACGACGAAGCCACCACGACCATCATCCAGAACGGCATCAAGAGTTCCATGCCGGTCAAGGTGGTGTTTGGCGCGACTTCGGCCGGGGGCACCAGCCAGGCTTACCGATTGCTGGATGCCAAAGGCGGCCTGATCAGCAGCGGCACGATCAAGCCAGGCCAGAGCAACACCCTGAGCCTGAGCGTTCCACTCAAGGACGCCAGCGGCGCCCCGATCATGGATTCATCCATACCGCCGGCGCAGCGTACCGTCACCTTTGACATGTCCATCGCCGGTTCGCCATCCGACGGTGCTGGCATTGACGTCAGCCTCAGTCAGCCTGGTAGCCTGGACAACCGTAATGGTACGGTTCTGGCCGGCTTGCAGACCGCCAAGACCGTGGACACCAGTTCCGCGAGCAAAGGGATTTCCCTGAACGACGCCTACGGCAAACTGGTGGAGGGTGTCGGCTCCAAGGCCGCCCAGGGCAAGCTCGACAGCGCCGCCACCGGTGCAATCCTGGACAACGCCAAGACCGCCCGCGACTCGTTGTCGGGCGTGGACCTGGATGAAGAAACCGGCAATCTGGTCAAGTTCCAGCAGTACTACACCGCGTCTTCGCAGATCATCAAGGCGGCGCAGGAAATCTTCACCACATTGATCAACAGTCTTTAAGGAGCCGTAGCCCATGCGCATTTCCACCTCCCAGTTCTACGAGAGCACGGCTGCGAACTACCAGAAAAACTTCGCCAAGGTGGTCAAGACCAGCGAAGAAGCCAGCAGCCTGGTGCGTGTGAATACTGCCGCCGATGATCCGGTGGGGGCTTCGCGTCTGCTGCAGTTGGGCACTCAGGCGTCGATGCTTGCCCAGTACGAAACCAACGCCAACACCATCAAGGCGACCCTGGGCACGACCGAAGCGGTGATGACCAGCATCGGCAACGTACTGCAGCGCGCCAAGGAATTGGCCGTCGGTGCTGGCAACGCCGGCTACACCGACGCCGACCGTCAAGCCAACGCCTCGGAGCTGGCACAGATCGAAGAGCAGTTGCTGAGCCTGATGAACAGCAAAGACGAGAACGGCAAGTACATTTTCGCAGGCTCCAAGGGCGATACCATTCCGTTCACCCGCAACAACGATGGCAGCTACAGCTATAACGGCGACCAGGTGACCCTCGACCTGCCGATTGGCGACACCATGTCGATGGCCACCAACAGCACGGGATGGGAAGTCTTCCAGCAGGCTGTCAATACCAGCCGCAGCCAGGTCACTATGACCGCCCCGGCGGTGGATGATGGCCGTGTTGTGCTGTCCAATGGTCAGGTATCGTCCAGCGTCAGCTACAACAGCAAGTTCCGCAGTGGGGAGCCGTACACTGTCGAGTTCACCAGCGGCACGCAACTGAAAATCACCGACTCCGGCGGCAATGATGTCACCGCGGAAGCCAGCCGGGGTGGTGCTTTCGACCCCAACAGCAAAAGCGGCCAGGCGGTGCAGTTCCGGGGACTGGAATTGACCCTGAACATCAATCTGCAGACCGGTGATAACGCCGGTACCGTATTGCCCGGCCATACTTTCACCCTGGCCGCCAAGCCGGACACGTTTGTCCCGACCCGCAGCCCGGGTAACCCGACCACGGTCCAGATTACCAACAGCACGATCACTGACCCGGTGGCGTATCACGCCAGCTTCCCTACCGGTTCGGCTGTGTTGAAGTTCACCAGCGCCACTGATTTCGACCTTTACGCTGCGCCGTTGACCGCTGACAGCCAGCCGGTGTCCAGCGGCACTCTGGCTGGCAACGTGGCCACCGCTTCGGGGGTGAGCTTCACCCTGGACGGTACGCCGGCTGCTGACGATCAGTTCAGCATCGCGGTCAACACCCACGAGACCCAGAACATCCTGGATACCGTGAACCAGCTGAAAACCGCACTGAGCACGCCGACCAACAATGATCCGATTGCTGTGCAGAAGTTGCAGGCGTCGCTGGCCTCCGGTATCGGTAACCTGGCGAGCGGCACCGATCAATTGTCCAGCGCCTTGAGTTCGGTGGGTGGGCGCGGACAGGCCTTGGAAAATCAGAGCGACACCAACCAGAGCCTGATCCAGGCCAACACCCAGACTCAATCGTCGATCCGTGATTCCGACGCGGCCGAAGTGATGACCCGACTGACCTTGCAGCAGACCATGTTGCAGGCCTCGCAACTGGCCTTCAGCAAAATTACCCAGTTGGGTCTGTTCAACAAGATCTGAGCCGGTATCGACCGAGCCGCCAACCGTCTTTTTTTAAGCGGTTCCGGGGCGCCGATCCGAAAGGGTCGGTGCCCGCCGCTCGAGAGTTTTAACCGTGAAGTCACTTCCGCTCGTCAGCATCGTCATCCCCGCGTACAACCCTCGGTTTTTTGACCAGGCACTGCTCAGTGCCTTGGCCCAGACCTACGAACACATCGAGATAATCGTTTGCGATGACTCGCCAGGCGATGAAATTCGCCAGATCGTCGACTCCTTCCCTGAGCCGTCCCATCCGATCCGCTATTTGCGAAACCCGCAGCGACTGGGGCTTCAGGGCAACCTGTTGCGGTGTGTCGAAGAGGCCAGCGGTGAGTTCATCAAGGTGCTATGCGATGACGATCGCCTATTCGCACCGAGCATTGCGATGCAGGCCCAGGCGTTGATGGATCATGCAGACGTGAGCGTGGTGTTTGCGCTTCGGCTGTTGTGCGACGCAGGCAACTTCATCTTGCCACCCCGCGTGGACAACTGCCGCTTCTCGCCTAATGACGCCTTGCTCAAGGGCGACGACATGCTGGCGATTTTCGAGAGCACGCCAACCAACTTCATTGGCAATTTCAGTTCGGCCCTGATGCGTCGCGCCGATGTGCTGGAGTTGTTGCCCGCGCTGATTCAGGACGGTGCCGGTTTTGTTGCGGTGCTCGACTTTGCTTTGTTTGTCTGTCTGATGCGACGCGGCAATCTGATTGCCTTGAACACTGTATTGAGCATTGAGCGCCTCTACCCGGAGCGTTTGAGCAAGACCCCGGAGATGCTCAAGGCTGCCAAATTAGAGTGGGAATGGCTGGCTCAGATGCTTGTTGCGCGCAGCGGTGAAGCGGCTCCAGCCTCGGGTTGGGTGCGTTGCATCGATTTGAATAAAATCACTGACCAGCCTCATGCCTGGCAGGAGCTCTGCGTAATCCGCGTGCTGGGCAACCGAAGTACCGTCGTCAACGGTCGGGTAGGCGCCCAGAGCGAGAGCTATGCCGAGTTCTACCGTGAATGGCTGTCGAATCGTCGTTTCAGTGAGGTCGAACAGCGTGTCATGCCTGCGCGCATCGACAGTTGGCCGTTGCGTCCGAACATCGTGCCCATTGTCATCGACGGTGCCGGTGACGATGTGGCATTGGCGTCCACGCTGCGCAGTATAGACGGCCAGCTCTATCCGGCCCAGGCTGTCGTGGTGCTTTCCGACGCCCGTTGCGAGGCTAATGATCGGGTGTTGCAGTTGCCCTATCAGCCCGATTGGGCGCGGCAACTCAATGCCATTGTCCCGCAGTTGGAGGGCGCGCATTGGTTCTATCTTCTGCGCGCTGGCGATACCCTCCGTGATTCAGCATTGTTGATCCTGGCCGAACGCGTGGCCGGGAAGCCGGGAATTCTCTGCGCTTACAGCGATGAGGGCGCACTGGTAAACGGCGAGTCCATCGAGCCGGTATTCAAGCCTGATTTCAACCTCGACCTGATGCGCGCCTATCCTTACGTCGGCCGGGCCCTGGCCTTCGAACGTGAGCGTTTCATGACCTTGGGCGGTTTCGACCCGACCCATGGTGAGCTGGCACCTCACGATTTGCTCTGGCGGTTGGTAGAAGAGGCCGGCCCGCAGACCATCGAGCACATTGCCGAGATTCAGGTGGAATCCAGCCTTAGCTTCGCCCAATGGTTGTCGAGGCCCGAGGTCATCGAGGGCAACGCCGCGATGGTGGGGGCACACTTGGACCGCATTGGGGCGGTTCATGAGATTCGCCAGGATACGTTGCCGTTGATTAATCGCATCGACTACCGACACGGCTCGCGTCCCTTAGTGTCGATCATCCTGCGCACCGGTCACTCGCTTGCAGCATTGCAGCGTTGTACCGAAAGCCTGATCGAACGTACGGCCTATACCCACTATGAAATTCTGATCGTGGACAGTGGCGTCCGAGACCTGGCCACGCTCGATTGGCTGGCGAACATGGCGCAGTTGGGCGCAAGCATGCTGCGCGTGCTGCGTTACGCCGGTGACGACAATGAGGCTGCGGTGCGTAACTTTGCCGCGACCCAGGCCCGGGGCGACTACTTGTTGCTACTTAGCCCACAGATGGTCATTTGCGAAAGTGATTGGTTGGACGAACTGATCAACCATGCCTTGCGCCCCGAAGTCGCGGTGGTCGGCGCAAGGATACTCAGCCCCCAGGGTACGATTGTCAGCGCAGGACAGATCCTCGGGTTGGCCGGACCGGTGGGATCACCGTTTTATGGCGAGTCCGCGACCTCGCGTGGCTACATGCAGCGTCTGCACACCACTCAGAACTGGAGTTCGGTCAGCAGCGACTGCCTGATGGTGCGCAAGCAGGTGTTCGAAGAGCTCGATTGTCTTGATGAAGCGACGTTCACCCAGGGCCTCAGTGACGTCGATTTGTGCCTGCGCATAGGTAAGGATGGCTATCTGGTGGTCTGGACGCCTTACGCCAGCGTCATGCAAGCAACCGAGCAATCGCCAGCCCAGCCGGAAGAAGCGTTGCAGGAGCGCGAGCGTGAAGTTTTCTATCGCAAATGGCTGCCGCAGATTGCTCGTGACCCGGCTTACAGTCCTTCCTTGAGCCTGGGGGCGTCGAGCTTCGGTCTGGAACCTTCGCTACGCAGTAACTGGAACCCGTTTTGCACCCGTACATTGCCACTGGTACTTGGTTTGCCAGTCAACGCCACCGCAGTTGGCCATTATCGCGTCACGGCCCCCCTGGCTGAGCTTGAAGCTGCCGGTCGAGTGATTGCCCGGGTGGCCTACGAGTCGCCTTCGACCGTTGAAATCGAGCGGCTGTCTCCAGATGCCATCGTGTTGCAGGGGCGCTACAGCGAAGGTGCTGCTGGCGACATTCTACGAATGAAGAAGTATTCCGGCGCTTTGAGGATTTTTGAACTCGACGACTACATCGTAAGCGCGCCCAAGAAAAACACCCACACGCGCAACAAACCGGTCAACACCGAGCAGATGTTGCGCGAGGGTATCGCGTTGTGTGATCGCGTGGTGGTGACAACTCAGCCGCTGGCGGATGCCTTATCCTGCATGCACAACGAGATCCGCGTGGTGCCTAACATGTTGCGACCCGAGCCATGGGCCCGGTTGAGCAGCCGGCGCGGAACATCCTCCAAGCCACGGGTCGGCTGGGGCGGCGGGACCAGCCACAGCGGCGATCTGGAAATCATTGCCGACGTCGTCCGCGAGCTTGCCAATGAGGTGGAGTGGGTGTTCTTCGGGATGTGCCCGGAAGTATTGCGCCCCTACATTCATGAGTTCCACGCCTCCGTCGGGTTGCAGACTTACCCGTTCAAACTGGCCAGCCTGAACCTCGACCTGGCACTGGCGCCGCTGGAGTTCCACATCTTCAACGACTGCAAGAGCAACCTGCGCTTGCTGGAGTACGGCGCCTGCGGCTACCCGGTGATCTGCACCGACACCAAGGCCTACGACGGTTTCTTACCGTGTACCAAAGTACGCAGCAACAGCACCGAGGAGTGGCTCTCGGCAATCCGCATGCACTTGGCCGACCCTGACGCCAGCTACCGCATGGGCGATGAACTGCGCGAAGCGGTGTTGCGGGACTACATGCTCAGCGGCAAGAACCTGCAACATTGGTTGTGGGGGTGGTTACCGGACTAGCTCTGACAAAACTTGGAACAATGGCGACTTTAGTCGCCTTTTTTTCGCTTCAATCCCCATGCCCACAAGCCGATAAAGGCAGATGAGTTTCTTTTGATCGCGAGCGGTTTTATCCAATGCTGCTTGAAAAAATACCCGGTTTCTCAACAGAGCAAGGAAGAAGCAAATGGCAGTGATAAATGGAACGAGCGGCGCGGATACACTGGCCGGGAGCAGTGATGACGATGAGGTCTATGGATTGGCCTCCAATGATGTACTCCTGGGCAGCACTGGTGCGGACAGACTGGATGGGGGGACGGGGGTCGATACGGTGGATTATTCCGCTTCGACGGCTGCCATCGACATTGATATTCGCAACGGTGTAGGCCGGGCTGGGGTCGGTGGTGATGCGGAGGGCGATACGCTGGTCGCGGTCGAAAAAGTCATCGGTACGGCCTTTGATGACAGTTTCACCAGTACGATCGGTAATTTGACCTTTGAAGGTGGTGCTGGCAACGATATCTACAACGTTGCCACGAGCGGTGTAAAAATCATTGAGCAGGCCGATGGAGGTATCGACGAGTTGCGTACCAGTTGGACGGTGGCGACCATGGATCCCTTTATCGAGAAAATGGCTTACACCGGCAGTGGCAACTTCACCGGTTATGGAAATGCCAGCGACAATATCATCATCGGTGGTGTAGGCACCGACGTGCTGTTCGGCGGTGATGGCGCCGATCAATTCTTTGGCGGCGCGGGGCTGGATGTGGCCGGTTATACCGACAGCAAAGTGGCCGTAACCATTAACCTTAAGACCGGTGTCCATTCCGGCATCGCGGCGGGCGATACCTTCACCGACATCGAAGTAATTCGGGGGACAGGCGCTGCCGACACCTTTGTCGCGGATGGCCGGGCGATCGGTTTTGATGGGGGGGCGGGAATTGACACAGTGGACTATTCCACTTCGGCCGAGGCGATCAATGTCGATATTCGCGTCTATAAAGGCCTGCCAGGAACTGGCGGTGATGCCGAGGGCGATACGCTGGAAGGCATCGAAAAGGTCATCGGTACGGCGTTCAATGACACATTCACCAGTGCCTGGGGCGCCGTGACGATGGAAGGCGGGGCCGGAGATGATCTTTATACCGTCAATACCAGCGGCAACAAGACGATCGAGCTGGCTGATGGCGGTTATGACGAAGTGCGCACCAATCAGGCCACTTTCACCCTGAACCCATTTATCGAGAAATTGAGCTACACCGGCACGGCCTCTTTCACTGCTTACGGCAACGCCAGCGACAACATCATCATTGGCGGTGCAGGCAACGACGTGCTGTTCGGCGGTGACGGCGCCGATCAGCTCTTCGGCGGCGAAGGCCTGGACGTGGCCGGTTATACCGACAGCAAGGTGGCGGTGAACATCAATCTCAAGACGGGTGTTCACTCGGGCATTGCCACTGGCGACACCTTTACCGGCATCGAAGTGATCCGTGGCTCGAATTTGAACGACACCTTTGTGGCGGACGGCCGGGCGATCGGTTTTGACGGCGGCGCGGGCGTCGACACGGTGGATTACTCGACGTCGGCCGAGGCGATCAATGTCGATATTCGCGTCTATAAAGGCCTGCCAGGAACTGGCGGTGATGCCGAGGGCGACACGCTGGAAGGGATCGAAAAAGTCATTGGTACCGCATTCAATGACACGTTCACCAGCGCCTGGGGAGCCGTGACGATGGAAGGCGGGGCAGGGGACGATCTCTATACCGTCAACACCAGCGGCAACAAAACGATCGAGTTGGCCGATGGCGGCTTCGACGAAGTGCGTACCAACCAGGCCAGCTACAGGATGGATCCGTTCATCGAGAAACTGACCTACACCGGAACGGCCGCTTTCACCGCCTATGGCAACGCTAGCGAAAATATCATTATCGGGGGCGCAGGCAACGACGTGCTGTTCGGCGGTGACGGAGCCGACCAGTTCTTCGGCGGCTCGGGGCTGGACGTTGCCGGTTATACCGACAGTAGCGAGGCCATGTACATCAACCTCAAAACCGGGGTTTATTCGGGTATTGCAGTTGGTGATACCTTTACCGACATCGAAGTGATCCGTGGCTCGAATTTGAACGACACCTTTGTAGCTGACGGTCTGGCGATTGGCTTCGATGGTGGTCTGGGAATAGACACGGTGGATTATTCGACCTCGGCCGAAGCGATCAATGTCGATATTCGCGTCTATAAAGGCTTGCCTGGGATTGGCGGTGATGCCGATGGCGACACGCTGGAAGGTATCGAAAAAGTTATTGGTACGGTGTTCAATGACACGTTCACCAGTGCCTGGGGGGCTGTAACACTGGAGGGAGGGCTCGGTGACGACGTCTACATTGTCAACACCAGCGGGAACAAGACGGTCGAGCTGGCCGATGGCGGCTTCGACGAAGTATTTACTAATCAGGCCATCTTCACCATGGACCCGTTCATTGAGAAGATGACTCACACTGGCACGGTGGCATTCACAGGGTACGGCAACACCGGCGATAACATCATCATCGGTGGTGGCGGCAACGACGTACTGTTCGGCGCTGCTGGTGCAGATCAACTCATTGGTGGAGCAGGCGTGGATGTCGCCAGCTATGGCGATAGCCGGGTAGCGGTTACCCTTAATATGACCACAGGCGTCCATTCCGGTATTGCAGCAGGCGATACCTATCAAGAGATTGAAACGCTGCGTGGGTCGGGTTTTAACGACACCTTCATCGGCGGTTCGCAAGCGATGGGCGTGGATGGCGCGTTGGGAACTGATCTGGCCAGCTATGAACAGTCCTCCAGCGCGGTGACCATCGACCTGACAACCAATGTGAATGCCGGTGATGCGGCAGGCGATACGTTTACCGCGATTGAGATCTATCAGGGCTCCGATTTCGATGACACGCTATTGGGCTCTGCTAAAGCCGACATTTTTATTGGTGGTGCGGGCGCCGACGTCATTGATGGTCGCGATGGTGTGGATCAAGCCTGGTATATCAACAGTGCTGCCGCTGTGGATATCAACCTTCAGACGGGTATTCACCAGGGCGGCGACGCCCAGGGTGATGTGCTGACTAACATCGAGCGGGTCATGGGCAGCCAGTTCAATGATTCGATGACAGGAGACAGCCTGGCTAACTGGTTGGAGGGTGGGCTGGGCAATGACACCATCTACGGGGGCGATGGCGCCGATTACATCTATGGCGGCTTGTACACTGCTACAGGCCCGATGCTTCCCGGTGGCCCTGCCAACGTAGCCCAGGCCGATCAGCTCTATGGCGGCCTCGGCAACGATGCGCTTACCACGGCCAACCTGGACACCGGAGCAGTGGCCTATGGAGAGGCAGGCAACGACGGCATTGCCGTGTTCAGCGGCACTGCTGATGGTGGGGCTGGCAACGATATTTTGTTGGGCAGAGGGGATGGTTTCCGCTTGTTGGGCGGGGCCGGCGATGACACTTTAACTGTCGCCGAAGGTGGTCAGGGGTTCGTTAATGGAGGTCAGGATGACGATACCTACGTCATCGATACCTACGGCCAGGTCACGATCAAGGATGACGGTACAGGAGGGTTTGATCGGGTGTTGCTGAACGGAATGGAGTCGATGGACACGATAACGACCGTGCGCAGTGGCAATGACGCCTATATCTTCAATACCTCGAGCTACCATTCAGGCCAACCGCTTTCGGACATGGGCGTGAAGCTGCAGGATTGGTACGCGGGCTTCAACACCATCGAGCAGTTCCATACCTCTAATGGAGATGTCTTTACGATCCCCGCATAACAGCGTTCCCCCTTGCCCGGGGTGCTTGATATAGGACAGGGCTACAAAAACGCCTCTGGGTCAATAAGACCCAGAGGCGTTTTTTATTTGCCCGCGCAGCATGGGCGCAATCTTACGCAGGCGAGTCCAGCCGTAAACGGACTGTCTGGTGCGGAACTTGCAGCCCAGCGCAAAGCGCTCGAAGAGCGTCAAGTTTCCTTACGACCTCTGTCATCAAGTCAGTATTGACTGGCGACATGGATGTCATGAAAAACCAAGGGATGGATAACAGTTGAAAACCCCTAACGCTGTCAGTGCGCCTGTTGTTGCGCCTCCATTGAAATCGGCATTGCGCCGGGGGCTGATAGGCGCCGCGCTGTTTTCCGGGGTGATCAATATCCTGGCGCTGATTGGCCCGGTGTTCATGCTGGAAGTCTACGACCGGGTCATTCCCAGCCAGAGCGTCCCGACCCTGGTCGCCCTGGGGCTACTGGCGCTGGGGGTTTATGCGCTTTCGGGCCTGCTGGATATCATTCGATCCCGAGTCATGGTGCGAATTGCTTCCTCGCTGGATCTGACGCTGTCTTCGAGAGTCTTCAACGTGATTGCCGGTGCTTCGCTGAAAACGCCGATTACCGGAGACGCTTTGAAACCGGCCCAGGAGCTGGATCAGATCCGCGGTTTTATTGGTGGTCCGGGACTTGTGGCATTTTTCGATTTGCCGTGGATGCCGGTTTACCTCGCGGTCTGCTTTTACATTCACCCGCTCTTTGGTCTTTTAACCGTCGCCTTGATGATTATCCTCATCGCGCTGACCGTACTCACTGACCGGCAGACCCGCAAATTGATGCAGGCGTCGGCCGATGCGTTGAACAAGCGCAATCACCTGGGCCAGCAAGCTCACCAGAACGCCGAAGCGCTGATGGCCATGGGCATGTTGGCCAACACGTCGACTATCTGGCAGAAGAATCACAGCACCTTCATTACCCTGCAACGACGCTCGATCGACATTGGTGGCTTTTACGGTGGCATTTCCAAAACCCTGCGCCAGGTCGTTCAGTCGGCTGCCCTGGCCTTGGGTGCATGGCTGGTGATCCAAGGCGACTTGAGCGGCGGCACGATGATCGCGGCCTCGATTATTGTGGCGCGGACGCTGGCACCGGCGGAGCAGGTCATTGCCTCGTGGCGCAGCCTGTTGGGTGCCCAGATCGCCTGGAAGAAACTAGTGGAAGTGTTCTCGCTGTTCCCGGATGCCCAGAGCAAGACCGAGCTTCCTGCGGCCCATCGCAACTTGCAGGTCGAAAGTGTTTTCGCCGCGCCACCCGGCGCGCAGCGCCTGACCTTGCAAAATATCAACTTCCTGGTCGCCGCGGGCACTGCCGTGGGGGTGGTGGGGCCGAGCGCATCGGGCAAGTCGTCATTGGCGCGGGTCCTAGTCAACGCCTGGGCCCCGGCGCGGGGGCATGTCCGGCTCGATGGCGCGCCGCTGGATCTGCTGACCGAACAGGCTCGAGGCAAGTTGATCGGTTATCTGCCGCAAAGCGTTGGGCTGTTTACCGGAACCGTCGCCCAGAACATCGCCCGCCTAGACCCTTCGGCACCGGACAGCGCGATTGTCAGCGCTGCGCAATTGGCCGGGGTTCATGAGCTGATCCTGCAGTTGCCCCGAGGCTATGAAACCCAAGTAGGCGAGGGCGGAGTCAACCTCTCGGCCGGTCAGCGACAACGGGTGGCACTGGCCAGGGCTTTATTCGGTGATCCGTTCCTGGTGGTGCTGGACGAGCCAAATTCAAACCTCGATGCCGAAGGCGAACAGGCGCTGGCCAAGGCCATCCTGGCGCTCAAGGCTCGTGGTGCAATCGTGGTGGTGATTGCCCATCGCACCAGTATCTTGTCAGTGATTGACCATGTGCTGATTCTCGAAAACGGCATGCAGGCAGCTTTCGGTCCCAAGGATGTCGTCCTTAAAAGGCCGCCTGCACCAGTTCCCAGGCCCGCCAACAATGTCGTGGAATTGGGAGTGCCCAACTGATGCAGGCCGATCAAGAAGCCAATCTGACCGATTCTTTATCCCGTCATCTGCGTTGGGGGGCGGTGTCATTGGTGCTGCTGCTCGGTGGAAGCCTGACTTGGGCGATGTTGACCAACCTGTCTGGTGCAGTCATTGCCTCGGGGGTAGTGGCCGTGGAGGGCAGCGTCAAGACGATTCAGCATCCTACCGGAGGTGTGGTGGCCGAATTACTGATCAAGGAAGGGCAGACAGTCGCGGCAGGGGACGTGCTGTTGCGCCTTGATGCCACATTGCCCGCCGCCAGCCAGGCCATTGTCAGTAAATCCTTGAACCAGGCTTGGGCGCGTCTGGCTCGCCTGGAGGCCGAGCGGGACGATGCCAGCGAGGTAGTGGTACCAACGGAGTTGCTGTCCCGCATGAGCCTGGAGGAGGCCGAGTCGGTCATGGCTATAGAGCAGCAACTGTTTCTTGACCGGCGCGCTTCCCGCGAAGGCCAGAAGAAGCAACTGCGCGAGCGTGTCCAGCAACTCAACGAAACCATTGCCGGTCACGACATCCAGCAGAAAACCAAGCTGGAAGAAATCGAACTGATCGATAGCGAATACCAGGCCGTCAAGAAACTGTTCGACAAAGGCATGATGACTCTCGATCGGGTCAATGCCCTGGCTCGAGGTATTGCCCGCTTGCGCGGAGAGAGGGGACAGTTGATGGCGTCCATTGCCGAGGCTCGGGGCAAGATCGCCGAAACCGAGTTGCAACGACTCCAGGTTGACCAGACTTTCCGCAGTGAAGTGTCCCAGGAACTGAGAGATTTGCTGGCCCGTCAGGGCGAATTGATCGAGCGGGAAATCACTGCCAGCGATCAGCTCAAACGCATCGACATCACCTCGCCTATTGCCGGACGCGTGCAGCAATTGGCCGTCCACACAATCGGTGGCGTCATCTCACCGGCCGAGGGGCTCATGCAGATCGTACCCGCCGACGATGAACTGCTGGTGGAGGCGAAAATCAGTGCCCAAGACATTGACCAGCTAACGGTCGGGCAATCCGCGACCTTGCGCTTGAGCGCGTTCAACCGCAGCACCACGCCCGAACTGACCGGCACCGTGGTGCGACTGTCAGCAGATCTGATTCAGGATGAGCGCACAGGGGCGGGGTTCTATCGGGCGGGTATCAAAATTCCTCAAAGCGAATTGGCGAAGCTGCAAGGGCTAGCCCTGGTGCCGGGAATGCCGGTTGAGTCGATGATCCAGACCGGCTCCAGAAACGTCATGTCTTACTTGCTCAAACCAATCAGCGACCATGCCCAGCGAGCATTCAGAGAGGGCTAGTTTTTAACGTTGAATGGCTTGGCGAGGTTATGAACGCTAGAGCTTTCGATACCAGGATTTGCTGGCGCGTTTCCTGCAAGCCCCCCTCATATCGCCATAAAACGAGCGCTCGCGGCCCATCGCGGCGTCCGGATCGGCATCGAAGGTGTAATCCCCGCGCCCGCAAAGCGAAACAACGCTTGGCCGAGCCCGGTGATGAACAAGAGGGGAGACGATGAAGGCAGTTATCTTGGCAGGTGGTCTCGGTACGCGGATCAGCGAGGAGTCGCACCTCAAGCCCAAGCCGATGATCGAAATCGGTGGCAAGCCAATTCTTTGGCACATCATGAAGCAGTATTCCGCCCATGGAATCCACGACTTCGTCATTTGCCTGGGCTACAAGGGCTACGCTATCAAGGATTTCTTCGCCAATTACTTCCTGCACACCTCCGACGTCACCTTCGATATGTGCAACAACCGCATGGACGTTCACCAGAACTACAGCGAGCCGTGGCGCGTGACCCTGATCGATACTGGTGAAGACACCATGACCGGCGGACGGCTGCGTCGTGCGGCCCGTTACCTGGAAAATGAAGAGGCGTTCTGCTTCACCTATGGCGATGGTGTTTCGGACCTCAATATCGGTGCGCTGGTGGATTTTCATCTGTCACACGGCAAGCTGGCCACGGTGACTGCAGTCCAGCCTCCCGGACGCTACGGCGCGCTTGAACGCGATGGCGATACGGTCCTGGGCTTTACTGAAAAACCCCGGGGTGACGGTGGCTGGATCAACGGTGGTTTCTTTGTACTCTCGCCGAAGGTCCTGCCTTATATCGCTGACGACCAGACTTCCTGGGAAGCCGAGCCGCTGGCGGAGTTGGCGACCGAGCAGCAGCTCCAGGCGTTCCAGCACGATGGCTTCTGGCATCCCATGGACACCCTGCGGGATAAAAACCACCTCGAAGCCCTGTGGCAAAGCGGGGAGGCTCCATGGAAGCAATGGGACTGAACCCGGAGTTCTGGCGCGGTAAGCGGGTGCTGGTGACCGGTCATACCGGTTTCAAGGGCAGTTGGCTGACGTTGTGGCTGCAAAGCCTGGGTGCCCAGGTCTGCGGCTTTTCCCTGGACCCGGCCACCAAGCCGAGCCTGTTCGAGTTGGCCCGGGTGGGCGAGGGCATCGACGATCGGCGTGCTGACCTGCGTGACCTTGGTGCCTTGCTGGAAGTGCTTGCCGACGTGCAGCCGCAGATTGTCCTGCACCTGGCGGCCCAGCCGTTGGTGCGTGAGGGGTATCGCGATCCGTTGGGTACCTATTCCAGCAATGTCATGGGCACCCTTAACCTGCTCGAAGCGATCCGTCAGATTGGCGGCGTACGCGCCTGTGTCCTGGTCACTACCGACAAGGTCTACGCCAATCAGGAATGGCTGTGGCCCTATCGCGAAAATGAACCTTTGGGTGGTCACGACCCCTACAGCAGTAGCAAGGCCTGCTGCGAATTGCTGGCGCAGTCTTATGCCGCGTCGTTCTTTTCGGCCGAGCGATTCGCTGAGCACGGCCTGGCCTTGGCCACGGCGCGGGCTGGCAACGTATTGGGCGGCGGTGATTTTGCCCCCGAGCGCCTGATTCCGGACGTGCTCAAGGCCTGGTCGGCGGACGAGCCGGTGACGCTACGTTATCCACAAGCCGTGCGCCCGTGGCAACACGCCTTGGAGCCGTTGGCCGGTTATCTACAGTTGGCCGCTGGCCTCTATGAGCAGGGGCCGGAATTTGCCGGTGCCTGGAACTTCGGCCCTGGCGAAGCGGACATGTGCAGCGTTGGCGAAGTCGTCCAGTTACTGGCCGAGCGCTGGCCGCAAGCGCCCGGCCTGCGCATCGAACCGAGCGACTTACATGAGGCTGGCCTGCTGCGTCTGGACAGCAGCCGCGCCCGGCAATTGCTGGGTTGGCAGCCGCGCTGGTCGTTGCAGCAGTGTCTTGCCCAAACCCTTGATTGGCATCTGGCGTGGCAGAACGGCGATGACATGCGCCAAGTCACGCTGGGTCAGTTGAACCTGTACCGAGGCACGTTGTGAGCGAGTTCGCATTGAAGGCATTGCCGCTGGCCGGCTTGTTCAGCGTCCAGCACAAGCGCTTCGAAGACCAGCGCGGGCATTTCGCCCGGCTGTTCTGCGAAGGCAGCCTGAGCGCGTTCGGCCAGCCGTTTCATATCCGCCAGATCAACCATTCCTGCACCCGTGAGCGGGGCAGCGTGCGTGGCCTCCATTATCAGAATGCAGCACAACCGGAAGCCAAGCTGATCACCTGCCTGCGGGGTGAAGTCTGGGACGTGGCCGTGGATCTACGACCCGATTCCGAAACGTTCCTGCATTGGCATGCCGAGCAGTTGAAGGCGGGTGATGGCCGCAGCCTGTTGATCCCGGCCGGGTTTGCCCATGGGTTCCAGACCCTGACCGACGATGCCGAGCTGCTTTACTTGCACAGCGCCGACTACGCCCCGGAGCATGAGGGCGGCCTGTCGGTGAGTGATCCGCGGCTGGCGATTGCCTGGCCGCTGCCTGTCAATAATCTGTCGACCCGGGACAGCAGTCATCCCCTGCTCGATGGGCGTTTCGCTGGAGTGTGTCTATGAATTGCCGCGGTTGCGGGACTGCCCTGGCGTTGCCACTGATTGACCTCGGTACGTCACCGCCGTCCAACGCCTACGTGCGGGCCGACCAACTGGAACAGGCCGAGCAATGGCTACCCCTCAAGGTCGCTGTGTGCCAGCAGTGCTGGCTGGTGCAAACCGAAGACTACACTCGCGCCGACAGCCTGTTCGACGCCGAGTATGCCTATTTCAGTTCGTTCTCCAGCACTTGGTTGGCCCATGCCGAGCGCTACGTGGCCGAGATGGTCGAGCGCTTTGGGCTGGACGCCGATAGTCGTGTGGTGGAAATTGCCGCCAATGATGGGTACCTGTTGCAGTACGTCGCCAGGCGCGGCATCACATGCCTGGGCGTCGAGCCGACCCACAGCACCGCCGAGGCTGCCCGTGCGAAAGGCCTGGAGATTCGTGAGCTGTTCTTTGGTCGCGAAACGGCTGCGCAATTGAAGGGTGAGGGTTGGGCTGCCGATCTGATGGCGGCCAATAACGTGCTGGCTCATGTACCGGACATCAACGATTTCCTCGCAGGTTTTGCCACGTTGCTGAAGCCGACGGGGGTGGCGACGTTCGAGTTTCCACAACTGCTGACGCTGATGGCCGGGCAGCAATTCGACACTCTGTATCACGAGCATTATTCCTACCTGTCGCTGACTGCCGTACAGGCCTTGTGTGAGCGCAACGGCCTGGAGGTGTTCGACGTCAGCCCACTGTCGACTCATGGCGGTTCGCTGCGGGTGTTCGTCCAGCGGGCCGACGGCATTCGCCGGCCAGTGCTGGCGACGGTGCAACAGCAATTGCAGGCCGAACGGGATGCCGGCGTGAAAACCGCTGCGTACTACGCCACGCTGGCGCCGGCCGCCGAAGCCATCAAACATGGGTTGCTGCGCTTTCTGTTACAGGCCAAGGCCGATGGCAAGCGTGTGGTCGGTTACGGCGCCGCGGCCAAGGGCAATACCTTGCTCAACTATGCCGGGGTCAAGCCGGACCTGCTGACCTGGGTGGCGGATGCCAACCCGCACAAGCAGGGCAAGTACTTGCCGGGCAGTCGGATTCCTATTGTGTCGCCCGAGCGTATTGCGATAGAGAAACCCGACTACATTCTTGTCCTTCCCTGGAACTTGCTGAGCGAAGTCAGCCAGCAGTTGGCTGAGGTTCGCCAATGGGGCGGGCAATTCGTCATCGCGGTGCCTGAGTTGACGCTGCTATGAAGGTTTTAGTGACCGGCGCCACCGGCTTTGTCGGCCGTCATCTGGTCACGGCCTTGCTCGCGCGAGGTTGTCAGGTCCGGGCCGTTGCGCGCCGCGTGGAACCGGCCAGGGCATTGCCCTGGTTCGAGCGGGTTGAATTCGTCGCGACCGATGTCCACGCAGCAGAACTGGACGTCGCTGCTTTGGTCGAGGGCGTCGATGCCTTGGCGCATCTGGCGTGGCCGGGACTGCCGAATTACCAGGCATTGTTTCATTTCGAACATAACTTGCTGGCCGATTATCAGTTCATCAAACAAGCCGTCGTGGCGGGGGTGGGACAGGTGCTGGTCACGGGCACCTGCTTCGAGTATGGCCTGCAGAGCGGGCCGCTCGATGAGCAGATTGCGCCGCAACCGGCCAACCCGTACGGCTTGGCAAAAAATACCTTGCGCCTGTTTCTTGAACTCCTGCAGCGCGAGCACCCGTTTACCTTGCAATGGGCACGATTGTTCTACCTGCACGGCGCCGGCCAGAACCCCAGCAGCCTGCTCGCGGCGCTGGACCGGGCCATCGATGCCCAAGCCTCGGTATTCGATATGTCCGGGGGCGAGCAGCTGCGCGATTACCTGGCAATCGAAACAGCCACTGCTTATCTGGCGGGCCTGCTGTCGCGGCGCGAGTTCAATGGTGTCGTCAATTGCTCAAGTGGCGTACCAGTGTCGGTTCGCTCGCTGGTGGAAACACGGCTGCGCGAGCGTGGCGCGGCCATTCGCCTGAACCTGGGCCATTACCCCTATCCGACTCACGAACCCATGGCGTTCTGGGGCGTGGCCGAGCGTTTGCACACCTTGTTGGGAGCCGAACATGATGCGTGAGCTGTACCGGGCCACCGGCCTTCCGGTTCTGCAGAACCGTACCTTCGCCGATGAGCAGTCGGCCAGAGCCTCGGCGAGTGCCGACATGGTCCTGGTCCAGGACGAAGTGAGCGGGTTGGTCTTCAATCAGGCATTCGATGCGGACAAGCTCTGCTATGACAGTGATTATCAGAACGAACAGGCCCACTCAGGGCAGTTCCAGCGGCACCTGGCTGATGTGGAGGGCATCATTGCTCGACATTTCAGCGGCCAGGAACTGATCGAGGTCGGTTGTGGCAAAGGCTATTTCCTGGAGCTGCTCAAAGAGCGGGGCTATGCCATCACCGGCATCGACCCGGCTTATGAAGGCGACAATGCTGACGTAATCAAGGCGCCGTTCACTCGCGATCTGGGCCTGTCGGCCGATGCGGTGGTGCTGCGTCATGTACTGGAACATATCCAGGACCCAGTGGCTTTCCTGGCTGAAATCGCAGCGGCTAACCAGGGTGGGCAGATTTATATCGAAGTGCCATGCCTGGACTGGATTCTGGAGCATCGTGCCTGGTTCGACCTGTTCTACGAGCACGTCAATTATTTCCGCCTCGATGACCTGAGCCGGATGTTCGGTACGGTACATGAGGCCGGGCACCTGTTCGGCGGTCAGTACCTGTACATCGTTGCCGATCTGGCCACATTGCGCCTGAAGCCGGGGCAGCCCGTTCCAGCCTTGCAATTGCCCGACGAATTCACCGCCAGCCTCGGTCGCGCCGTACAGATTGTTCAGGCTGCGCCGCAACAAGGCTCCGCGATCTGGGGGGCCTCCTCCAAGGGCGTGATCTACTCGCTATTCCTGCAACGAGCCGGTGTTGCAGTGGACTGCGTGGTGGATATCAACCCGGCCAAGCAAGGTCGGTATCTGCCGTTGAGTGGTGTGCGGGTTTCCTCGCCTGAGGAGGCGATGGGTGCTCTGCCTGAAGGGGCGCACGTATTTGTAATGAATTCCAATTACCTCGAAGAGATCAAGCGGATGACCGGTGGGCGCTATGTCTACCACGCCGTTGACAGCGCTTCGTTCCAATAACCGCGAGATTCGAAAATGACCGACAACACTATCCATAAAGCTTTCGAAGCCCAATGCCAGACCGAAATCGCCGGTCAAGGCCAAGACCAGAAACTCGTCGGCTTGGCCAAGGAGTTTTTCAACGAATCGGCCCGCCACAAGTACAGCTACCATTTTTCATGGATGGGGCGGCCGATCATCCAGTTGCCACAGGACATGATGGCGATGCAGGAATTGATCTGGCAGATCAAGCCTGACCTGATCATCGAATGCGGCATTGCCCACGGCGGTTCGATCATTTATTACGCCTCGTTGCTGGAGCTGCAGGGCCATGGCGAAGTGCTGGGCATCGACCTGGATATCCGTCCCCATAATCGCGAAGCCATCGAGAGCCACCCGATGAGCAAGCGCATCTCGATGATCGAAGGTTCGAGCATCGATCCGGCCATCGCCGAGCAGGTCCATGCAGCGGCCAAAGGCAAGAAAGTCATTCTGGTGCTCGATTCCAACCACACCCATGATCATGTGCTCGAAGAGCTGCGTTTGTATGCGCCACTGGTCTCGGTGGGCAGCTATTGCGTGGTGATGGATACGGTGGTGGAAGACATGCCAGCTGACTTTTTCCCGGATCGCCCATGGGGCCCGGGTGATAACCCGAAAACCGCTGTGTGGAAATACCTTGAAGAAAACGACTGCTTTGAAATTGACCAGCAACTGCAGAACAAGCTGCTGATCACTGTTGCACCGGATGGTTATCTGCGTCGGGTTCGTTAATCCATCCGTTTCAAGTCATTGGTGTCTGGCAGGTTGTGGGGACTAGGAAATATGCAGGTTCGAAATATGCTTCAAAACAACGTGGCACCGCTGAGCGAGCGGTTCACCGTGGTGGTCATCTCCCACAACCGCAGCGCATTCCTGCGGCGTACCTTGCATTACTACAGCAGCTACCCCTGTTCGGTGCTGGTGCTTGATTCGTCGGTTGAGCGCGATGAGCAAATCGCTCGTGATTTTCCGTCGGTTGATTATCGCCATTTGCCTCAGTTCACCTACAAAGGGCTTCAGGAAAAACTGACCTATGGCGTCAACGAGGTCAGGACGCCTTACATGGTGTTCGCCGCTGATGACGATTTCCTGCTGCACGATGCCTTGACCGAGTCGGTGGAGTTTCTCGAAGCCAATCCCGACTACGGCCTTTGCCACGGCTACGGCATCATGTATTTGTCCTGCGCCACGGAAGTCTGCTACTTCCGCCGTGACCGCAAGGTACATGAGGACTACGACAGCGAACTGGCCGAGGACCGTGTGATCCGTTTCATGGATCAGTTCCTGCCGCCGTTCTACGCCGTGACCCGCACTGACCTGCTGCAACAGTGGTACGGCATGCTGCCGCCAGGGACCAGTTTCGAGTGGCAGGAAATTGGCCATACCTTTTACCTGTTGGCTTGCGCCAAGGCACGGATCCTGCCGATTCCATTTGCCGTTCGCGAGGCCAATTACGGCGGTTCCGAGCACAACACCAATGTGTTGACCGTGCTTAGCTACCAGGACGCCAAAAGCGTTGCCGAGCGCGAGCAATTTGCCGAGTTCCTGGCATCTCTTCCAACGCCGCTGCGCGAGCAAGCGCACGGACGTGCCAAGCAGATTGCTCTGGACAGCTTCGCGGCCATGGCTGACTGCCTGCAGCAAGGGCGTTCACTCAAGGGTACACAGATCATTCGTTCGGCCTGGCCGCAGGCCGGTAGTGAGCCAGTGCGTTCGTTTGGCCCGCAACAATTTGTCGAGATGCCTTTTTACAACCAGCGGGTATTCGATCTGCTGACCGAGTTTGAATTCCTGCTGCACGCCATGCCGGCCGGTCGCCTGCAGCTCCAGCAATTGGAAGGTATTCTGCTGCGCCAGCATGAACTGATGCGCGTGCATCCTAATGACAACGAGCGCACGGTGCGCAGTCGCTTGTGGGAGGCCCAAGGCCTGTACGCGTTCAACCGTACCGTGGTCAAGCGTTTGGCCGAATCGTTGAAGAACAGCGACGAGCCTGAGGAGGCGGTGAGGTTGCAAGCGTGGCTCGAGCGTCTGGACTCGGTGCCTGGGCAGCAGGATCGTCGGTTACTGGAGAACATGCACTCCGGTCGCTTGTTGAGCTGGCTTGAAGCACGTAACCCTGATGAACGGCAACTCACGTCCATCGCCGCCCACTTGGCCGAGCATCAGGGAGGACCGCGGTTTGGCATCCTGCTGCTGGATCTGGACGCTGATATGTTCAAGTTGCAGGCTACCTTCGACAGTCTGGTCAACGGCCATTGCAAAGCATTCAACGTAGTGGTGTTCACTACCGGTGACTTGCCAGCGACCACCACCGTGCGTGACACCGTGCACTTCGTCAAAGTCAGCACCACCAATTACGTCGAACGCATCAATCAGATCGTCGGGCAATCTACCGCCGACTGGCTGTTGCTGGCCGAAGCCGGTGACCAGTTCACCCAAAGCGGCTTGCTGCGCGCCAGCCTCGAGCTGATCGGTGCCGACGGTGTGCGCGCCGTGGCCATGGATGAAATCCAGCGCAAGGCCGATGGCAGCCTCACCGATGTATTCCGTCCGGGGGTCAACCTTGATCTGTTGCAGTCAGTACCTTCGCTGATGGCGCGGCACTGGCTGATTCGTCGTGATGTGCTGGCCCAGGCGCGCGGCTTTACGGCTGAATACACCCAGGCCTTGGAGCTGGATCTGTTGTTGCGCCTGATTGAAGACGCAGGGTTGGCCGGCCTGGCACACCTGGCCGAGCCGTTGTTGATCTGCAACGCTCCGGCCCAGGAAGAAAACCCACAGGAGCGTCAGGTACTGACACGTCACCTGGCTGCCCGAGGGTACCGCCCCCAAGTCACCTCGGCGCAGCCGCTGACGTACCAGATTGATTACCAGCACTCCGATCGGCCACTGGTGTCGATCATTCTCGAAAGCCGGGACAACCTTGAGCACGTACAGCAGGCGCTGGTCAGCGTGCTGCAACGTACGCGCTACCAACGTCATGAAATCGTGATTGCCGACAACCACAGCCAATCCGAGGACCTGATCCAGTGGCTGGATAGCCTGGAAGGTAAGGGCGAACGGGTTCGTATTCTGCGCAGCGACCGTCGCTTGAGCGCTTCGGCGTTGTACAACTGGGCCAGCGGCCAGGCCAAAGGTGACTATCTGGTGCTGCTATCGTCCCAGGTGCAAGTAATCAACGCCAACTGGCTCGACAGTCTGCTCAATCAGGCCCAGCGGCCTGAAGTAGGGATCGTCGGCAGCAAGCAAATGGACATGCGCGGTATTACCACCCAGGCTGGCCTGGTGCTTACTGCCGATGGGCAGGTGGGCTCGGTATTCGTGGGCGAACGCAAGGACGCCAAGGGCTACCTCAACGGCCATCAAGTGGAGCAGAACTACTCGGCGGTGTCGGGCGCTTGCCTGATGATCCGTAAAGACTTGTTCGAAGCCGTAGGCGGCCTGGACGAAGATCATTTCGCCGAGGCCTTTGCCGACGTCGACCTGTGCCTGAAAACCGCCGACGCAGGTTATCTCACGGTCTGGACACCCCAGGCCCAGATGCTGCACACCGGTGCGTTCCCTGATGCGCCGGAGGCGGCCGACGCCTTGCACGAGAAGTGGCAGGCGCGCTTCGAGCATGACGCCGCCCGCAACCCGAACCTGGCCTTGACCGGCACCGGTTTTGCGCTGGGCACCGCCACGGCTGTCGACTGGTCGCGGTTGCTCGCATAAGCCCTCCAGGCAAAAGGAATCAGGTATGTTCAACGGCAAATCGATTTTCATCTCAGGCGGTACCGGTTCGTTCGGGCGCAATTTCATCCGCCGGTTGCTGGAGCAATACCAGCCCAAGCGCGTGGTGGTGTTTTCCCGCGATGAACTCAAGCAGTACGAGATGCAACAAACCTTCAATGCGCCATGCATGCGCTATTTCCTGGGGGACGTGCGCGATGCCGATCGTTTGCGCCAGGCCATGCGTGGCATTGATTATGTGGTGCATGCCGCGGCCCTCAAACAGGTGCCGGCCGCGGAATACAATCCCACCGAATGCATTCGCACCAACGTCAATGGCGCGGAAAATATCATCGCAGCGGCGATCGATAACGGCGTAAAAAAAGTCGTTGCGCTGTCCACCGACAAAGCGGCCAGCCCCATCAATCTGTACGGCGCGACCAAGTTGCTGTCGGACAAACTGTTCGTGGCGGCCAACAATATCGCGGGTGAACAGCAGACCCGGTTCGCCGTGGTGCGCTACGGCAATGTCGCCGGCTCGCGGGGCTCAGTGGTGCCGTTCTTCAGCAAACTGATTGCGGACGGTGCGACGCAGCTGCCGATTACCGATGAGCGCATGACCCGTTTTTGGATCACCCTCGATCACGGCGTGCAATTTGTGCTCGACAGCTTTGCCCGCATGCACGGTGGGGAAGTCTTCGTGCCAAAGATTCCGTCGATTCGCATCGTCGATCTGGCGTCAGGCATGGCTGGGCATCTGCCCCACAAAAACGTCGGGATTCGCCCTGGTGAAAAACTCCACGAACTGATGGTGCCGCTGGACGATGCACGCATGACCATCGAGTTTGCCGATCACTACACCATCCAGCCGTCCATTCGCTTTACCAGTGTGGATGTGGATTTTGGTGTCGACAACCTGGGTGAGCGAGGCAAGCCCGTGGCAGAAGACTTCGAATATCGTTCTGACACCAACCCGCACTTTTTGTCGGTGGAGCAGATCGCTGACCTGCACGCGCGGTTATCGGCATGATCCCCTACGGTCGGCAGAGCCTCGATCAGGCTGACATTGATGCGGTGGTGGCCGTATTGCAGTCCGACTGGCTGACCCAGGGGCCGACCCTAGAGCATTTCGAAGAGGCCATGGCCAATCGTTGTCAGGCCGCTTACGCCGTGGCGGTGTGCAACGCGACGGCCGCACTGCACATCGCCTGTCTGGCAGCGGGGTTGGGGTCTGGGGATCGTCTATGGACCACCCCCAATACGTTCCTGGCCTCGGCCAACTGCGGTCGGTATTGCGGTGCGCTGGTGGATTTTGTCGACATTGATCCGCTGACCTGGAATCTTGACGCTTGTGCGCTGGCCGCCAAGCTTGAAGAGGCCGAGCGTGACGGAACGCTGCCCAAAGTGTTGGTGGCGGTGGCGTTTTCGGGGCAAAGCTGTGACATGCGCAAGATCGCCCAGTTGTCCGAGCGATATGGCTTCACGGTGATTGAGGATGCGTCCCACGCAGTCGGGGCGTCTTATGCTGGTCGCCCGGTGGGGTGTGGCGAGTTTGCGGCCATGACCGTGTTCAGTTTTCATCCGGTGAAGATCATCACCAGCGGTGAAGGCGGCATGGTCCTGACCAATCGCCCGGAACTCGCGCAGCGGCTGCAACGTCTGCGCAGCCATGGGATGACTCGCGACGCGCAGCAGATGACCGAACCCAGTCACGGCCCCTGGTACTACCAACAAGTCGAGCTGGGTTTCAATTACCGCATGACCGATCTGCAGGCTGCGTTGGGACTTTCGCAACTGAATAAACTGGATGACTTCATCGCTCGGCGTCGGGAACGGGTGGCGCGCTACAATCATCTGCTGGCAGGTTTGCCGCTCGTTTTGCCCGGCTTGCAACCTGAAGCCGAGTCGGCCTGGCATTTGTATGTGGTGCGCTTGCAACTCGATAGCATCACGCTTGGTCATCGTCAGGTGTTCGAGGGCTTGCGTGCAGCCGGGATTGGCGTGAACCTTCATTACATCCCGGTTCATTTGCAGCCGTATTACCGCGACCTTGGGTTTGCCGCAGGCGATTTCCCCCAGGCCGAGCGTTATTACGCCGAGGCCATCAGCTTGCCCATGTTTCCTACCCTCAGTGATGAACAGCAGGACTATGTGGTCGAGCAACTGCGCGAAATGCTTGAGGAGTGACGGTGAGCTCAGTCGCGATCATCCCCGCCCGTGGCGGTAGCAAACGGATTCCACGCAAAAACCTGAAGCTGTTCGATGGCGTGCCAATGATTGTCCGGTCGATTCAAACCGCGTTGACCTCTCGGCTGTTCGATGAGGTAGTGGTCAGCACAGACGATGAAGAAATCGCCGATATGGCGCAGGCTCATGGTGCTCAAGTTCCGTTCATGCGGCCGGCGTCGCTGGCTGATGATTTCACCGGGACGGCAGCCGTGATTGCCCACGCATTGACTGAACTGCACGAGCGCTCGTTCGATTTCGCCTGTTGCATCTATGCCACCGCGCCGCTGTTGCAGGGGAGGTTCCTGCGCCAGGGGTATGAAGCGCTGCGCACGCATCCTGACAAGTCGTACGCATTTTCGGTGACGGGTTTCGGCTTTCCCGTACAACGTGCCTTGACGCTGGATGAGCAGGGCGCGCTGACGCCGCTCTATCCCCAGTTTCGCGACACTCGCTCCCAGGACTTGCCCGAAGCGTTCCAGGACGCGGGCCAGTTCTACTGGGGGCGCCGGGAGGCCTGGTTGCGCGGTGACGTGTTGTTTTCGCCCAAGAGCTTGCCGGTGGTCCTGCCTCGTCATCTGGTACAGGACATCGACACACCAGAGGATTGGAAGCGAGCCGAATACCTCTACGCCGCATTGAAGGCAGGTGGGGAGCTGGAATGAGGGTTTTGATCCGCGCTGACGCTTCGCCAACCATTGGCAGCGGACACATCGCCCGCTGCCTGACCCTGGCTCGCGTGTTGCGTGGGCACGGCGCGCATGTCACGTTTGCCTGCCGCCAATTGCCAGGACATCGCTTACACGCGTTGGCGGCGGAGGGCTTCGAGACGTTCGCCTTACCGGATTTCTATCCTGGGGAGGATCCGCAGCAGGCCATTGAATCCTTGCTGCCCTGGCAGGCGGATATCGCGGCGTTGCAACAGATATCGAGCGACCAGCCTGGTTTCGATTGGGTCATCGTCGATCATTATGGCCTGGACCATCACTGGCAGACGGCTGCCCGGTGCTTTGCCCCAAGAATCATGGCAGTGGATGATCTGGCGACCCGTACCTACAACGTCGATCTGCTGCTCAACCAGAACGTGTCTGGTACCCGGGCCGCCTACACGGGTTTGTTGCCCGAGTCTTGCCGAACGCTGCTCGGACCGCGTTACGCCCTGTTGCGCGATGAGTTTCGCTGTGAGGCGATTGACATCAAGCCCAGGGCCAGGCGAGTGCTGGTTAACTTTGGCGGGTTTGATGCGGCGATGCAAACCCACCATGCCATGTTGGCGTTGGCGGATTTCCCGGCGCTTGAAGTCGATTTTGTCGCCGGTGCGGACAACCCGGCCTGGGCTCGGATGCAGGTAATGGCTGCGAGTCAACCCCACTGGCGCTTGCACAGCTTTGTCGGCCATTTCCATCAACTCATGATCGAAGCTGATTTGTTCATTGGGGCTGGTGGCGGTACCAGTTGGGAGCGCGCTGCCCTGGGCTTGCCCACGATCTGCATCGCGGTGTCGAATAATCAGCATGCCAATAGTGAGGCGATGGCGACGTTTGGAGCCCACGTTTATCTCGGCCCTCGAGAGAACGTCACGGTCGGACAGTTGCGCCTGGCCATCGGCTTCGTTGCAGGCAATCAAGGCTTGCGCAAAAGCTTGGCTGAGCATTCCCGGCGGTTGGTCGATGGCTTGGGCGTCCAGCGGGTCGCCGCCACGCTGGCCGGTGCATTATTGAGGGTTCGCCCAGCTAAACAGGCCGATGCCCAATTGATTTTCGAAGGTCGTAACGCCGAGGCTGTACGCCGCGTATCGATGGATACATCATGCATTGACTGGAGCAGTCATTGCCAATGGCTGCAAGCCAGCTTGGTCAACGGGCAACGCCTGCTACTGGTCGGCGAAGCGGCTGATGGACCGGTAGGCGTATTGCGCTATGACCTGCAAGGCAGTGACGCGCTCGTATCCATTTATCTGTTCGAAGGCCGCATCGGGCTTGGTTGGGGAAGGGCATTGCTGGCCCGCGGCGAAGCGTTTGCCGTTGCCCACTGGCCTCAATTACGAAGCCTCAGCGCTCAGATATTGCCCGCCAATCGAGCCTCCCTGAGTCTGTTTAGCCAGGCTGGCTTTACTCAAAACACTTGCGTGTTTACGCGCATCTTGAAGGATCACCTCCATGGCTAGTTTCAAGATCGGCCACTGTGTCATTGGGGCTGAGGCACCGCCTTTCATCATTGCCGAAATGAGTGGCAACCATAACCAGTCCCTGGAGGTGGCGCTGGAAATCGTCGAGGCTGCGGCCAAGGCCGGTGCGCACGCTTTGAAATTGCAGACCTACACCGCCGAGACCATGACGCTGGATCTGAATGAGGGTGAGTTTTTCATCAAGGATCCCAACAGCCTGTGGGCTGGAACGTCGCTTTATGAGCTGTATGAAAAGGCCCACACACCGTGGGAATGGCACGCTCCGATTTTCGCCCGTGCCAAGGCGCTGGGCATGTTGGCGTTCTCGACGCCGTTTGACGAGACGGCCGTGGATTTTCTTGAAGCCCTCGACGTGCCGGCCTACAAGATCGCCAGCTTCGAAAACACCGATCTACCGCTGATCCGGCGAGTCGCCGCCACCGGCAAGCCGTTGATTATTTCCACCGGCATGGCGAGCGTTGCTGAACTCGACGAAACTGTACGGGCGGCCCGAGAGGCCGGTTGCAAGGATCTGGTATTGCTCAAGTGCACCAGCACCTATCCGGCCACCCCGGCCAATAGCAATGTGCGCACCATCCCTCACCTGCGGGAATTATTCGGCTGTGAGGTGGGGTTGTCGGACCACTCCATGGGGGTTGGCGTGTCTGTCGCCGCTGTGGCGTTAGGGGCAACCGTGGTCGAGAAACACTTCACTCTCGACCGCGCGGCGGGTGGGGTGGACGCCAGTTTCTCCCTTGAGCCTGCGGAGCTGGCGGCGTTGGTGATCGAAACCGAGCGTGCCTGGCAAGCCATGGGGCAGGTGCACTATGGCGTGACCGAGGCTGAGCGCAAGTCGCTGGTCTATCGGCGTTCTCTGTACGTGACGCAAGACATGAGCCCTGGCGACGCGTTTACAGCACAGAACGTCCGGGCTATTCGCCCAGGTCTCGGACTGCCTCCCAAGTACGCCGACTCCCTGATGGGCCGTTGTGCTCGTCAAGCCATCAAACGTGGCACTCCATTGGCCTGGTCGCTGGTTGAATAGCCCTTTCAAAAAGGCCTTATTCGGAAAATTGGCGTGACCTGCGAGTCATAACGCGCATCTTCACTGTATTGTATTGACCGGGAAGATGGCGCCTGGCCCTTATCAGGACCAGTGATAGCCCTTTACACTTCCCGCTTGTCGGCGCCCCTCGATTCCTTGCGAGCGGTGGTATTGGGCTGTTTTTGATTGGGAAGCCGTAATGATTGGCATAAAAAGCATTGCGAGCTACGTTCCTGTAGCCGGCGTGGACAATTACGCACAAGGTGCAAAATTTGAGAAGGATGAAGAATTCATCCTTGGCAAGATTGGTTCGGCCTTCTTGCCACGCAAGGATGACGGGCAGGAAACCTCTGACCTTTGTGTCGAAGCGGTCAACGCGCTGTTTGCCAACAATCCCGGCCTGAAACGCGAATCCATCGACGTGCTGATCGTCGTTACGCAGAATGGCGATGAAGAAGGCTTGCCGCACACGGCCGCCATCGTCCAGGACAAGCTCGGCTTGCCTACCACGGTGGCAGCGTTTGATATCTCCCTGGGTTGCTCGGGTTATGTTTATGGCATCTACGCCATCAAGGGCTTCATGGAGGCCGCTGGCCTGAAGAATGGCTTGCTGGTGACCGCCGACCCGTATTCGAAGATCGTCGACCCGGAAGACCGCAACACTACGATGCTGTTTGGCGACGCCGCCACCGCCACCTGGATGGGTGAAGATGCGCCGTGGCAACTGGGCAAGGCCAAGTTTGGCACTGACGGTTCCGGTGCGCCGCACCTCAAGGTCAGCGACGGTGTGTTCTTCATGAACGGTCGCCAGGTGTTCAACTTCGCCTTGCTCAAGGTCCCGGCGCATCTGCATGAATTGCTCGCCGATTCCAACCTGCAAGCCAGTGATATCGATGCGTTCTGTATTCACCAGGGCAGCGCGGCAATTGTCGATGCCGTGGCGCGACGTTTCGAGGGCGAGCCGGAGAAGTTCATCAAGGACATGGTCGAGACCGGGAACACCGTGTCGTCGAGCATTCCATTGCTGCTGGAAAAGCACGTGCTCGATTCCGATTGGAAGCGCGTGGCTTTGAGCGGTTTCGGTGTGGGCCTGTCATGGGGCTCGGCGATCATCTATCGCCCGTGAGCGAATAAAACCCAGGCACAAAAATGGCGTCCAAGGTGTAACCTTGAACGCTATTTTTTTGCCTGACGCGAAAGCGAGACACCCATGAGCGAG
Source organism: Pseudomonas sp. NFACC51 (assembly GCF_900103575.1). Classification (NCBI taxonomy): domain Bacteria; kingdom Pseudomonadati; phylum Pseudomonadota; class Gammaproteobacteria; order Pseudomonadales; family Pseudomonadaceae; genus Pseudomonas; species Pseudomonas sp. NFACC51. The sequence continues at coordinate 256,657 of NZ_FMXH01000008.1, read as the reverse complement.
TTCTTCGAGCGCAATCTCCAAATAATCCAGCAGCGTTGGCCAGTCTTGGCTGAGCGCTTGTCGATGGAGGATGTCGGTGGATTGCAAGTCGATCTGGTAGAGGGGCTTGGGTCGACCTTGAGCGTCAACGGTATCCAACTGACCAGCCGGCATGACCGACTCGCCGAGGCGGGCCAGCAAGCCGCCAGTGTGGCGTTGGATGCTTCCATTGTGCATGTCTACGGTACCGGGCTCGGCGATCTGCAGAATCGCTTGCTGGAGCGGGCCGGACTTGAACGGTTATTTGTGCATGTCCTCAACGGTGCGGTATTCGCCCTGGTGCTGCAGGTGCTGGATCAATCTCCCTGGCTTGCCGATCCGAGAGTGGTGCTGCTCTATGCCGGTGATCTTGCGGAAATCCAACTGCCATTTTTCGCTCTTCCCGCCGAATTGGTGCTGGCCGATGATTACAGCGCCAAGATTCGTGATCGGTTGATCAGTGAAATTCATCTGGACTTCACTAACCGCGCGTTCGATCCGCAGTCCCCTGAGATTGTCGAGCGCTTGCAGTCGACTTTCAGTCTTGTGCGTGAAGATCGTGACGTTGCCGAGCTGTTCGGCACCTTGAACGGGCGTGAGGCGTTTGTCGTTGCTACCGGCCCCAGTCTCGAGCAGCACTTCGAAAAACTGCGTCGTCTGAGCAAACAAACCGAGCGACCGTTGCTGATTTGTGTCGATACGGCTTACCGACCGTTGATCGATCGTGGCATTACCCCGGATATCGTGGTCAGCATCGACCAGCGCATCTCGGCGCGTCATCTTCCATCCGAAAGTACGGACGCCATTGCCCTGGTCTATCTGCCGATGGCCGACCCGTTGGTGATCGGGGCTTGGCAGGGGCCGCGTTACGCCGGTTACTCTTCGAGTCCCATCTACCTCCAGATGCGGGGACTGTTGCGCCGGGCCGAACTCCATGTAGGCGGCAGCGTGATTCATCCGGCTGTCGATCTGGCGGTGAAAATGGGGGCTGCGCAGGTCACGCTCTTCGGTGCTGATTTTGCCTTTCCCCATGACAAGACTCATGCAGGTTGGGGTGACGGTGACTTGGGGCCGCAACTGGGCGCGTCCAGGCATTGGGTGCTCGATGGGTATGGCCAGCGAGTCAAGACCCAGCTCAACTTCCGCAGTTACCTCTGCGAGCTGGAGCGTTTTATTGCCCGGCACCCCCAGGTGCGTTTCCATAACAGCAGTCGGGACGGGGCAATGATTGCCGGCACTGATTTCCATCCGGAGTATGTGCCATGAGCCAGCTTCAAGGGGTGGTCGATGACGCCCGCGAATGCGCACGCCTGTTTCGTCTCGGGAGGGACGTTGAGGCGGGGTTGGCAATGGTCGTGTTGATCGAATCGGCTCAGCCCTTGGTTGAATCGATGCCGGGCGATGTCCCTTCGTCATGGAATACGCTACTTGCCTTGATGCTAGGTGATCAGCAGGCGCAGAACTGGATCTCCTTGGCCGATTATCTGGAGTACGAATGGGTTCAATTGCTGACCGCTGGTCAGTCGTTCTGATTTTTGCCGCTGCGCCGCTGCCATTCGCCTTGAGCGACGCCAGCGGCGTTTCCCTGGCGCCATTTTTCCACCCTTTACTCGCAGCCAAGTCCTTGATTTACGAGGGATGGCATCCTGATGGCAAAATTTTTGAAAATTCTGCTAAAGCAAGTTCCGATTACGACGATAACTATTACGAAGGTTCTCTAGGCCACACCCGGCGGTTGCCAGGGCCGGAAGCCGCAGTACCCAACCAACGAGGAATTCGTCATGGCTTTAACAGTAAACACCAACGTCACATCGTTGAACGTTCAGAAGAACCTGAACCGGGCTTCCGATGCTCTCTCCACTTCGATGACCCGTCTGTCTTCCGGCCTGAAAATCAACAGCGCCAAAGATGACGCCGCCGGCCTGCAGATCGCTACCCGTATGACTTCGCAAATCCGCGGTCAGACTGTTGCGATCAAGAACGCCAACGACGGTATCTCCATCGCTCAGACCGCTGAAGGCGCTCTGCAGGAATCCACCAACATCCTGCAACGTATGCGTGAACTGGCTGTCCAGGCTCGAAACGACTCCAACGGTACTGCTGACCGTGACGCTCTGAACAAAGAATTTGCTCAGATGTCGGACGAGCTGACCCGTATCGCTGATTCGACCAACCTGAACGGCAAGAACCTGATCGACGGTTCCGCTGGCACCATGACCTTCCAGGTCGGCTCCAACACCGGTGCTACCAACCAGATCACTCTGACCCTGGACAGCGGCTTCGACGCTGCAACTTTGAGTGTTGACTCGGCAACCATCAGCATCGTTGGTTCCGATAGCACTGACTCGGAAGCCAAAACCTCGGCGGCAATCGATGCAATCGATGCGGCTCTGGCAACCATCAACTCCAGCCGTGCTGACCTCGGTGCCGCACAAAACCGTCTGACCAGCACCATCTCCAACCTGCAGAACGTCAATGAAAACGCCAGTGCTGCACTGGGTCGTGTACAAGACACCGACTTCGCTGCTGAAACTGCCCAGCTGACCAAGCAGCAGACTCTGCAACAGGCTTCCACTTCGGTTCTGGCCCAGGCCAACCAACTGCCATCCGCTGTACTGAAGCTGCTTCAGTAATAGCCGGATGAGTTTTAGCGGGGGAGTGCGCTTGCGTACTCTCTCGCTTTTTCCGTTCAAGAGGTGATGGACATGGATATGAGCGTGAAGCTGAACTTGTCTTATCCGGCGGCGAAACCGGCGCCCAGTGTTGCCGACAAGCCCGTGGAGAAGCCTCGGGCCGAGATTGCTGTGGTAGCTCCGGTCAAAGAAGCCCCTAAGGATGCTGCTGCTGAACAGGACAAACTGAAGAAGGCCGTTCAGGAAATCGAAAAGTTCGTCCAATCGGTCAAGCGCAACCTGGAGTTCTCTATCGATGAGCCTTCAGGCAAAGTAGTCGTTAAAGTGATCGCCAGTGGTTCCGGTGAAGTCATTCGCCAGATCCCGAACGAAGAAGTTCTGAAACTGGCCAATAGTTTGAATGATGCAAACAGCCTGTTGTTCAGTGCGGAAGCCTGACAACTGGCACGAATTCTGTTGTTATGTTCTTTTGGGCGTTGTAATGGTCAAAAGGCCGGCGACACACTGAAGGGAGTCCCACATGGCAAGTCCAATTCTACCTGGCTTGGGTTTAGGCTCTGGCCTTGATACCACTGCTATCGTCAAGGCACTGGTTGATTCTGACAAAGCGGCCAAGCAAGGTCAGATCGACCGCGCCACCAAGACCAATACGGCCAATATTTCCGGCATTGGCACCCTGAAGTCGTTGCTGGCGACTTTTCAGTCCGCACTGGAAAGCCTGGGCAGCACGACGTCCCCACAATTTACTGGCGTGGCTGCCACCTCCGCCAACACAAGTGCGCTGACCGTGACGGCCGGCAACTCGGCGGTAAGCGGCACTTACTCGGTAAGCGTCACTCAGTTGGCGACGTCATCAAAAGTTGCCACCGCCGCGTTCGCCGGTGGCGCTTCCAGTGCCGTAGAGGCTGGCACGCTGACCATCAGTCAAAGTGGTAAGGATTACACGCTTGATATTCCGGCCGACGCGACGCTGCAGTCGGTTCGGGACGCGATCAACAGCAAGTATTCTTCCAGCGGCTTGACTGCCAACATCGTCACGGACAATTTTGGCTCCCGCCTAGTAGTAGGGTCGACAAAAACCGGCGCCGGCAGTGATATTTCGCTCAGCGGTATTGCCAGCCTGGCTGCCAACGGTTCTGTGGAGATGGGGACGCCTAGCGCAACCTCTTCGGGATCAATCGGCCTCGCCAAGGACGCGGTTTTTACGGTCGATGGGCTGTCGATGACCAGTCCAACCAACAAGTTGGATAATGTTATTTCTGGTTTGAACATGACATTGCTCGTCGCCGGCTCCGGACCGACGACTGTCACCGTCGCCACCAACGCCGACGGCCTGAAAGCTTCGATCCAAAAATTCGTCGATGCTTATAATGCCATTGCCAAGGCAGTCACCTCGTTGACCAGGCCTTCGACGGACGCTAATGGCAATTCGGTCCCAGCAGCGCTGACGGGCGACTCGTTGCCGCGCTCTCTGTTGGCGGCCATTCGTGCGCCTTTATCCGAAACTGGAGCGGGCGATAAGCTCACCGTATTGTCTCAGTTGGGTATCACCACCAACCAGACAACGGGTGCACTTGATTTCAACAGCGCGAAATTCACCGAAGCCTTGAACACCAAGCAGTTGGGGGGGGAAGTCCAGACGCTGTTCACTGGCGAAAATGGTTTGATCGAGCGCATGCAGAATGCGCTCAAGCCCTACACCGAGACGGGAAAAAAAGATTCCAACGGCAAGCCTGTCGATAACATCCTGACGGCACGTTCCAAAAATCTTGAAATCCTCAAGGCGAAGCTAGACGAAGATCAGCTGGCCTTGGACCGTCGGATCGAAACCCTCACCGCCGTACTGACCAAAAAGTACAACGACATGGACACCTTGGTCGGCAGGCTGAAAGCCACCGCCAGCAACATCACGTCCATGTTCGAAGCGATGACGGCACAGCAGAAAAACAGCTGACTTTCGACCGATGCAAAAAGCCCGGCAACGTTTTGACAACGTTCCGGGCTTTTGGCTTTTCGACCTAAAGTTTTTTGACGCAGCGTCGATACGCTGTTTATACGAACCGAAGTTTTTTGATGAGGTAGAACATGAATCCGATGTTAGCCCTTCGCCAATACCAGAAGATTGGCGCCCAGGCGCAAACCTCCGAAGCAAGTCCCCATCGTCTCGTGCAGATGCTCATGGAGGGCGGGTTGGACCGTATCGCCCAGGCCAAGGGTGCGATGGAACGCAAGGATATTGCCAACAAAGGCGTACTGATCAGCAAGGCTATCGGTATCGTTGGCGGCTTGCGTGAAGGCCTGGACCTGGAGAACCAGGCTGAGTCGGTAGCCGAACTGGATGCTCTCTACACCTACATGATGAAGCGCCTGGCCGAAGCCAATGCCAAGACCGATGCGAAGATCCTCGACGAAGTCGCCGATCTGCTTCGCACGGTCAAGGAAGGCTGGGACGGCATTGCGCCACCTGGTCCGCAATTCTAAGGAGTACGCTCATGAGTCTTGTCTTGCAGCGAATAGAACAAACCCGTGACGCCCTGGTCGATGCTTTGGCAGCGCGTAACTGGGAGGCCATCGGTCAGTTGGACCTGGCGTGCCGTTCCTGCATGGAAGACGTCCTGGGTGAGCCTCAGGTGGACGAGGCGGCGTTGCGGATCAATCTTGAGGAATTGCTAGGGGTCTATCGGCAATTGCTGGAGGCTGCGACGGGAGAGCGTCAGGCGATCGTCGACGAGATGCAACAGATCCATCAAGCACAGAACGCCGCAAAGGTTTACCATCTGTTCGGTTAATGCTCAGTTAATCCGAGCCCGTTGCGCCATAAATTTGACTGTGCACGGTTTTTTGACTTAACTAGTAGCTGTTTACAGATTTAAGGCGTCTACAGGCATGACAAGTCTGCAAGCGTCTAGCTTGCCCCTAATTTCGGGCATTGGGTTGACTAGGGAAGTTGCTATTGCATGTGGCGTGAAACCAAAATTCTCCTGATCGATGACGATAGCGTCCGCCGCCGCGACCTGGCGGTGATCCTAAATTTTCTTGGTGAAGAAAATTTACCCTGCGGAAGCCATGACTGGCAGCAGGCTGTCGGCTCATTGTCGTCCAGTCGTGAAGTCATCTGTGTCCTTATCGGGACCGTAAATGCTCCCGCAACGCTTTTGGGCTTGCTAAAGACACTCTCAACCTGGGATGAGTTCCTTCCGGTTTTGTTAATGGGCGAAAATTCTTCCCTTGACTTGCCTGAAGACCAGCGCCGCCGGGTACTTTCCACGCTCGAAATGCCGCCCAGCTACAGCAAGCTGCTTGATTCTCTGCATCGCGCGCAGGTTTATCGCGAGATGTATGACCAGGCCCGCGAGCGTGGCAGGCATCGCGAACCCAATCTCTTCCGTAGCCTCGTCGGCACCAGCCGGGCGATCCAGCACGTGCGCCAGATGATGCAGCAGGTCGCCGATACCGACGCCAGCGTACTGATTCTCGGCGAGTCGGGCACCGGCAAGGAAGTGGTCGCGCGCAACCTGCATTACCACTCCAAGCGCCGCGAAGCGCCGTTCGTGCCAGTCAACTGTGGCGCGATCCCGGCCGAGTTGCTGGAAAGCGAACTGTTCGGCCATGAGAAAGGCGCCTTCACCGGCGCGATCACCAGCCGCGCCGGGCGTTTCGAACTGGCCAACGGCGGTACGCTGTTTCTCGATGAAATCGGCGACATGCCGTTGCCGATGCAGGTCAAGCTGTTGCGGGTCCTGCAGGAGCGCACCTTCGAGCGCGTAGGCAGCAACAAGACCCAGAGCGTTGATGTGCGCATCATTGCCGCTACGCACAAGAACCTCGAGAGCATGATCGAGGTTGGCAGTTTCCGCGAAGACCTCTATTACCGTCTCAACGTTTTCCCGATCGAAATGGCGCCGCTGCGTGAGCGGGTCGAAGACATTCCGTTGTTGATGAACGAACTGATCTCGCGCATGGAGCACGAGAAACGCGGTTCGATCCGCTTCAACTCGGCGGCGATCATGTCCCTGTGTCGCCATGGCTGGCCGGGCAACGTCCGTGAGCTGGCCAACCTGGTGGAGCGCATGGCGATCATGCACCCGTACGGGGTGATCGGCGTGAACGAACTGCCGAAGAAATTCCGCTACGTCGACGACGAAGACGAGCAAATGGTCGACAGCCTGCGCAGCGACCTGGAGGAGCGGGTGGCCATCAACGGTCACACGCCGGACTTTACCGCCAATGCCTTGCTGCCGCCCGAAGGCCTGGATCTCAAGGATTACCTGGGAGGCCTTGAACAAGGGCTGATCCAGCAGGCGCTGGATGATGCCAACGGCATCGTGGCCCGCGCCGCAGAACGCCTGCGCATCCGTCGCACCACCCTGGTGGAGAAGATGCGCAAGTACGGCATGAGCCGTCGCGAAGGAGATGAACAGGCGGATGATTGACGCCTGTTTTCCAACCGCCTGATTTTCAGGCGGTTTTTTTTCGGCACGGGTATTGCTATAGCCCTCGCAACGTTCCGTTTAACTGACGGTCAGCCAAGCGAGAGAGCACGATGACCCAAGTCGCCCAGATGTCTCCTGTCCCCGAGCCGGGACACATGCCCTCCGCCGAGCAGGCAAGCCGGCTTGGACTTGAGCAGGCATTTTCGCTGTTCAGCCAGATGTCCAGCCAACTGACGGATTCCTACAGCCTGCTTGAAGCCCGGGTCACCGAGCTCAAGGGTGAGCTGGCCGTGGTCAGCGCCCAGCGCATGCAGGAGCTGGCGGAAAAGGAGCGCCTGGCCAATCGTCTGCAAAATCTCCTCGACCTGTTGCCCGGTGGCGTGATCGTCATCGACGCCCACGGCCGTGTGCGCGAAGCCAACCCGGCGGCCTGCGAGTTGCTCGGCCTGCCCCTGGAAGGCGAGCTGTGGCGGCACGTCATCGCCCGCTGCTTTGCGCCCCGGGACGACGATGGTCATGAGGTCTCCCTCAAGGACGGTCGGCGCCTGTCCATCTCGACGCGCTCGCTGGACGCCGAGCCTGGGCAATTGGTGCTGCTCAATGACTTGACTGAAACCCGTCATCTGCAAGACCAGTTGGCTCGCCACGAGCGCCTGTCTTCCCTGGGGCGGATGGTAGCGTCGCTGGCCCATCAGATTCGTACGCCGCTTTCTGCCGCGCTGCTCTATGCCAGTCATCTGACTGAACAGCAATTGCCGATGGAAACCCAGCAACGCTTCGCTGGACGCTTGAAAGAGCGCCTGCACGAACTGGAGCACCAGGTGCGGGACATGCTGGTATTCGCTCGCGGCGAGCTGCCGTTGACTGACCGTGTCACCCCCAAGGCCTTGTTGCAATCGCTGCAGGCCGCGGCGTTGACCCATGTACAGGAGCTGCCGATCCGCTGGCAGTGCGACAGTCACGTCGGCGAAGTGTTGTGTAACCGCGACACGTTGGTGGGCGCGGTGTTGAACCTCATCGAAAATGCGATCCAGGCCAGCGGTGGCGACGTCCGGCTGAAAGTGCACTTGTACACACGGGACAACACCTTGCGCCTGTCTGTCAGCGACAACGGCAGCGGTATCGAGCCGGCCGTGCTGGCGCGCCTGGGCGAGCCGTTCTTCACCACCAAGACCACTGGCACCGGCCTGGGCCTGACCGTGGTCAAGGCCGTGGCCCGTGCCCATCAGGGAGAATTGCAACTGCGCTCGCGGCTGGGCCGAGGCACCTGTGCGACGGTGTGCTTGCCGCTGTTTTCCAATGCGCCAGGGGTGGAGTGAAAGCAATGGCGATCAAGGTGTTACTGGTTGAGGATGACCGAGCCCTGCGCGAGGCGCTGGCCGATACCCTGGTGCTGGCCGGGCACGACTACGCCGCCGTCGGTTCGGCGGAAGAGGCGCTGCTGGCGGTGGGCCGCGAAGCGTTCAGCCTGGTGGTCAGTGACGTCAATATGCCGGGCATGGACGGCCATCAATTGCTCGGCCTGTTACGTGCCCGTCAGCCGCAATTGCCCGTCTTGCTGATGACCGCTCACGGCGCCGTCGAGCGCGCGGTGGACGCCATGCGCCAGGGCGCCGCGGATTACCTGGTCAAGCCGTTCGAGCCAAAAGCACTGCTGGACCTGGTCGCACGCCATGCCTTGGGCAGCCTCGCGGTGGAGGGCGAAGGCCCGGTGGCCATCGAACCGGCCAGTGCGCAACTGCTGGAATTGGCCGCGCGGGTGGCGCGCAGCGATTCAACCGTGTTGATTTCCGGCGAGTCCGGTACGGGCAAGGAAGTGCTGGCGCGCTATATCCACCAGCAGTCCCGGCGCGCCAGCGAACCGTTCATTGCCATCAATTGCGCGGCGATTCCCGACAACATGCTCGAGGCGACACTATTCGGTCACGAAAAGGGCTCGTTCACCGGCGCCATCGCGGCCCAGGCCGGCAAGTTCGAGCAGGCCGACGGTGGCACGATCCTGCTCGATGAAATTTCCGAAATGCCGATGGGCTTGCAAGCCAAGCTGTTGCGGGTATTGCAGGAGCGGGAAGTGGAGCGGGTCGGCGCGCGCAAGCCCATCAGCCTGGATATCCGCGTGGTGGCGACCACCAACCGCGATCTGGCCAGCGAAGTGGCGGCGGGACGGTTTCGTGAGGACCTCTATTACCGCTTGTCGGTATTCCCGCTGGCTTGGCGTCCGTTGCGCGAGCGCACCGCCGATATCCTGCCGCTGGCCGAGCGGTTGCTGAACAAGCACGTCAATAAAATGAAGCACGCGGCGGCCCGGCTTTCAGCCGAAGCCCGGACTTGTCTGGTTGCCTACCCGTGGCCGGGTAATGTCCGAGAGCTCGATAACGCCATCCAGCGGGCCTTGATCCTGCAGCAGGGTGGCTTGATCCAGCCGGAGGATTTCTGCCTGGCGGGGCCGGTGGCCTGCGCGCCGTTGCCTGCGCTGTCGCCGGTGCCAGCAGCGGCCTTTGCCCCCTCGGTGGAAGTGGAAGGCGAGTCGGCCGGCGCCTTGGGAGACGACCTGCGTCGTCGCGAGTTCCAGATGATCATCGACACCCTGCGCGCCGAACGCGGTCGTCGCAAGGAGGCCGCCGAGCGCCTGGGGATCAGCCCGCGCACCCTTCGCTACAAGCTGGCGCAAATGCGCGACGCCGGCATGGATGTCGAGGCTTATCTGTTCGCCAGTTGAATAAGCATAAGACCCCGCTGTGGGAGCGAGCTTGCTCGCGATAGCGGCGGGTCAGTGATGTGATGGGCAAGTTCGCTCCCACAATGAGGCAGTGCGCGCATTTGTTTTCCATCGCCATGGAGCTGGCACCCTTGTTGCTAATACCTGAATACCCGCTGAGTAAGTGTCAAAAAAATGCGGGCCGCCAGAGAGAGTAGACCATGAGCCAAGGTATTGAATTTAATCGGTTGATGTTGGACATGCGGGCCATGCAAATGGACGCCATGGCCCAGCCTAAATCGGTCGCGGTCCCCCAGGTGGGTGGCAGCAGCTTTTCCGACATGCTCGGTCAGGCCGTCAATAAAGTGAACGATACCCAGCAGGCATCGAACCAGTTGGCCAGTGCTTTCGAGATTGGCAAAAGTGGCGTCGACCTGACGGACGTAATGATCTCCTCGCAGAAAGCCAGTGTCTCGTTTCAGGCGTTGACCCAGGTTCGTAACAAACTGGTTCAAGCCTATCAAGACATCATGCAGATGCCGGTTTAAGGAAATTATTGAGTCATGGCAGAAGCAGCCGTTGATAACGTTCCGGCCAAGGCCACTCCGGTAGACGGCAAACCGCCGCTGTTCGGTCTGTCCTTCCTGGAAAATCTCTCCGAGATGACCATGCTGCGTCAGGTGGGCCTGTTGGTCGGCCTGGCTGCCAGCGTGGCGATTGGTTTTGCCGTGGTGCTGTGGTCCCAGCAGCCGGACTACCGGCCGCTGTATGGCAGCTTGGCGGGCATGGACGCCAAGCAAGTCATGGAAACCCTGGCTTCCGCCGACATTCCTTACACCGTCGAACCCAATTCCGGCGCGTTGCTGGTCAAGGCTGATGACGTTGCCCGTGCGCGCCTCAAGCTCGCCGCCGCTGGCGTGACGCCTACCGATGGCAACATCGGTTTCGAGATCCTGGACAAGGATCAGGGCCTGGGCACCAGCCAATTCATGGAAGCGACCCGTTATCGTCGCGGCCTGGAAGGTGAGCTGGCGCGGACCATTTCCAGCCTGAACAACGTCAAGGGCGCCCGTGTGCACCTGGCGATTCCGAAAAGCTCGGTGTTCGTGCGCGATGAACGCAAGCCCAGCGCTTCGGTATTGGTCGAGCTGTATTCGGGCCGTTCCCTGGAGCCAGGCCAGGTCGTGGCCATCGTCAATCTGGTGGCGACCAGCGTACCCGAACTGAGCAAATCGCAGATCACCGTGGTCGACCAGAAAGGCAACCTGTTGTCCGATCAGGCGGAAAACTCCGAACTGACCATGGCCGGCAAGCAATTCGATTACAGCCGCCGCATGGAAGGCATGCTGACCCAGCGGGTGCACAACATCCTGCAACCGATCCTGGGTAACGATCGCTACAAAGCCGAAGTGTCGGCCGATGTGGATTTCAGCGCCGTCGAGTCCACTTCCGAGCAGTTCAACCCGGACCAACCGGCGTTGCGCAGCGAACAGTCGGTGAATGAACAGCGTACCGCCAGCAATGGCCCGCAAGGCGTACCGGGTGCCCTGAGCAACCAGCCGCCATCGCCGGCCAGCGCGCCGCAGACCACCGGTGGTGCCACCGCGGCCGCCGGCATGGTGCAGCCTGGGCAGCCGCTGATCGATGCCAATGGCCAGCAGATCATGGACCCGGCCACCGGCCAGCCGATGCTGGCGCCGTATCCGGCCGACAAGCGTCAGCAGTCGACCAAGAACTTCGAGCTTGACCGCTCCATCAGCCACACCAAGCAGCAGCAGGGCCGTTTGACCCGCCTGTCGGTCGCCGTGGTGGTGGACGATCAGGTCAAGGTCAACGCGGCCAACGGCGAAACCAGTCGTGCGCCATGGAGCGCCGACGAATTGGCGCGCTTTACTCGCCTGGTGCAGGACGCCGTCGGTTTCGACGCCAGCCGCGGCGACAGCGTCAGCGTGATCAACGTGCCGTTCTCCCTGGAGCGCGGTGAAGTGATCGCCGATATTCCGTTTTATTCGCAACCCTGGTTCTGGGATGTGGTCAAGCAAGTACTGGGTGTGCTGTTTATCCTGGTGCTGGTGTTTGGCGTGCTGCGTCCGGTGCTCAACAACATCACCGGTGGCGGCAAGAACAAGCAGTTGGCAGCTTTCGGCGATGTCGAGCTGGGAGGCATGGGCGGCCTGGATGGCGAATTGGCCAACGATCGCGTCAGCCTCGGCGGTCCGCAGAGCATTCTGCTGCCAAGCCCGAGCGAAGGCTATGACGCTCAGTTGAACGCTATCAAGAGTCTGGTGGCAGAAGATCCGGGTCGTGTGGCCCAGGTCGTGAAAGAGTGGATTAACGCAGATGAGTGATAATCGAGCCGCTGTTGCCAAATTGTCCCGGGTCGACAAAGCCGCGATCTTGCTGCTGTCCCTGGGTTCGACCGACGCTGCCCAGGTGCTGCGTCACATGGGCCCCAAGGAGGTCCAGCGGGTGGGCGTGGCCATGGCACAAATGGGCAACGTACACCGTGAGCAGGTCGAGCAGGTGATGAGTGAGTTCGTCGACATCGTCGGCGATCAGACCAGCCTGGGCGTCGGTTCCGACGACTATGTGCGCAAGATGCTCACCCAGGCACTGGGCGAGGACAAGGCCAATGGCCTGATCGACCGGATCCTGCTGGGCGGCAACACCAGTGGCCTGGACAGCCTCAAGTGGATGGAACCGCGGGCGGTTGCCGACGTGATCCGTTATGAGCACCCGCAGATCCAGGCGATCGTGGTGGCTTACCTCGACCCGGATCAGGCCGGTGAAGTGCTGGGCAATTTCGACCACAAGGTCCGCCTGGACATCATCCTGCGGGTGTCTTCGCTCAACACCGTGCAGCCGGCGGCGCTGAAAGAATTGAACCAGATCCTCGAGAAGCAGTTCTCGGGCAACTCCAATGCCTCGCGCACCACCCTGGGCGGCATCAAGCGCGCGGCGGACATCATGAACTTCCTCGACAGTTCCATCGAAGGTCAGTTGATGGATTCGATCCGCGAGTTCGACGAAGACCTGTCCGGTCAGATCGAAGACCTCATGTTCGTGTTCAACAACCTGTCCGATGTCGACGATCGTGGCATCCAGGCGCTGTTGCGCGAAGTGTCGTCCGACGTGCTGGTACTGGCCCTCAAGGGGTCGGACGAAGGCGTCAAGGAAAAGATCTTCAAGAACATGTCCAAACGGGCGGCCGAACTGTTGCGCGACGATCTCGAGGCCAAAGGCCCGGTACGCGTCAGCGACGTGGAAACCGCACAGAAGGAAATCCTCACCATCGCCCGCCGCATGGCCGAAGCCGGGGAGATCGTTCTCGGTGGCAAGGGCGGCGAAGAGATGATCTAAGGTCGTTATGTCTGCCAAGAGTGATGAAGCACCCAGCGACCTGATCCGCGCCCGTGACGTCGGTGGTTTCGACGTCTGGTCGCTGCCCAGCTTCGACCCCCATGTTCCCGAGCCTGAGCCGGAACCGGTGGAAGAGCTGCCGGAACCGGAGGAAGTGCCGCTGGAAGAAGTCCAGCCACTGACCCTCGAGGAAGTCGAGAGCATTCGCCAGGAGGCCTACAACGAAGGCTTTGCCGTGGGTGAAAAGGAAGGCTTCCACAGCACCACGCTCAAGGTCCGCCAGGAAGCCGACGTGGCGCTGACGGCCAAGCTCCGTGCGCTGGAATCGCTGATGCTCAACCTGTTCGACCCCATCGCCGAGCAGGACACCCAGATCGAGAAATCCCTGGTCGGGCTGGTGCAGCACATTGCCCGGCAAGTCATCCAGCGTGAACTGGCCATCGATTCGACGCAGATCGAACATGTCATGCGCGAAGCGCTCAAGTTATTGCCATTGGGCGTGGGCAATGTGCGGCTGTACATCAATCCCCAGGACTTCGAGCTGGTCAAGGCCCTGCGCGAACGTCATGAAGAAACCTGGCGTATCGTCGAGGACGCTTCGCTGCTGCCCGGCGGTTGCCGTGTGGAAACCGAACACAGCCGCATCGACGCAACCGTTGAAACCCGCATCAGCCAGATCATGGCCAAATTGTTCGACCAGTTGCACGAACAGGCCCTGCATCCGGCCGCTCCCGACCTGAGCCTGGAGTTGCCGGACGAACCCCTGATCAGCGCTGATACCGCGCCGGCCGATGCTGGCTTGGATGTACCTGAATTGGACGCTTCTGCACTGGACAGCCGCGATGCGCCTTGAGCGAACCAGCTTCGGCAAGCGCCTGGGCAGCTACGCCGAGGCCAGTGAGCTGGCCGGCCAACCGATCCTGGAAGGTCGCCTGCTGCGCATGGTCGGCTTGACCCTCGAAGCCGAGGGCCTGCGTGCCGCCATGGGCAGCCGTTGCATGGTGATCAACGACGACAGCTACCACCCGGTGCAGGTCGAAGCCGAAGTCATGGGGTTTTCCGGCAGCAAGGTTTTCTTGATGCCGGTGGGCAGTGTCGCCGGTATCGCGCCCGGTGCGCGCGTGGTGCCCCTGGCCGATAACGGTCGCCTGCCCATGGGCATGAGCATGCTCGGGCGCGTGCTGGACGGGGCCGGACGCGCCCTGGACGGCAAGGGCGGCATGAAGGCCGAAGATTGGGTGCCGATGGACGGCCCGACGATCAACCCCCTCAAGCGCGACCCCATCAGCGTACCGCTGGACGTGGGCATCCGCTGCATCAACGGTTTATTGACGGTCGGGCGCGGCCAGCGCCTGGGCCTGTTTGCCGGTACCGGGGTGGGCAAGAGTGTGCTGCTGGGCATGATGACCCGTTTCACCGAGGCCGACATCATCGTGGTGGGACTGATCGGCGAGCGGGGTCGTGAGGTGAAGGAATTCATCGAGCACATTCTTGGCGAGGAAGGGCTCAAGCGTTCGGTGGTGGTGGCTTCGCCAGCGGACGATGCGCCATTGATGCGCCTGCGGGCAGCCATGTACTGCACGCGCATTGCCGAGTACTTCCGCGACAAGGGCAAGAACGTCCTGTTGCTGATGGATTCTCTGACCCGTTTCGCCCAGGCTCAGCGGGAAATCGCCTTGGCCATCGGCGAGCCGCCGGCCACCAAGGGTTATCCGCCTTCGGTATTCGCCAAGCTGCCGAAACTGGTGGAACGCGCAGGCAATGCGGAAAAGGGCGGCGGTTCCATCACCGCGTTCTATACCGTGCTGTCCGAAGGCGACGACCAGCAGGACCCCATCGCCGACTCGGCCCGGGGCGTACTCGACGGGCACATCGTGCTGTCCAGGCGCCTGGCCGAAGAAGGGCATTACCCGGCCATCGACATCGAGGCGTCCATCAGTCGGGTCATGCCGTCGGTGATCAGTGCCGAACACATGAAGCGGGCCCAGCAGTTCAAGCAGTACTGGTCGCGCTACCAGCAAAGCCGCGACCTGATCAGCGTCGGCGCCTATGTCCCCGGCGGTGATCGCGAGACCGACACCGCCATCAGTCTTTACCCGTCCATGGCCGTTTATCTGCGCCAGAGCCTGAACGACAACATCGGCATGGGCGCCAGCGAAGCGCACTTGCAGACTATTTTCGCCCCGGTCTCAGGCACGTAACCGGCCATGGCCACGAGTCGTGCGGCACGCCTGGCGCCAGTGGTGGACATGGCCGAAAAGGCCGAGAAGACCGCCGTCCAGCGACTGGCCTATTTCCAGGGGCAGGTCAAAGTCGCCGAAAGCAAGCTGGCTGACCTCGAAAACTTTCGACTCGAATACCAGGAACAGTGGATCGCCCGTGGCGCCCATGGGGTTTCCGGGCAGTGGTTGTTGGGTTACCAAGGATTCCTCGCGCAGTTGGGTACCGCTATCGACCAACAGCGTCAAAGCCTGGTCTGGCACCAGAACAACCTGGAAAAGGCCCGTCAGAGCTGGCAAGAGGCGTTTGCACGGGTCGAAGGGTTGCGCAAACTGGTGCAGCGCTATATTGATGAGGCGCGGCAACTGGAAGACAAGCGCGAACAGAAACTGCTGGATGAGTTGTCCCAGCGCCTGCCGCGTCAGAATCCCTATTGATGAGAAACCAGGATTTTGTCGGATGATCGAGGCAAAACCTTGCTCAGACCTCTACCTGATGCTACACCTTGTACACGTATGTCCATGACAGGGAAGCTGAACATGTCAGTCGTTACAGAAGTATCCCAAGATGGGAAGAAATTGACGATTTCGATCGAAGGTCGATTCGATTTCGGACGGCACCAGGAGTTTCGCGAGTCTTACGAGAGACTCAATAACAAGCCCGAGTCCATTGTGGTGGATTTGAAGAAAGCCACCTATCTCGACAGTTCCGCCTTGGGCATGCTCTTGCTGTTACGTGATCATGCCGGTGGCGACGAGTCGGACATCCGGGTCGTCAACAGCAGCAGCGACGTCAAGAAAATCCTTGCGATCTCCAATTTTGACAAGCTGTTCGACATCAGTTGATCGCCATGCAATCGTCGTCGGAGCCACTGACGGTCCTGATTGCCGAAGACAGTGCCGCTGATCGACTGCTGTTGTCGACCATCGTCCGCCGCCAGGGGCATCATGTGCTCACTGCGGCCGATGGCGCCGAAGCGGTCGAGGTCTATCTGGAAAAGCGTCCGCACCTGGTGCTGATGGACGCAATGATGCCGGTAATGGACGGCTTCGAAGCCGCGCAGAAAATCAAGCAGTTGGCCGGGGACCAGTTGGTCCCGATCATTTTCCTCACCTCGTTGACCGAGAGCGAAGCCTTGGCCCGTTGCCTGGAGGCGGGCGGCGACGATTTCCTGGCCAAACCCTACAACCAAGTGATCCTGGCGGCCAAGATCAAGGCCATGGACCGTTTGCGTCGGTTGCAGGCCACGGTGGTGGAGCAGCGCGACCAGATTGCCCGGCACCATGACTACTTGCTCAACGAGCAACGGGTCGCCAAGGCCGTGTTCGACAAGATCGCCCACTCCGGCTGCCTGAGTGCGCCGAACATCCGTTACTTGCAATCGCCTTATGCCTTGTTCAACGGTGACCTGCTGTTGGCAGCGTTCAATCCGGCTGGCGACATGCACGTCCTGCTGGGGGATTTCACCGGCCACGGTTTGCCGGCGGCGGTCGGCGCGATGCCGCTGGCGGAAGTGTTCTACGGGATGACTGCCAAAGGCTATGGCCTGGCGCAGATCCTGCGAGAGATGAATGCCAAGCTCAAACGCATCCTGCCCGTGGACATGTTCTGTTGCGCGACGTTGTTATGCCTGAGCTTCCAGCGTTGCACGGTAGAGATCTGGAACGGCGGCATGCCCGATGGATACCTGCATGACAGCCTCAGCGGCGTGCGTACGCCATTGCCGGCGCGTCACCTGCCATTGGGCGTGCTCACCCCTCAATTATTCGATGACCGCACCGAAGTGCATACCATGTCGCTGGGTGACCGGGTGTTCCTGTTGTCCGATGGCGTGATCGATACCACTGACGAAGACGAGCAACTGTTTGGCGTTGAACGGCTGCAACAGGTGTTTGCCGCCAACCGTGAACCCGACCTGCTGTTTGAAGACATCCAGCAGGCCTTGCGAGATTTTCGCGGTGAGTCGCGGGATGACTTCAGCATGGTCGAGTTGCGACTGGTCGCCCCGACGCAACTCAATCCGCCGCCACCGGTCTATTCCGATAGCGGCCAGTCCAGCCCTCTGGATTGGTCGGTGAGCTTCGAATTCCGGGCGCAGACGCTCAAGCGCTTCAATCCGATGCCCTATTTGCTGCAGTTGTTACTTGAGGTCCATGGGCTCAGGGTGCAAAGTGGCGCCCTTTATAGCGTCATGTCGGAGCTGTATTCCAATGCCCTGGATCATGGGGTGCTGGGGCTTGACTCCAGCCTCAAGCGTGACGCGGTGGGTTTTGCCCGCTATTACAGAGAGCGCAATACGCGCCTGGATGAGCTGAGCGACGGCTATGTGCGGGTGCACTTGCATGTCTCGCCAAGCGGCGAGGGTGGTCGCCTGGCCATAGAGGTCGAGGACAGTGGCGAGGGTTTTGACGTCGCCAGGGTGCTGGCGCGTCCTGTGGACACTGATCGGTTGTCGGGGCGTGGGGTGAGTCTGGTACGCCAGTTGAGCCACCAAGCCAGTTGGTCAGACGATGGTCGTAGTGCGCGCGTGGAGTTTTTCTGGGAGGCTCCGGCATAATCGGCGCCATTCTTGATCAGGGAGCGAACAAGTGAACGAGATTCATCTGGACCGCGACGTGCTCAGCACGCTGAAGGAAGTCATGGAGGAGGGGTATCTGGAGTTGCTGGATACGTTTCTCAATGACTCGGAGGCTCGCTTGCGCGTGCTGCATGAGGCACGGGACGCTGAAAAACTGAGCGCCACGGCCCACAGCTTCAAGGGCAGCAGCAGCAACATGGGCGCTATCCGCCTGGCCGAGCTGTGTGGCGAACTGGAACAACGTGCCAAGCAGCCGTCATTGGGCGGTATCGAGAAACTGGTCAACGAAATCGACAGCGAATTTGCTTATGTTCGCAAGCTTTGCAGGGAAGAGCGCGAAGGCTTTCACTGCTGAGATTTGACGGTCGGGCAGACGTTGGCCCGTGCCTTGCATTGCCTAGTCTCGACTGTACCTATGATTCCAGTGCAGCGGAGACCTTTTTATGCCCGTTACCCCCAATACACTGCTTCAGGCCTCTGTCCAGGCCAAGCCCAAGGCCGCCGTCAATTCACCGGCAGCGGCCCCGGATCTCGGGGATAGAGCCTCCAGCTTCGCTCAAGTCTTCGCCAAGCAGGCGCCTGATAAGGCTGCGGCGGCCCCTGAGCCACCAGTGAAATCGGCGCGCGACAACGCTTCCAGTAACACCGTCAAAAAAGACACCGGCAACCAAACCCCTGCCACCTCGGAACCGACAGTTGCCGATAGCGGCAAACCCTTGCCCGCGGACAAACCGGTTAGCGCCGACGACGAGACTGCCAGTGACGACAACGCCGACTCGGCTGAGACGCCAGTGGCGGATGCTGCACCCGTCGATCCGAGCCTTGATCCAGGATTGCTACCCGACGTGACGGTGCCGGTGGCGACAATCGCGCCGGAACCTGCGCCTGTGGCCACGACCGAGACTCAGGTCTCCACAGCCGTCGCGGCACCGCTTGCCCCGCTGGTGGCGTCAGCCCAGGCTGCGGTGGTCCCGGAGGTCGACCCAGCCTTTGACCCTGAAGCCGACCCGCTCGACGCATTGCCTGCCTTGCGGTTGGCGATGGAACAGGGCGGTCATGTTTCCGCCTCCAGCCAGGCGCAATCCAAGACTGCTGCCTCGGCGTCGCTCGACGGTGAGCCGACTTCGGCGCAGACCTTCGCCGCAGGCATGGCGAGCATGCTCACCGTGCAGGCCGACCAGAACAGTACCGATTCTGGTAGCCAGCAGGGCGGTGACAAGGCATTCGGCGGCTTGATCAGCGAGGGTCTCAAGGACTTGAGCGCCGCTTCCAGTGATACTCGCGTGGACGATTTCGCCAACCGCCTGGCCGCACTGACCCAGGCTGCTACGCCCAAGACCGCCAACGCGGTGCCGGTCAATCAACCTATCGCGATGAATCAGAGCGGTTGGACCGAAGAGGTGGTCAACCGGGTGATGTACCTGTCCAGCGTCAATCTCAAGGCGGCCGACATCCAGCTGCAACCCGCCGAACTCGGACGCCTGGATATCCGGGTGAACATGGTTCCGGACCAGCAGACCCAGGTCACGTTCATGAGTGCCCACTCCGGCGTTCGCGAAGCTCTCGAGGGTCAGATGCATCGCCTGCGGGACAGTTTCGCCCAGCAGGGCATGGGCCAGGTCGATGTCAGCGTGTCCGATCAATCCCGAGGCTCGCAGAACCAGGGGCAGCAGGCCCAGCAGCAAGCCCAGGCCGGGCGCACGACGTCATCCGGTGGGCGAGTGGACTCGGCGGATGAACACCTGCCGGCCAGCGTTGCGGAAGTGGCGGCCAGTACCACCAGCGTCATTGGCTCCAGTGCGGTCGACTACTACGCCTGATGTCACAGCCCCCCCTCAGTGGGAGCGAGCTTGCTCGCGATAGCGGCTTGTCAGTTACCTTGCAGGTAACTGATCCTTCGCTATCGCGAGCAAGCTCGCTCCCACATTGGTTTCAGGGCGATCAAAGATTGCATCCGCCCAGCCATCTTCTCTCTTGCCACTTCTGGCATAACACTTGCTCCAGCCTTGCCGTGCAACAGTGAAAACCCCGATTAGTGACGGATTATTGGCATGGCGAAGAGTGAAGCAGCAGCTGTAAAAGACCCTGCAACCAAAGGCAAACTCAAGCTGATCATCATGATCGTAGTGGGTTTGCTCCTGGCGATCGGTGTATCTGTGGGCGCGACCTGGTATTTCATGCACAGCGCTCAAAGCAAGCCGGCAGTGGCGGTCGAAGCTGCGCCAGTGGGCAAGCAGCCGGCGATTTTCGAACCGATGGCGCCAGCCTTCGTGGCCAACTACACCCAGAACGGTCGTCAACGCTACATGCAGGTGAGCATTACCCTGCTGGGTCGCAACCAGGCTGACCTGGAGGCGCTGCGGGTGCATATGCCCCTGATCCGCAATAATCTGGTGATGCTGTTTTCCGGACAGAATTTCGACACCCTGGCCACCCCGGTCGGCCAGGAAATGTTGCGTCAGAAAGCCACGGCCAGCGTGCAGGAAGTCGCTCAGAAAGAGCTTGGCAAAGTGGTGATCGAACAGTTGCTCTTCACTAACTTCGTATTGCAGTAGGAACACGACATGGCCGTGCAGGACCTGCTGTCCCAGGACGAAATCGATGCGCTGTTGCATGGTGTCGACGACGGTCTGGTACAGACCGAAAACGCTGCTGAACCGGGCAGCGTCAAAAGCTACGACCTGACCAGCCAGGATCGCATCGTTCGCGGACGCATGCCGACCCTGGAAATGATCAACGAACGTTTCGCCCGCTACACCCGCATCAGCATGTTCAACATGCTGCGCCGTTCGGCCGATGTGGCCGTCGGTGGCGTGCAGGTGATGAAGTTCGGCGAGTACGTGCACTCGCTGTACGTGCCCACCAGTCTCAACCTGGTGAAGATCAAGCCGTTGCGCGGCACCGCGTTGTTCATCCTTGACGCCAAGTTGGTGTTCAAGCTGGTGGACAACTTCTTCGGTGGTGACGGCCGTCACGCCAAGATCGAAGGTCGGGAATTCACCCCGACCGAGTTGCGGGTGGTGCGCATGGTGCTGGAGCAGGCCTTCGTCGACTTGAAGGAAGCCTGGCAGGCGATCATGGAAGTGAACTTCGAGTACATCAACTCGGAAGTGAACCCGGCCATGGCCAACATTGTCGGCCCGAGCGAGGCCATTGTGGTCTCGACCTTCCACATCGAACTCGATGGCGGTGGCGGCGATCTGCACGTGACCATGCCGTACTCGATGATCGAGCCGGTGCGTGAAATGCTCGACGCCGGTTTCCAGTCGGACCTCGACGATCAGGACGAGCGCTGGATCAATGCCTTGCGCCAGGACGTGCTGGATGTCGACGTGCCGATCGGTGCGACGGTCGCTCGCCGGCAACTGCGCCTGCGGGACATCCTGCACATGCAGCCGGGGGACATCATCCCCGTAGAGATGCCGGAAGACATGATCATGCGTGCCAATGGCGTGCCGGCCTTCAAGGTCAAGATGGGCTCTCACAAAGGCAACCTGGCGTTGCAGGTGATCGAGCCGATCGAACGCCGCTGAGCGGTGTCGAACGCCTTAAGTTTGTAACGGTTTTTTGCTTCTAACTGAATTTTTGCCCGCCGAGGAAACATGATGGCTGACGATATGAATACCCAGGATGACCAGGCGCTGGCCGACGAATGGGCCGCGGCCCTGGAAGAAACCGGCGATGCCGGGCAAGCCGACATCGACGCCTTGCTGGCGGCCGATACTGGCGCCCATGCGTCCAGTCGCCTGCAGATGGAAGAATTTGGCAGCGTGCCGAAGAGTCATGAGCCGGTGACGCTCGATGGTCCGAACCTGGATGTGATCCTCGATATCCCGGTGTCGATCTCCATGGAAGTGGGCAGCACCGACATCAACATCCGCAACCTGCTGCAGCTCAACCAGGGTTCGGTGATCGAACTGGACCGCCTGGCCGGCGAGCCGCTCGACGTACTGGTCAACGGTACCTTGATCGCCCATGGCGAAGTGGTGGTGGTCAACGAGAAGTTCGGCATTCGCCTGACGGACGTGATCAGCCCGAGCGAACGCATCAAGAAGTTGCGCTGAGTGAAAGGTTTCTTCGCTGCAGCCGCGATGCTGCCATTGAGTGTGCTGGCGGCCGAACCGGTTGCCACGGCCGCCGCTGCGCCGGTAGCAGGCAGTGGTATCGCCGGGCAATTGGCGCAGTTGGTGCTCGGCTTGCTGCTGGTTCTGGGCTTGATCTTCTTTCTCGCCTGGTTATTGCGGCGTGTGCAGCAGGCGGGGCCGGCTGGCAAGGGGCAGGTCATCGACATCGTCGGTTCGCGCGCGCTCGGGCCACGCGACCGGCTGGTGCTGGTACAGGTCGGTAACGAGCAGATCCTGCTCGGCTTGAGCCCGGGCACCATCACCGCCTTGCACGTCCTCAAGGAGCCGGTGCAGGTGCCCTCCGCCGAGCAGGCCAGCCCCGAATTTGCCCAGCGCCTCATGGAACTGTTGGGTAAAGACCAGAAGGATAAAAAGTAATGCCATTGCGCATTCTGTTGGCATTGGCCTTGATGCTGGCCGCACCGTTGGCGTTCGCCGCCGATCCGCTGTCGATCCCGGCGATCACCCTCGGAACCAACGCCGAAGGGGCCCAGGAATACTCGGTCAGCCTGCAGATCCTGCTGATCATGACCGCGCTGAGTTTCATCCCGGCGTTCGTCATGCTGATGACCAGCTTCACCCGGATCATCATTGTCTTTTCGATCCTGCGCCAGGCCCTGGGCCTGCAACAGACCCCCTCGAACCAGATCCTCACCGGTATGGCGCTGTTTTTGACCATGTTCATCATGGCGCCGGTGTTCGACCGGGTGAACCAGGATGCGCTGCAACCCTACCTGGCAGAAAAAATCACCGCCCAGGATGCCGTGGCCAAGGCTGAAGTGCCGATCAAGGATTTCATGCTGGCCCAGACTCGCAGCAGCGACCTGGAGCTGTTCATGCGCCTGTCCAAGCGCACCGATATCCCCAGTGCCGACCAGGCGCCGCTGACCATCCTGGTGCCAGCGTTCGTGACCTCTGAACTCAAGACCGCGTTCCAGATCGGCTTCATGATTTTCATCCCGTTCCTGATCATTGACCTGGTGGTCGCCAGTATCCTGATGGCCATGGGCATGATGATGCTCTCTCCGCTGATCATTTCCTTGCCGTTCAAGATCATGCTGTTTGTGTTGGTGGATGGCTGGGCGCTGATCATCGGTACCCTGGCGGGCAGTTTCGGCGGTGTTTAGGCCTTTTGTGCGGGGAGGGCGATATGACGCCTGAAGTAGCGGTAGACCTGTTCCGTGAAGCACTCTGGCTGACGACCGTGATGGTTGCCATCCTGGTGATCCCCAGTCTGCTGGTGGGGTTGCTGGTGGCAATGTTCCAGGCCGCGACCCAGATCAACGAACAGACCTTGAGCTTCCTGCCGCGCCTGCTGGTGATGCTGGTGACGCTGATCGTCGCTGGCCCCTGGCTGGTACAAACCTTCATGGAATACATTCTGCAGCTGTATGGCAGTATTCCGCAGTTGATCGGCTGACCCCATGTCGATGCTCGCGCTGACGGACACCCAGATCAGTACCTGGGTGGCGTCGTTCATCCTGCCGCTGTTTCGCGTCACCGCGGTACTCATGAGCATGCCAGTCTTTGGCACGACCCTGGTGCCGACCCGCGTGCGGCTGTATTTCGCCTTGGCCATCACGGTGGTCATTGCGCCTGGGTTACCACCGATGCCGCCGGTCAATGCCTTGGATCTCAGCGGCCTGATGTTGATCGCCGAGCAGATCCTCATCGGCGCCTTGATGGGGTTTTCGCTGCAGCTGTTCTTCCAGGCCTTCGTGGTGGCCGGGCAAATCATCTCGATCCAGATGGGCATGGCCTTCGCGTCCATGATCGACCCTACCAACGGCGTCAACACAGCGGTGATCGGTCAGTTCCTGACGATGCTGGTGACTCTGTTGTTCCTCGCCATGAACGGGCATCTGGTGGTGTTCGAGGTGTTGACCGAGAGTTTCACCACGATGCCGGTGGGCAGTGCGTTGCTGGTCAATCATTTCTGGGAAATCGCCGGCAAGCTCGGCTGGGTCCTGGGTGCGGCGATGGTGCTGGTATTGCCGGCGATCACCGCGTTGCTGATAGTCAACATCGCGTTTGGCGTGATGACCCGCGCGGCGCCGCAGTTGAATATTTTCTCCATTGGTTTCCCGCTCACCCTTGTGCTGGGCATGGTGATTTTCTGGGTCAGCCTGGGGGATATCCTCAATCAGTATCAGCCGCTGGCTACCCAGGCCTTGCAGCTTTTACGCGACATGGCACAGGCGCGCTGAACCATGGCCGAGAGCGAGAGTGGTCAGGACAAGACAGAAGACCCCACGGATAAGCGCAAGAGGGAGTCCCGGGAAAAGGGTGAGATCGCTCGCTCCAAGGAACTCAATACCCTGGCGGTGATGCTGGCCGGGGCGGGCGGGTTGCTGATTTATGGTGGTGGGTTGGCCTTGGACTTGCTGGAAATCATGCGGCTGAATTTCTCCCTGCCCCGTGAAGTGCTGCTGAGTCCGGGAGCGATGGGGCAGTATCTGCTGCACTCGGGAAAAATTGCGATTCTGTCGGTACAGCCAGTCCTGCTCTTCTTGTTGTTGGCTGCCATCATTGGCCCGATTTCCCTCGGTGGCTGGCTGTTCGCCGGCAAGAGCTTGGCCCCTAAATTCAGCCGGATGAATCCGGCCGCCGGCATCAAACGTATGTTCTCTACTACGGCGCTGATGGAGCTGCTCAAGGCTTTTGGGAAATTCCTGCTGATTCTGTTTGTGGCGCTCACCGTCTTGCAGTCCGACATTGACGACCTGTTGCGCATCGCCCATGAGCCTCTGGAGCAGGCCATTATCCATAGTGTGCAGTTGGTGGGCTGGAGCACATTGTGGATGGCCTGCGGCCTGATCCTGATCGCTGCCATCGATGTGCCAATCCAGCTGTATCAGAGCAAGCAGAAGTTGATGATGACCAAGCAGGAGATACGCGACGAGCACAAGGACCAGGAGGGCAAGCCGGAGGTCAAGCAGCGGATCCGTCAGTTGCAGCGCGAGGTCTCCCAGCGGCGGATGATGGCGGCGATCCCCGACGCCGATGTGGTCATCACCAACCCGACCCACTATGCCGTGGCGCTCAAGTACGACCCCGAGAAAGGCAACGCTCCGGTGCTGCTGGCCAAGGGCAGTGACTTCCTGGCGCTGAAGATCCGTGAGATCGCCGTGGCCAATGAAGTGATGCTGCTCGAATCCCCGGCCCTGGCGCGATCGATTTACTACTCCACTGAACTCGACCAGGAAATCCCTGGCGGCCTGTACCTGGCCGTGGCCCAGGTGCTGGCCTACGTCTACCAGATCCGCCAACACCGCGCCGGCAAGGGCAAGCGTCCCGAACCTCTCAAGGATTTGCCGATTCCGCCGGATTTGCGACGGGATTCCTGAGTCTGGCTATTGCAGGCGTTGAACCAGGTGCAGAACTGTTTGGAGCGGGGACACGGTGGCCCCTGTGGCGAGGGAGCTTGCTCCCGCTGGGCTGCGAAGCGGCCCCAAACCAGACCCACTCAATTCCCCAGGCATACCTGAATATCCCAGATTCTGGGGCCGCTTCGCAGCCCGTCGGGGATAAATCCCCTCACCACAGGTTCTGCGTTCGGCGGGGCATGATTTTTCCTGTAGCGCCCTCCGTTCCTACCTGCGGCCAAAGTTGGAAGGCTTCTTGCAATACCCCGTCTGCGCCCGTCCGGGGCGTCAAAAGTTTGCTTTACAGGCACGGGGATTATTGGTGGATCGCTCTCAGTTACTCAGCACCGCTCGCAGCAACGTAGCAGACCTCAGCCGGGGTAACCTGGGTGTGCCGCTGTTGCTGCTGGTCATGCTCGCCATGATGATGCTGCCGGTGCCGCCGTTCCTGCTGGACGTGTTCTTCACGTTCAACATCGCGCTGTCGATCGTGGTGCTGCTCGTTTGTGTCTACGCCTTGCGGCCATTGGATTTCGCAGTATTCCCCACCATCCTGCTGGTAGCCACGTTGATGCGCCTGGCGTTGAACGTGGCCTCCACCCGGGTCGTGATGATCCACGGGCATGAAGGGCACGCTGCCGCCGGTAAGGTGATCCAGGCGTTCGGTGAGGTGGTGATCGGCGGCAACTATGTGGTCGGTATCGTGGTCTTCGCCATTTTGATGATCATCAACTTCGTCGTGGTGACCAAGGGTGCCGGACGGATTTCCGAGGTGAGCGCGCGTTTTACCCTCGATGCGATGCCCGGCAAGCAAATGGCGATCGACGCCGACCTCAACGCCGGCTTGATCGACCAGAGCCAGGCCAAGCTGCGTCGTCTGGAAGTGGCCCAGGAGGCCGAGTTCTACGGTTCCATGGACGGTGCCAGCAAGTTCGTGCGCGGAGACGCCATCGCCGGTTTGCTGATTCTGTTCATTAACCTGATCGGCGGTATGGCCGTCGGTATCTTCCAGCACGGCATGACTTTTGGCGACGCCGGTAAGGTGTACGCCCTGCTGACCATCGGTGACGGTTTGGTGGCGCAATTGCCATCACTGTTGCTATCCACAGCTGCTGCGATCATGGTGACCCGCGCTTCGGGCTCCGAAGACATGGGCAAGCAAATTGGTCGTCAGATGTTCGCCTCGCCCAAGGCCTTGGCCGTGGCCGCAGGCTTGATGGCGGTGATGGGGATCGTGCCGGGAATGCCGCACTTTTCCTTTCTGACCATGGCTGCCATGGCTGCCGGTGGCGCCTACCTGTTCTGGAAAAAGCAGAACGTGCAGAAAGTCCAGGCCCTGCAAGAGGTCAAGCGTCAGCAGGAGCTGCTGCCGTCGCCGGCCCGCGCCATGGAAACCAAGGAACTGGGCTGGGATGACGTGACGCCTATCGACATGATCGGCCTGGAAGTCGGTTATCGCCTGATTCCATTGGTCGACCGCAACCAGGGTGGTCAGTTGCTGGCGCGGATCAAGGGGGTGCGCAAGAAGCTGTCCCAGGACCTGGGCTTCCTGATGCCCACCGTGCATATCCGCGACAACCTCGATCTGGCGCCGAGTGCCTACCGTCTGACGCTGATGGGGGTGATCCTGGCCGAAGCCGAGATCTACCCCGACCGCGAGTTGGCGATCAACCCGGGGCAGGTCTACGGCAGCCTCAACGGCATCACCGCCAAGGATCCGGCTTTTGGCCTGGAAGCGGTGTGGATCGAAATCAGCCAGCGGGCCCAGGCGCAGTCCCTCGGCTATACCGTGGTGGACGCCAGTACGGTGGTGGCGACCCACTTGAACCAGATCCTGTACAAGCACTCCAGCGAGCTGATCGGCCACGAAGAAGTCCAACAACTCCTGCAAGTACTGGCCAAAGGCTCGCCGAAGCTGGCCGAAGAGCTGGTGCCGGGCGTGGTTTCGTTGTCGCAGTTGCTCAAGGTGCTGCAGGCGCTGTTGGCCGAACAGGTGCCCGTGCGCGACATACGCAGTATTGCCGAGGCTATCGCCAACAACGCTTCCAAGAGTCAAGATACCGCCGCCCTGGTGGCTGCGGTTCGGGTCGGCGTGTCCCGCGCAATCGTCCAAAGCATTGTAGGCACTGAGTCTGAGCTGCCTGTGATCACCTTGGAGCCAAGGTTGGAACAGATATTGCTCAATAGTCTGCAGAAGGCAGGACAAGGCTCGGAAGAGGGTGTTCTGCTGGAGCCAAGCATGGCCGAGAAGCTGCAGCGTTCGCTGATCGAAGCAGCCCAGCGGCAAGAGATGCAAGGCCAACCGGTGATCCTGCTGGTGGCCGGTCCGATTCGCGCGATGCTCTCGCGATTCGGGCGCCTCGCGGTTCCGGGGCTGCATGTGCTGGCGTACCAGGAAATACCGGACAACAAGCAAGTGACCATCGTTGCGACAGTAGGGCCCAACGGCTGAGGTAGTGGTTTATGCAAGTGAAGCGTTTTTTCGCCGCCGATATGCGTCAGGCCATGAAGCTGGTTCGTGACGAGCTGGGCGCTGAAGCGGCCATCATCGGTAATCGCCGGATCGCTGGCGGTGTCGAACTGACGGCTGCGCTGGATTATAAATTGTCGGCGCTGGCTCCCCGGGTTCCGAACATGGAACTTGAAGACGAGCTGCGCAAGACCCAATCGCGCATCGCCAGCGCCCAGGCCGAGCTGAGCCTGCGCAGCAGCGAAGGCGAGGGCGCGGCAGGCACCAATCGTCAATTGTTTGCCGGTCAGCCGCTGACGGCCGGCCTGCCTTTGACTGCTGCCGAACCGCTGATCGAGCAGGCCCACGCCGAACCGCGTCGTCCTGAGCCGGCGCCCGCAGCGCCTTCCCGGGGTGTCGATCCGCGGGCCCTGGATTCGATGCGCTTTGAACTCAACAGCCTGCGTGAGCTGATGGAAGTCCAGCTCGGCTCCCTGGCCTGGAACCAGCTGCAAGGCAGCCGTCCAGCCCAGGCCAACCTGTGGCGTCGCCTGCAACGCATCGGCCTGTCCGGCCCGTTGTCCCGGGACCTGCTGGCGCTGATCAATGATATCGAGGAGCCTCGTCAGGCCTGGCGCATGTTGCTGGCGCACTTGGCGCGGATGATCGCGACCCCGGAAGTCGAGCCGTTGGAAGAAGGCGGGGTAATCGCCATGGTCGGTCCTGCCGGCATGGGCAAGACCACCACCCTGGCCAAGCTCGCCGCCCGTTATGTACTCAAGTACGGCGCCCAGAGCATTGCCCTGGTGAGCATGGACAGTTTCCGTATCGGCGCCCAGGAACAACTCAAGACCCTGGGCCGGATCCTTAATGTCTCAGTGACCCATGTGGACCCGGGTCAGTCCCTGGCCCAGGCGCTGGAGCCGCTGCTGCGCAAACGCGTCGTGCTGATCGATACCGCAGGCCTGCAAGCCAGCGATCCAGCCCTGCGCATGCAGCTCGAAAGCCTGGCCGGACGCGGTATCAAGTCAAAAAATTATCTCGTATTGGCAACCACCAGCCAGAAACAGGTTCTAACCGCCGCATACCACAGCTACAAACGCTGCGGGCTGGCCGGCTGCATCCTGACTAAGCTGGACGAAACGGCAAGCCTGGGCGAGGTGTTGAGCCTGGCGATCGGTCATGAATTACCGGTGGCCTACCTGACCGACGGGCCGCGGATCCCGGATGATTTGCATCTGCCGCGCCGTCATCAACTGGTCAGTCGTGCCGTGAGTGTGCAAATGCAGGAAGAACCCAGCGAAGAAGCCATGGCTGATATGTTCGCTGATATCTACCACAGCCCGACCAAGCAGGTCGGCTGAGGTAATCATGAATATTTTTTGTACCTACATCGATGGTCTGCCATGCATTGTTCCGTATGTGAACGCGCAGCCAGTAATGTGGCCTCCGTCTAAGTAAGACAAGGTAAAGAACGAACATGGGCAGCATGCATCCCGTACAGGTGATCGCGGTGACCGGCGGCAAAGGTGGCGTCGGGAAGACTAACGTGTCAGTGAACTTGTCCCTGGCTCTGGCAGAGCTTGGCCGACGGGTCATGCTGCTGGACGCCGACCTGGGCCTGGCGAACGTCGACGTGTTGTTGGGGCTTACACCCAAACGCACGCTGGCGGACGTGATTGAAGGGCGCTGTGAGCTGCGTGACGTGTTGTTGCAGGGGCCGGGCGGGATTCGCATCGTGCCGGCTGCCTCAGGCACCCAGAGCATGGTTCACCTGACCCCGGCCCAGCACGCGGGCCTGATCCAGGCTTTCAGCGACATCGGCGACAACCTCGATGTGCTGGTGATCGACACCGCAGCCGGTATCGGTGACTCGGTCGTCAGTTTTGTCCGCGCCGCCCAGGAAGTGCTGCTGGTGGTCTGCGACGAACCGACGTCCATCACCGACGCCTATGCCCTGATCAAGTTGCTTAACCGCGACTATGGCATGAACCGCTTCCGCGTCCTGGCCAACATGGCCCAGAGCCCGCAGGAAGGACGCAACCTGTTCGCCAAGTTGACAAAGGTCACGGATCGTTTCCTGGACGTCGCCCTACAATACGTCGGCGCAGTGCCTTACGACGAAAGCGTACGCAAGGCCGTCCAGAAGCAACGTGCCGTTTATGAAGCCTTTCCACGTTCCAAATGCGCGCT
Organism: Pseudomonas sp. NFACC51; assembly: GCF_900103575.1. NCBI lineage: Bacteria > Pseudomonadati > Pseudomonadota > Gammaproteobacteria > Pseudomonadales > Pseudomonadaceae > Pseudomonas > Pseudomonas sp. NFACC51. The sequence goes on along the minus strand of NZ_FMXH01000008.1, from coordinate 226,586 downwards.
GGCGTTCAAGGCAATCGCCCAGAAGGTCGATACCTGGCCACTGCCGGCCAACCCTCGCGGGCATCTGGAATTTTTCGTCGAGCGTCTTGTGCAACAAACAGCAGGGCCCGTGCTATGACAGCCAGCGGTTACAACCATCTCTACAAAAAATCGGCACGGGACGCCCAATACGAATTGATCGAGCGTTACGCGCCACTGGTCAAGCGTATCGCCTATCACTTGCTGGCGCGGTTGCCGGCCAGTGTCCAGGTCGAGGACTTGATCCAGGCGGGCATGATCGGCCTGCTCGAAGTGTCGAACAAATACGACGCGAGCAAGGGCGCGAGTTTCGAGACGTATGCCGGTATTCGCATTCGCGGTGCGATGCTCGATGAAGTCCGCAAGGGCGATTGGGCGCCGCGTTCGGTACACCGCAATACCCGGATGGTCAGTGATGCAATTCGGGCAATTGAAGCTAAAACCGGGCGTGACGCTAAAGATCACGAGGTTGCGGCCGAACTCCAGTTGAGTCTCGACGATTATTACGGGATTTTGAACGATACCTTGGGCAGTCGCCTGTTCAGTTTCGACGACCTGTTGCAGGACGGCGAACATGAAGGGCTGCACGAGGATAATGCAAGTGCTCACATGGAGCCGTCGCGTGACCTGGAAGATGAACGTTTCCAGAGCGCGCTGGCGGATGCGATTGCCAATCTGCCGGAGCGTGAGCGGCTGGTCTTGGCGCTGTACTACGACGAAGAGCTGAATCTCAAGGAAATCGGTGAGGTCCTGGGGGTCAGCGAATCGCGGGTCAGCCAGTTACACAGCCAGTGCGCGGCCCGTTTGCGGGGGCGTTTGGGGGAGTGGCGAGCGCGTTGACAGGCAGTGTGGGGACACTGCGAACGAGGCTGGCCTGGCAGGTGCTGTACCAGTCTCCATCCGTTGTGCTCCAGACCGTTGTCGAGTGTTGTGCCGGATTGATTGAAATGGCGCGTCCAGGTGCTGGGCGCGTTTAAGACTGCTTGGAGGTCGAATTGGACAAGAACATGAAAATCCTCATCGTTGATGACTTCTCAACGATGCGGCGGATCATAAAAAACCTGTTGCGTGACCTTGGGTTCACCAACACGGCCGAAGCAGATGACGGGACCACTGCGCTCCCGATGTTGCACAGTGGCAACTTCGATTTCCTGGTTACCGACTGGAACATGCCGGGCATGACCGGTATCGACCTGTTGCGCCAGGTGCGTGCCGACGAAAAACTCAAGCATCTGCCGGTGCTGATGGTCACTGCCGAAGCCAAGCGCGAGCAGATCATCGAAGCGGCCCAGGCCGGTGTAAACGGCTATGTGGTCAAACCCTTCACGGCCCAGGCGTTGAAAGAGAAGATCGAAAAAATCTTCGAACGCATCGGTTAACGGCGCCACGGGGGAGCTATGGATAACGAATCTTCAATGGGCGATTTCGAATCGACCCTGAAAAAACATGCCCGCGAACTGGTCGACAGCCTTGAAAAAGGTCGCTTTGGCGATGCGGTTCAAATGATCCATGAGCTCAACCAGACCCGTGACCGGGGTCTGTATCAGGAGGTGGGCAAGCTCACGCGTGAATTGCACAGCGCGATTGTCAATTTCCAGATCGACCCGAATATGCCGCAGGCCGAGGAAGTCTCGCAGATCACCGACGCCACCGAGCGTCTGGGTTATGTGGTCAAGCTGACCGAGGCTGCGGCCAACCGCACCATGGACCTGGTGGAAAGCGCAACGCCCCTGGTCAATGGCCTGAGCGACGAAGCCCAGGCCTTGAGCACCGACTGGGGTCGGTTCATGCGGCGCGAAGTCGGCGCCGAAGAGTTTCGGGAGCTGGCCCGTCGGGTCGACGGTTTCCTGACGCGCAGCAGCAACGAAAACCGCGCCGTGGCCAGTAACCTCAACGACATCCTGCTGGCTCAGGACTATCAAGACCTGACCGGCCAGGTGATCAAGCGCGTGACCCAGTTGGTCACCGAAGTCGAAAGCAACCTGCTCAAACTGGTGTTGATGGCCAGCCAGGTCGACCGCTTTGCAGGCATCGAACACGACCGTGAAGCGATGCTCGCTGAAAAAGATCCACAAAAACATCTCTCTCAGGGTGAAGGTCCGCAGATTCATGCCGATAAAAGAGAAGACGTTATGTCCGGTCAGGACGATGTGGACGATTTGCTGTCCAGCCTTGGATTCTGAGTTTTAGCCCTGTTTTAGGAGCAGCCATTAATGAGCTTCGGCGCCGATGAAGAGATCCTTCAGGATTTCCTGGTTGAGGCCGGCGAGATTCTAGAGCAACTGTCCGAACAGCTGGTCGAGCTGGAAAGCCGACCAGATGATGCGGATCTGCTCAATGCAATTTTTCGCGGTTTCCACACTGTAAAAGGAGGCGCCGGCTTCCTCCAGCTCAACGAGTTGGTGGAGTGCTGTCACATTGCCGAAAACGTGTTCGACATCCTGCGCAAGGGTGAGCGTCGCGTTGATTCGGAACTGATGGACGTGGTGCTTGAAGCGCTGGATGCGGTCAACAGCATGTTCAGCGAAGTGCGTGAGCGCTCGCCGATCACCGCTGCCACCCCCGAACTGCTCGCTGCGCTGGCGCGCCTGGCCGAGCCGCAATCGGCTGACGAAGCGGCTCCGGTTGCCGAGCCTGCGGTTGAAGAACCGGTCGCCGAGGCATCGGGCGACATCACCGATAACGAATTCGAACAACTGCTGGACTCCCTGAATACCGTCAAGGCCCAGGCCGAGGCGCCGGTCGCTCCGGCTGCACCTGCTGCACCGGTCGCCGATGGGGTGGCCAGCGATGAAATCACCGATGCCGAGTTCGAGTCACTGCTCGACCAGCTCCACGGCAAGGGCCAGTTCGCGCCGGATGCGGTCGTGCCGCCGGCGGCTCCGGCCGCCCCGAAAGCCGCGGGCGACAGCTCGGACATCACCGACGACGAATTCGAAGCCTTGCTCGATCAGTTGCATGGCAAGGGCACCTTTGCCGTTGACGCGCTGGATTCAGCCATCGCTTCGGCGCCGACACCGGCCAAGCCTGCCGCTGCTACCGCGGGCAGCGACCTGATCAGCGATCACGAATTCGAATCACTGCTCGACGAGCTGCATGGCAAGGGCAAGTTCAGCGAAGTCGGTACCGCTTCTGCTGCGCCTGCTGCCGCTGCGGCTGCACCGGCGGCCAAGGCTGCGCCCAAACCCGCTGCCAAGGCACCGGAACCGAAGGCCGAACCTGCCAAGCCTGCCGCTGCTGCTCCGGCGCCCGCCCGTGCTGCGGCGGCTGCGCCAGCGGAAAAGCCGGCCAGCGAAGCCGAGACCACCGTTCGGGTCGATACCGCGCGCCTGGACGAGATCATGAACATGGTCGGCGAACTGGTGCTGGTGCGTAACCGTCTGGTGCGCCTGGGCCTCAACAGCCAGGATGAAGCCATGTCCAAGGCCGTGTCGAACCTCGACGTGGTCACGGCGGACCTGCAGACCGCGGTCATGAAGACCCGGATGCAGCCGATCAAGAAAGTCTTCGGGCGCTTCCCGCGCCTGGTTCGCGACCTGGCTCGCCAGCTCAAGAAAGAAATCAACCTGGAACTGGTGGGTGAAGAAACCGACCTCGACAAGAACCTTGTCGAGGCCCTGGCCGACCCGCTGGTCCACTTGGTGCGCAACGCGGTCGACCACGGCATCGAGTCGCCGGAAGAACGCGAAGCCTCGGGCAAGGTCCGCAGCGGCAAGGTGATCCTGGCCGCCGAGCAGGAAGGCGACCACATCCTGCTATCGATCTCCGACGACGGCAAAGGCATGGACCCTAACGTGCTGCGTTCCATCGCGGTGAAACGCGGTGTGATGGACAAGGATGCCGCTGACCGCCTGAGCGACACCGAGTGCTACAACCTGATCTTCGCCCCAGGTTTCTCGACCAAGACCGAGATTTCCGACGTGTCGGGCCGTGGCGTGGGCATGGACGTGGTGAAAACCAAGATTTCCCAGCTCAACGGTTCGATCAATATCTACTCGACCAAGGGCCAGGGCTCGAAGATCGTCATCAAGGTCCCGCTGACCCTGGCGATCATGCCGACCCTGATGGTGATGCTGGGCAACCAGGCGTTCGCCTTCCCGCTGGTCAACGTCAACGAGATTTTCCACCTCGACCTGTCGCGCACCAACGTGGTGGACGGCCAGGAAGTGGTGATCGTACGGGACAAGGCACTGCCGCTGTTCTACCTCAAGCGCTGGCTGGTCAGTTCCGCCGCTCATGTGGAGCAGGGCGAAGGCCATGTGGTGATCCTTTCGGTGGGCACCCAGCGGATCGGCTTCGTTGTCGACCAGTTGGTGGGCCAGGAAGAAGTGGTCATCAAGCCGTTGGGCAAGATGCTCCAGGGCACCCCGGGCATGTCCGGCGCCACCATCACCGGCGACGGCCGCATCGCGTTGATCCTCGATGTGCCAAGCATGCTCAAGCGTTACGCCGCTCGGCGTATTTGATTCTGGAGGGGCGTGGCCCAGGGCCGCGCCTCGTCTAACGGAGTGTTTATGGTAGTTAAAGTCCTGGTGGTGGACGATTCGGGGTTTTTCCGCCGCCGCGTCTCGGAAATTCTTTCGGCGGACACGAGTATTCAGGTCGTCGGTACCGCGACCAATGGCAAAGAGGCGATTGATCAGGCCCTGGCGCTCAAGCCGGACGTGATCACCATGGACTACGAGATGCCGATGATGGACGGCATCACGGCCGTGCGGCATATCATGCAGCGCTGCCCGACCCCGGTATTGATGTTCTCGTCCCTGACCCATGAAGGCGCTCGGGTGACCCTCGATGCGCTGGACGCCGGGGCGGTGGATTTCCTGCCGAAGAATTTCGAAGACATTTCGCGCAACCCCGACAAGGTTCGGCAGTTGCTGTGCGAAAAGGTCCACAGCATTTCCCGCAGCAATCGCCGTGTCGGTGCCTACAGCGCACCGGCGCCAGCCCCGGTTGCGGCGCCAAGCCCTGCGCCAGCGCCGACGGCATCGAGCAGTTTCAATCCGGCCCCGGTACGCAGCGCGCCGGCACCTGCGCCGACGCGTTCGGCACCCGCCAGTGCAACGTCGCCGGCACCCAAGCGTAAAGCCTACAAGCTGGTCGCTATCGGTACGTCCACGGGTGGCCCGGTGGCACTGCAACGGGTCCTGACCCAGTTGCCGGCCAACTTCCCGGCCCCCATCGTGTTGATCCAGCACATGCCGGCGGCGTTCACCAAGGCTTTCGCGGAGCGTCTGGACAAGCTGTGCAACATCAGTGTCAAGGAAGCCGAGGATGGTGACATCCTGCGTCCCGGCCTGGCGTTGTTGGCACCCGGTGGCAAGCAGATGATGATCGATGGTCGCGGCGCGGTGAAAATCCTGCCGGGTGACGAGCGTCTGAACTACAAGCCTTGCGTGGACATTACCTTCGGTTCCGCGGCCAAGTCCTACGGTGACAAAGTTCTGGCGGTGGTGCTCACCGGCATGGGCGCCGACGGTCGTGAAGGCGCGCGCCTGCTCAAGCAAGGCGGCAGTGCAATCTGGGCCCAGGACGAAGCCAGCTGCGTGATCTACGGCATGCCGATGGCCATCGTGAAGGCGGACCTCGCCGACGCGGTGTACGGGCTGGACGACATCGGTAGACACCTGGTCGAGGCCTGCCTGTAATGGATGTGCTCAGCCTGATCGGCATCGTCATGGCGTTCGTCGCCATCATTGGCGGCAATTATCTGGAAGGTGGGCATCTGGGCGCGCTGGCCAACGGCCCGGCGGCGTTGATCGTGCTCGGTGGCACCATTGGCGCGGCGCTGTTGCAGTCGCCCATGAGCGCTTTCAAACGCGCCATGCAGGTGCTGATCTGGATTCTGTTCCCGCCCCGTGTCGACTTGGCCGGTGGTATCGACCGGGTGGTGAACTGGAGCCTGACCGCGCGCAAGGAAGGCTTGCTGGGCCTGGAAGGGGTGGCCGATGCCGAACCTGACAGCTACTCACGCAAAGGCCTGCAATTGTTGGTGGACGGCGCCGAGCCGGAAGCCATCCGCAGCATTCTGGAAGTGGATTTCTACACCCAGGAAAGTCGCGATATCGAGGCGGCCAAGGTATTCGAAAGCATGGGCGGCTACGCGCCGACCATCGGCATCATCGGTGCGGTGATGGGCCTGATCCATGTAATGGGCAACCTGGCCGATCCATCGCAACTGGGCAGCGGCATCGCCGTGGCGTTCGTCGCCACGATCTATGGCGTGGCCAGCGCGAACCTGGTGCTGTTGCCGATCGCCGCCAAGCTCAAGTCCATCGCGTTGCGCCAGTCGCGCTATCGCGAAATGCTGCTGGAAGGGATCCTGTCGATCGCCGAAGGCGAAAACCCGCGCTCCATTGAGTTGAAGCTCCAGGGCTTCATGGACTGATGGGAGACATGGAAAATGGCTCGTCGCAGGCATCATGAAGAACACGTCAACCATGAACGCTGGCTGGTTTCCTATGCCGACTTCATTACGCTGCTGTTCGCCTTTTTCGTGGTCATGTACTCGATTTCGTCGGTCAACGAAGGCAAGTACAAAGTGATTTCCGAGGCGTTGATTGGGGTCTTTTCCGACTCCGACCGCGCCCTCAAGCCCATCCCCATAGGTGATGAGCGACCCAAGACCACGACGCCGGCCAAGCCGCTGGTCAGGGATGCCGAGCAGGTCGATGCCGGTATCGCCGGTGGCAGCGATCCGCTGAAAAGCATCGCTGATGACATCAGCGCGGCGTTCGGTGACCTCATCAGCTCGAACCAGATGACCGTGCGTGGCAATGAGCTGTGGGTCGAGATCGAGCTCAACTCCAGCCTGTTGTTCGGCAGCGGCGACGCCATGCCCAGTGATATGGCATTCAATATCATCGATAAGGTGGCGGCGATCCTGAAACCGTTCGACAACCCGATCCATGTCGAAGGCTTCACCGATGACCAGCCGATTCGTACCGCACAGTACCCGACCAACTGGGAGCTGTCCTCGGCCCGTTCGGCGAGCATCGTGCGCATGTTGGCCATGCAGGGCGTGAACCCCGGTCGCCTGGCGTCGGTGGGCTATGGCGAGTTCCAGCCGGTGGCCAATAACGCCACGGCCGAGGGGCGCGCGCGTAACCGGCGCGTGGTGTTGGTCGTGTCGCGTAACCTCGATGTGCGCCGCAGCCTGACCGGTACCGGCACGGCCAATGCAAAACCGGACGCCGCCTTGAAGCGGGCTGGCACACAAACTGCACCGGCTCCGGTCAAGTCGCCGGGAAGACAGAGTGCCGTCAATTCTCCGTCACCCGCTTTATAACCGAGCTATTTCTCGGTCGAGCCTGTTTCGGCCGGGAGGAACGATCCGAATGAGAGTCTGGGCAGTCGCCAATCAAAAAGGTGGTGTGGGCAAGACCACATCTTCCATCGCTTTAGCCGGGTTGCTGGCCGAGGCGGGCAAGCGCGTGGTCATCGTCGATCTGGACCCCCATGGCTCGATGACCAGCTATTTCGGCTACGATCCCGATAGCCTGGAGCACAGCAACTACGACCTGTTCCTGCACAAGGGCGTTGTGCCCGAGGGCCTGCCGGGGCAGTTGCTGTTGTCCACCAGCGACGAGCGGATTTCCCTGCTGCCATCAAGCACCGCTCTCGCCACCCTGGAGCGACAGTCGCCCGGGCAGAGCGGGCTGGGCTTGGTAATCGCCAAGAGTCTGGCGCAGCTGTGGCAGGATTTCGATTACGCGATCATCGACAGCCCGCCGTTGCTGGGTTTGCTGATGGTCAATGCCTTGGCTGCCAGCCAGCAGTTGGTGATCCCGGTGCAGACCGAGCACTTGGCCGTCAAGGGCCTGGAGCGCATGGTCAATACACTGGCGATGGTCAACCGCTCGCGCAAGCAGACGCTGGCCTTCAACATCGTGCCGACCTTGTTCGATCGTCGCACCCAGGCGTCCTTGGGCACCCTGCGGGTGTTGCGGGACATGTACCCGGAGGACATCTGGCAAGGCTATATCCCCGTCGATACCCGCTTGCGGGACGCCAGCCGCGCGGGTGTGACGCCCTCGCAATTCGATGGCAAGAGCCGTGGCGTGCTGGCCTACCGGGCGCTGCTCAAGCACCTGTTGGCCCAGCAGCTTGTTCCACAGCAGGTGGCTTAAGGTGACGAGGCTTTCCACTGGCACTGCGTTCGCTTGCGAACGCTCAAGTCCTACCGCATTCATGCCGATAACCTCTTCAAGTGGCGCACTGTTCCTATGAGCCGCCCGATAAAGACAACTTCGCGTCCGCAAATGGCCCTGCAATCCTATCTGGATGGGCTGTTGCAGGAAGCGACCGAAGAATTGCCACCACAGCCCAGCCTGATCGAGGCGTTGCCCGAGAATGTCGAAGCCAAGGGTGTGCTGGATGAGTTTCAGGCGGCCGTGCTCGAAGAGCAGGCCCGTGATGCACAGAAAGCAGTAGTGGCTGCGGCGGTCGAGGCACCGTTCATCAAGCCTCAGGTGGCGGTCATGGACGCGCCTGCGCCGATCCTGGCGCCGGTCTCGACCGTTGCCCCGTTGCTGCAAGGCCTGGTGACGCCGGTGGTGGAAATCCACCTGCCGCCGAGCAGCCCGCCACCACCGGTGCCGGGCGACGACCGTCCGGCCTGGGCTGCCGAGCCGTTCGAGTGTTTGTTGTTCGATGTGGCCGGGTTGACCCTGGCGGTGCCGCTGGTATGCCTGGGATCGATTTATTCCCTGGCCGGGCAGGAATTGACGCCGTTGTTTGGCCAGCCGGAATGGTTCCTCGGAATCCTGCCGAGCCAGGCCGGCAACCTGAAGGTGCTGGATACCGCGCGCTGGGTCATGCCGGACCGTTATCGCGATGACTTTCGCCAGGGCCTGCAATACGTGATTTCGGTGCAAGGTTACGAATGGGGTTTGGCGGTGCATCAGGTCAGCCGTTCGCTGCGCCTGGACCCGAACGAGATCAAGTGGCGCAGCCATCGAGGGCAACGGCCATGGCTGGCCGGTACGGTGATCGAGCATATGTGCGCCTTGCTGGACGTTTCCGAGCTGGCGGAGCTGATCGCCAGCGGCGGGGCAAAACACTTGGGCGGCAGCAAGAAGCCGGTCCAGAAACCGAAATAAGACAACCGGCGGCGCACAGCGTCGCCGGACAGAATACACGCCGCCACAGGCGGTTTTTCGAGGGGTCAGGGTATGAATGATAAGGCGTCGTCTCAAAAGGGTTCTGAAGATCCGATTCTGCAATGGGTAACCTTCAAGCTCGATAACGAAACCTACGGCATCAACGTGATGCGCGTTCAGGAAGTGCTGCGCTATACCGAGATCGCCCCGGTACCGGGTGCACCGAGCTATGTGCTGGGCATCATCAACCTGCGTGGCAACGTGGTTACAGTGATAGATACCCGCCAGCGCTTCGGCCTGATGAATGCCGAGATCAGCGACAACACCCGGATCGTCATCATCGAAGCCGACAAGCAAGTGGTTGGCATCATGGTCGACAGCGTCGCTGAAGTGGTTTACCTGCGTCAGTCGGAAATCGAGACTGCGCCGAACGTGGGTAACGAAGAATCCGCCAAGTTCATTCAGGGCGTGTGCAACAAGAACAACGAGTTGCTGATTCTGGTTGAACTGGACAAGATGATGAGCGAAGAAGAGTGGTCGGAACTGGAGAGTATCTGATTTGATTCTTGAGGTAGCAGTCATTGTCCTGTTCCTTTTCTGGGCAGGCACGCTGGCGATGTTCTTGGCGTACATACGTGGTCAGCGGCAGATCGCCGCTCAGCAGGCCCAGGGCGATGCGCTGCGCGACCAGCGCATCAAGGACCTGGCCAAGCGCGTCGATGATTACCAGAACGGCACCGTGCGCATGGGCGAAGCGCTCCATGAGCTGCGTGCCGTGGTCGCGCCGTTGCCGGATAAACTCGCCCAGTTGGAACAGCGCGACCCCTCCAGCCTGTCCTTCGCCCAGGCTGCCCGCCTGGTGGGCATGGGCGCCAGCGTCGACGAACTGACCCAAGCTTGCGGCCTGACCCAGGCCGAGGCGGAGTTGATGAGTAAGCTGCACAAGGGCGGCTGATCGCCTTCACCCCAATCCAATGTGGGAGCAAGCTTGCTCGCGATAGCGGTGTAACAGTCAACACAACTGTGCGCCCGCCATCGCGAGCAAGCTCGCTCCCACAGGTTTTTCTGGCGTTCCCCTAAAGTCCAGCCAACAAACAGCCCCTGTGGCGAGGGAGCTTGCTCCCGCTGGGTCGCGCAGCGGCCCCATCTTTTTGCGGTTGCTGCGCAACCGAGCGGGAGCAAGCTCCCTCGCCACGGGAACAGCGTTGCTGTAATCAGTAATCCTCGCCGCGGTCCGTCACGTCCTTCTCGGCACTCGGCGCATTCGGGTCGTAGCCCTGGGGAAACTTGCCCTTGAGGTTCCAGGCAAACGCAATGATCTCGGCAATCGTGCGGTACAGCTCCTCCGGAATGCTGTCGCCCAATTCCATCCGGGCCAACAGCTTCACCAACTCAGCGTTTTCATAAATCGGTACTTCGCTTTCCCGGGCGATCCGCAGGATTTCCTCGGCCAGGGCTTCGTCGCCCTTGGCGGTGAGGGTCGGGGCGTGGTGGCCGTCGTACTTGAGGGCGATGGCCTGGCGGGGTTCGGTGTGGGTTGTCATGCGGTTTCGTCCACCCAGCGTTGTTCCAGACGAGTCTTGGGGCCTTGGGGCGGAGTGCCGAGGTGGCAGTCCAGGTCGCCGACGTTCAGGCCACAGGTCACCAGGCGCTCACGCAGCGCTGTCAGGTTGCTTTCGATCAGGCTCGCGGTGTACGGCCGTTCGGCCCACAGCTGGCTCGACAGGCTGCCGCTGAGCAATTGCGCCTGAACCTGCAGCGGCCCCAGCGGTTCCATGTCGAACGCCAATTCCACCCGCCAGAGCTGCTGTTTCGGCTCGCGTTCTTCACGGCGTTCGTCTGGTTGCTCCCGGGGCGGGGTTTCCTCGCGCTGGAACTTGACCTGCAAGGGCACGATGTCCTGCAGATTGCGCATCGGGATTTCCAATTGCCAGGTGCTCATCAGCCGACCGTCGTCAGTCAGGCCAGTTTGCTCCAGGCTCGACAATTGATGGCTTTGCAGGCGCGACACGGCGGCAGCGGCCAGGCGCAGCAGGTGTTCGAGGTCGCCTTCTTCGTCCTGGCCTTTCATCTGGCGCGAGGGCAGGGGGAAGCTGGTGGGTTGCGGCTTGGCGCTGACCTGGCCGAGGGTTCCCAGGGCGTTGCGGACAAAACTGGGCAGTACTTGGGCCAGGGTGTTGGCGGCAATGATGGCCGTGAGGTTGGTGGATGCGGGCAGGGCTGGCGTCAGTTGGGCGATCAGCTTGAGCAGGTCGCCTTTGAGGTCGGGTGCCGGCCCCGGCGGCTGTCCTGCGAGTAACTTGCTTTCCAGGAACACACCGCTGGCGACCATGGCCTGGGCCAGCCCCTTGGGCGTGCTCAGTTGCTGGACATCCGGCAGGCTGGCCAACAGGCGTGTCACCGCGGCGCGCAGCTCGGCACCGGTGTCATCGTTGGCCGGAAGGTTTTGCAGGACGGTGATCAGATTGTCCAGCGAGCCCTGCTGGCTCATTTGCGTGACCAATTGCTGGCTCACCGCCAATTGCTCCTGGCGGTTGCTCAGCGGAACGAACTTCAGCGTCTGGGCATCTTGCACCTGGGCACTCAACAGCGTGCCGATTCGCAGCGGTTGCGGGCTGTCGATGTCCAGGGTGCTGCCGGCCTGGGCGGTGTTGAGCAGGCTCACCAACGAGCGATACACCGCCGGTTGCCCCGGCAATTGCGGCAGGGCCTGGCTGGTCAGCACCTTGCCTTGCAGCAGGGTGCCGACCGGCAACTGTGCGGTGTCGATCCGGGTCAGGGTGGCGACGCTGGAAGCGACGGCCTGTTGCACGGTGATGGCCAGGTTGCTGGCGGACGGTTGGGTCACGGCCAGGCTGGTGCCCTGTGGCAACGGCTGGGTGCTGCTGGCCTGCACGGTGGTCTGGCGGCCGCTTTCCAATGTGACCTTGAGCAGCAACTGGAAGGTCTGGTCCGCCTGCTTGAGCGACAGCACTTCGGCCTGGGCGGTCTGGCCGGGGCCGATCAGCCCTTCGGCCGGTGCCAGCAATTTGAGCAGCTCGCCCGTCACCGCTGGCATACGCGTCGTTGCCGTGGCCTGGGGCAGCGGCAGGATGTTGATGTCGCCTGTCATCTGCGGTCTTACCCTGGGGAAAATAAGCCCTCTTGAGAGTAGGGCATCACATGTATAATGCCGCCCGTCTTTCAGGGAGTGGCGAAAACCTTGCAATTGTTTGACGCAGCTCTGTGGAACAGGCCGTCAAAGCATCTATGCTGCACCTCTTTAACGGCCGCTGCACCGCCGACTTGAACCGTATAAGGCCCGCGATCCCTTGACCAGTCCTCTCCTGCAAACCGTTGGCCTCGCCTGTGAGCGTGACTTGCGGCTGCTTTTCGAAAATCTCGAATTGAGACTCTCGCCCGGCGATATGGTGCAGATCAGTGGTCCCAACGGCAGCGGCAAGACCAGCCTGCTGCGCCTGCTCGCCGGATTGATGCAGCCCACCGCCGGCCAGGTGTTGCTCAATGGCCAGCCCTTGCACGGCCAGCGTAGCGAGCTGGCCCGCAATCTGCTCTGGATCGGCCATGCCGCCGGTATCAAGGATTTGCTGACCCCCGAAGAAAATCTCAGTTGGCTCTGCGCATTGCATACGCCGGTCGGCCGCGAAGCGATCTGGCAGGCGTTGGCGGCGGTAGGGCTGCGCGGCTTTGAAGACGTGCCGAGCCACACCCTGTCTGCCGGCCAGCAACGCCGCGTGGCGCTGGCCCGGCTGTACCTGGACAGCCCGCCGCTGTGGATTCTCGACGAGCCATTCACCGCCCTGGACAAGCAGGGCGTCGCGCAACTCGAGGAACACTTGGCCCAGCACTGTGAAAACGGTGGCATGGTGCTCTTGACCACCCACCACACGCTGGCGCGGATGCCGGCCGGTTATCGCAACATTGATCTGGGGAACTGGGCCGTATGAGTGTGTTTGGCCTGTTGCTTGCCCGCGAGGCGCGCCTGCTGTTCCGTCGTCCGGCCGAATTGGCCAATCCGCTGGTGTTCTTCGCGATTGTCATTGCATTGTTCCCGTTGGCGGTCGGGCCGGAGACTCAATTGTTGCAAACCTTGTCTCCGGGACTGGTCTGGGTCGCCGCGCTTTTATCGGTCCTGCTCTCGCTGGACGGGCTTTTCCGCAGTGATTTCGAAGACGGCTCGCTGGAACAGTGGGTCCTTTCGTCGCACCCCCTGGCCCTTCTGGTTTTGGCCAAGGTACTGGCACACTGGGTTTTTTCCGGGCTGGCACTGGTATTGCTCTCGCCATTGCTGGCAATGATGCTGGGGCTGCCCGGCGCGTGCATGCCGGTGCTGCTGGTGTCGCTGCTGCTGGGCACGCCGGTGTTGAGCCTGCTCGGTGCGGTGGGCGCGGCGTTGACGGTGGGGTTGAAGCGCGGCGGCCTATTGCTGGCGCTGCTGATCCTGCCGTTGTATATCCCGGTCCTGATCCTGGGCAGTGGTGCCTTGCAAGCGGCGCTGCAAGGCATGCCCGCGACCGGTTATCTGCTGTGGCTTGGGAGCCTGACCGCCCTGGCGATAACCCTGACACCCTTTGCAATAGCCGCTGGCCTGAAGATCAGCGTCGGCGAATAATAACGAGGCCTGGTCAAAAATTGACCACTTCTTTGGAAGTAAAGGCTGCCCCGGCGGTTCGTGACGGCGAGCCGCAACCGTGATGGAAACAACAATGAACTGGACCTGGTTTCACAAGCTCGGCTCACCCAAGTGGTTCTACGGCATCAGCGGCAAACTGCTCCCATGGTTGAGCATCGCTGCATTGTTGTTGATTGGTTCTGGCGTGGTCTGGGGCCTGGCTTTCGCACCGCCGGACTACCAGCAAGGCAACAGCTTTCGCATCATCTACATCCACGTGCCCACGGCGCTGCTGGCCCAGTCCGTCTACGTGATGCTGGCGGTGTGCGGTGTGGTCGGGCTGGTGTGGAAGATGAAGCTGGCCGACGTAGCCCTGCAATGCGCCGCGCCCATCGGTGCCTGGATGACGGCCGTGGCGCTGGTCACCGGGGCCATCTGGGGCAAGCCGACCTGGGGCTCATGGTGGGTCTGGGATGCGCGACTGACATCGATGCTGATCCTGCTGTTCCTGTACTTCGGTCTTATTGCGCTGGGCAACGCCATCAGCAATCGTGACAGTGCCGCCAAGGCCTGCGCAGTGCTGGCGATTGTCGGCGTGATCAACATCCCGATCATCAAGTACTCGGTGGAGTGGTGGAACACCCTGCACCAGGGCGCAACCTTCACCCTTACCGAAAAACCGGCGATGCCCGTCGAAATGTGGCTGCCGCTGTTGCTGACGGTGTTGGGTTTCTACTGTTTCTTCGGCGCGGTGCTGTTGCTGCGCATGCGTCTGGAAGTGCTCAAGCGCGAGTCCCGGGCCAGTTGGGTGAAGGCCGAAGTGCAGAACAGTCTGGAGGCCGTTCGATGAGTTTCGCTTCATTCGGCGATTTCCTCGCCATGGGCCATCATGGCCTGTATGTCTGGTCAGCCTATGGCATTTGCCTGGTGGTGCTGGCCCTCAACGTGGCGGTGCCGATCCTGGCCCGCAAGCGGTATCTGCAACAAGAGGCGCGTCGTCTGCGCCGGGAGAACGGTCAGTGAATCCGCTGCGCAAAAAACGTCTTGTCATCATTCTTGCGATCCTGGTGGGTGTCGGTGTCGCGGTCGCCCTGGCCCTGAGTGCCCTGAAGCAGAACATCAACCTGTTTTACACCCCGACCCAGATCGCCAACGGTGAAGCACCCAAGGACACCCGCATCCGCGCTGGCGGTATGGTGGAAAAAGGCTCGCTGGAGCGCTCCGGGGATTCACTGGATGTGAAGTTCAATGTCACCGACTTCAACAAGACCGTGACCATCACCTATCGCGGCATCCTCCCGGACCTGTTCCGCGAAGGGCAGGGCATCGTCGCCCTGGGCAAGCTCAACGCCGACGGCGTGGTGGTGGCCGATGAAGTGCTGGCCAAGCACGATGAAAAATACATGCCGCCGGAAGTGACCAAGGCGCTGAAAGACAGCGGCCAGTCGGTGCCCGCTCCCGTGAAGGAGGGCTGATCGATGACTGCTGGCATCTTTATTCCCGAGTTGGGCCACCTGGCGATGATCCTGGCCCTGTGTTTTTCCCTGGTGCAGGCCGTGGTGCCGTTGCTCGGTGCCTGGCGCGGCGACCGTTTGTGGATGAGCCTGGCCCAGCCGGCGGCATGGGGCCAGTTCGCCTTCATGCTGTTTGCCTTCGGTTGCCTGACCTATGCCTTCATGGCTGACGATTTTTCGGTGGCGTACGTCGCCAGCAACTCCAACAGCGCCTTGCCCTGGTACTACAAGTTCAGCGCGGTGTGGGGCGCCCATGAGGGGTCGCTGTTGCTCTGGGCGTTGATCCTTGCCGGCTGGACCTTCGCCGTCTCGGTGTTTTCCCGGCAGTTGCCCCAAGTGATGCTGGCCCGGGTGCTGGCGGTGATGGGCATGATCAGCACCGGTTTCCTGCTGTTCTTGATCGTCACCTCCAACCCGTTCGAGCGCATCCTGCCGCAGATGCCGACGGATGGCCGCGACCTCAACCCATTGCTGCAAGACATCGGCCTGATCGTTCACCCGCCAATGCTCTACATGGGCTACGTCGGCTTCTCCGTGGCCTTCGCCTTCGCTATCGCCGCGTTGCTCGGTGGGCGCCTCGATGCCGCGTGGGCACGCTGGTCGCGTCCGTGGACCATCGTCGCCTGGGCCTTCCTCGGCATCGGCATCACCCTTGGCTCGTGGTGGGCCTACTACGAGCTCGGCTGGGGCGGCTGGTGGTTCTGGGACCCGGTGGAAAACGCGTCCTTCATGCCCTGGCTGGTGGGCACGGCGCTGATTCACTCCCTGGCTGTCACGGAAAAACGTGGGGTGTTCAAGAGCTGGACCGTGTTGCTGGCCATCGCGGCGTTCTCGCTGAGCTTGTTGGGAACCTTCCTGGTGCGTTCCGGCGTACTCACGTCGGTGCACGCCTTTGCCTCTGACCCCGAGCGCGGCGTGTTCATCCTGATGTTCCTGCTGTTCGTGGTCGGCGGTTCGCTGACGCTGTTCGCCCTGCGTGCACCGGTGGTCAAGAGCCAGGTCGGCTTCAACCTCTGGTCACGGGAAACCCTGTTGCTGGGCAATAACCTGGTGTTGGTGGTGGCCGCGTCGATGATCCTGCTGGGGACGTTGTACCCGCTGGTGCTCGATGCGTTGTCCGGCGCCAAGCTGTCGGTGGGGCCGCCGTACTTCAATGCATTGTTCATCCCGCTGATGGCGATCCTGATGGTGGTGATGGCCATCGGTGTGCTGGTGCGCTGGAAAGACACCCCGGTCAAGTGGCTGCTGGGCATGTTGACCCCGGTGCTGCTGGGCACGGCCGCTCTGGCCGTGGTGGCCGGCGTGGCGTATGGCGATTTCAACTGGGCGGTGTTGGCGACGTTCGTGCTGGCGGCCTGGGTATTGCTGGCGGGTGTGCGGGACATCTTCGACAAGACCCGGCACAAAGGCCTGATCAAGGGCCTGCCGACTCTGACCCGCAGTTACTGGGGCATGCAGGTCGCCCACCTGGGCATCGCCGTCTGCGCCCTGGGCGTGGTGCTGTCCAGCCAGAACAGTGCCGAGCGCGACCTGCGCCTGGCGCCGGGTGAGTCCATGGACCTGGCCGGTTATCAGTTCGTTTTCGAGGGCGCCAAACATTTCGAGGGCCCGAACTTCACGTCCGACAAAGGCACTGTACGGGTCATTCGCAACGGCCAGGAAATCACCGTGCTGCACCCGGAAAAACGTCTCTACACCGTGCAGAACTCGGTCATGACCGAAGCTGGCATCGATGCCGGTTTCACCCGTGATCTCTACGTGGCGCTGGGCGAGTCCCTCGGCGACGGCGCGTGGGCGGTACGGGTCCACGTCAAGCCGTTCGTACGCTGGATCTGGTTCGGTGGCTTGCTCACCGGCCTGGGTGGGGTGTTGGCGGCGCTGGATCGTCGTTATCGAGTCAAGGTGAAAACCCGGGTGCGTGAGACCCTGGGCATGACGGGAGCCACTGCATGAAACGTTGGTTGATGTTGGTGCCGCTGGCGCTGTTTCTGTTGATGGCGGTGTTTTTGTACCGCGGGCTGTACCTGAACCCGAGCGAGTTGCCCTCGGCGATGATCGGCAAGCCGTTCCCGGATTTCTCCCTGCCATCGGTGCAGGGCGACAAGACCTTGACCCGCGCCGACCTGCTGGGCAAGCCGGCGCTGGTCAACGTCTGGGGCACCTGGTGCATCTCCTGCCGGGTCGAGCACCCGGTGTTGAACAAGCTGGCCCAGAACGGGGTGGTGATCTACGGCGTCAATTACAAGGACGTCAATGCCGACGCCTTGAAATGGCTGGCCGAGTTCCACAATCCGTATCAACTGGACATTCGCGATGAAGACGGCTCCCTGGGCCTGAACCTGGGTGTCTACGGCGCGCCGGAAACGTTCTTCATCGATGCCAAGGGCATCATCCGCGACAAGTTCGTCGGCGTGATCGACGAGCAGGTCTGGCGCGAGAAACTGGCCGCCAAGTATCAGGCACTGGTGGACGAGGCCAAGCCATGAAGCGCTGGTTAGCTGCCGCCATCCTCGGCCTGAGCCTTGCCGGTGTGGCCCATGCCGCCATTGATACCTACGAATTCGCCAACGACGGCGAGCGCGAGCGATTTCGCGAACTGACCAAGGAACTGCGCTGCCCCAAGTGCCAGAACCAGGACATCGCCGACTCCAACGCGCCAATTGCCGCCGACCTGCGCAAGGAAATCTTCCGCATGCTCGGTGAGGGCAAGGACAACCAGCAGATCATCGATTTCATGGTCGATCGCTACGGTGAGTTCGTGCGCTACAACCCCGCCCTGTCCTCCAAGACGGCGCTGCTCTGGTTCGGCCCCGCCGGGCTGTTGTTTGGTGGTTTCGTTGTCATTGCAGTGATCGTGCGCCGCCGCCGGGTCCAGCGCACCGCCGCCCCGGACACGCTTTCTGTCGAAGAGCGCCAGCGCCTCGACCAACTGTTGGATAAAACCAAGCATGATTGATTTCTGGCTCGCCGCAGGTCTGCTTCTTCTGGTTGCCCTGAGTTTTCTGTTGATCCCTGTGCTGCGCGGTCGCCGCGCCCAACTGGAGGAGGACCGTACCGCACTCAACGTGGCGTTGTATCAGGAACGTGTCGCCGAATTGCAGACCGAGCGGGAGGAGGGTGTGCTCAACGCGGCGCAACTGGACACCGGTCGCGCCGAAGCCGCCCGTGAACTGCTCGCCGACACCGAGGGCGCCGACACACCGCGCGAATCCCGGTTGGGCAAGCCATTGCCGTTGCTCGCCGCTGTGCTGGTGCCAGTCTTGGGCCTGGCGCTTTACCTGCATTTCGGTGCCAGTGACAAGGTCGAGCTGACCCGTGAATTCGCCCAGGCGCCGCAGTCGATGGAAGAGATGACCCTGCGCCTGGAACGCGCCGTGGCGGCGCAGCCGGATAATGCCGAGGGGCTGTACTTCCTCGGGCGTACCTACATGGCGCAGGATCGGCCGGCGGACGCGGCGAAGCTCTTCGAGCGCACCGTGGCCGTCGCCGGTCGTCAACCGGAACTGTTGGGCCAGTGGGCCCAGGCGCAGTATTTCGCCGATGGCAAGAAATGGTCGGATAAAGTCCAGGCCTTGACCGACGAAGCGCTCAAACTCGATCCGAAGGAAGTCACCAGCCTCGGCCTGTTGGGCATCGCCGCGTTTGAAGGCGAGCGTTATCAGGATGCGATCGACTACTGGGGGCGTCTGCTCGCGCAACTGCCGGAGGGCGACAAGTCCCGGGAGGCGCTGCAGGGCGGCATTACCCGTGCCACCGAGAAGCTGCAGGCCAGTGGCGGCAAGGTCGCCCAGGCGCCTATCGCCAAGGCTGCGGCATTGCTCAAGGTGCGCGTGGACCTGGCGCCGGCACTCAAGGCCAAGGTGCAGCCGGGCGACAGTGTGTTCATCTTCGCTCGCGCCGTTTCCGGCCCACCTGCGCCGCTGGCCGCCAAGCGCCTGACGGTCGCCGATCTGCCGGTCACGGTGGAACTGGGCGACGCGGACGCCATGATGCCGCAGTTGAAACTGTCGAACTTCCCCGAAGTCCAACTGGTGGCGCGCATCTCCCGGGCCGGCCAGCCGACCGCGGGTGAGTGGATCGGCCGCAGCCAGCCCCTGGCGAGCAGCACCACGGCGCAGCAACAATTGACCATCGACAGTCCGGACAAATAACAGGAATTCGCACCATGACCGCCATCGCTCGTATCACCCTGCTCACGCTCGTCATGGGCCTGAGCGCTTGTGCGGTCCAGCGTCCGTCGGAGCCCTCGGCGCCGCTGCCACCGATCCCGCCGTCGACCCCGACCAGCAAACCGGCCCCGTCCACACCGCCGGGCAAACCTGTCATCCCGAACAAACCGGCCAAACCGCTGCCGCGTACATCCGCCAGCTTCGCCCCGCCGCCGGGTGGCAACAGCCATTGGGACGCCAAGCTTGGGGTCTATGTGCTGGACAACCAGACGAACACGTTCTATCGCCAGCGAACCTATTACCGCTGGAACAATGGTTGGAGCCGTTCCGTCAGCCCGAATGGCCCATGGGAAGACACCACCATCGAAGGCGTGCCGGCGGGTCTTGGACGCCAGTTTCATTAAGGTCCCTGTGGCGAGGGGATTTATCCCCGCTGGGCTGCGAAGCAGCCCTGAAACCTGATGACTCGGTATGTCAGGCAGATTGAATCCACAGTGATGGGGTCGCTTCGCGACCCAACGGGGATAAATCCCCTCTCCACAACAGCGTTCGGCTCAACTTCATCAGCAGACCGGGGATTTTGTGTTTCTGGATATTCTTTGAACGAAATTTTCACTGAATCTTGCGGACAATCCCCCGCGCTCATATCGCCGTCGGTTATTTAATGGCAATGCCATAGCCGTTCGTGCAACATTTGCGCACTCGCGCAAGCCCCGGGGCCAGGCTTTGGCCAACAGAGGGCGCGCCGTTGTTTCTTTTTGTCACTCCAATTCCGATAGGGTCCTTAAACGACATGGCAATCCCGGACGCCCTGAGTCAGCAGCGTACTACGCATCGCCTGCTGCAACCGACTGTCAAATCGCACCTGGCCTACACGTTGCTTTGTGCCTTGGTGATGATGGTCATGTTCAGCCTGCTGCGCGTGGCGCTGCTGGTCTATAACCGCGAGATGATCCTCGACACGCCGGCTTCGACCTTCGTTGAAGCCTTCGTCAACGGCCTGCGTTTCGACTTGCGCCTGGTGGTCTACCTCTGCATCCCGTTGTTGCTGGCGTTGTTCAGCGCAAGGGCCATGGCGGCCCGTGGGTTCTTTCGTTTCTGGCTGACTGTCACTTCCAGCATCGCGCTGTTCCTGGGCTTGATGGAGATGGATTTCTACCGTGAATTCCACCAGCGCCTCAACGGCCTGGTCTTCCAGTATGTAAAGGAAGACCCGAAAACCGTGATGAGCATGCTTTGGTACGGTTTCCCGGTGGTGCGCTACCTGCTGGCGTGGGCCGGTGGCACCATTATCCTCAGCCTGGCGTTCAAGGGTGCCGACCGCGCCACGCGTCCCCGCGGGCCGTTCAGTGGCGGCACCATTGGCACTCGGCAGATCGCCCCGTGGTATGGGCGTGTCGCGGTGTTTGTCGTTTGCCTGCTGGTCGCCGTGACCGCCGCGCGCGGCACCTTGCGCCAAGGGCCGCCCCTGCGCTGGGGCGACGTCTACACCACCGATTCGAACTTCGCCAACCAGTTGGGCCTCAACGGCACCTTGTCGCTGGTGGCGGCGGCCAAGAGCCGGATGTCCGAAGACCGCGACAACATCTGGAAAGCCACCCTTGAGCAACCGCTGGCGCAGCAGACCGTGCGCGACATGCTGGTGATGCCTGACGATAAACTGGTGGATACCGCGACAGCCGCCGTGCGCCGCGACTACACGCCACCGGCGGACAAGACCCTGCCGATCAAGAATGTGGTCGTGATCCTCATGGAAAGCATGGCCGGTCACTCGGTGGGCGCCTTGGGCGCGCCGGGCAACATCACGCCCTACATGGACAAACTGGCCAAGGAAGGCCTGCTGTTCGACCGTTTCTTCTCCAACGGCACCCACACCCACCAGGGCATGTTCGCCACCATGGCGTGCTTCCCGAACCTGCCGGGTTTCGAATACCTGATGCAGACGCCGGAGGGCAGCCACAAGCTGTCAGGCCTGCCGCAACTGCTCAGCGCCCGTGACTACGACGACGTGTATGTCTACAACGGCGATTTCGCCTGGGACAACCAGTCGGGGTTCTTCAGCAGCCAGGGCATGACCAACTTCATCGGGCGTAACGACTATGTGAACCCGGTGTTTTCCGATCCCACCTGGGGTGTGTCCGACCAAGACATGTTCGACCGTGGCCTGATCGAGCTCAAGGCGCGGGAAAACGGCAAGCCGTTCTATGCCTTGCTGCAAACCCTGTCCAACCACACCCCTTATGCATTGCCGACGCCGTTGCCGGTCGAGCCGGTCACCGACCGTGGTCGGCTGAACGAACACCTGACCGCCATGCGCTACTCCGACTGGGCCCTGGGCCAGTTCTTCGAGAAGGCCCGCAAGGAGCCTTACTTCAAGGAAACCCTGTTCGTCGTGGTCGGCGACCATGGCTTTGGCAACGAACGCCAGATCACCGAGATGGACCTGGGCCGTTTCAACGTGCCGATGCTGTTGATCGGCCCGGGCGTCCAGGAGAAATTCGGCCAGCGTAATCACACCGTAGGTACTCAGGTCGACATCGTGCCGACCATCATGGGCCGGATCGGTGGGCAAGTACGGAACCAGTGCTGGGGCCGTGACCTGTTGAACCTGCCGCAAGGCGATCCCGGTTTTGGTGTGATCAAGCCGTCGGGCAGCGAGCAGACCACGGCGATCATCCGCGATGACCATATCCTGGTCCTGCCGAAGGAAAAGGAAATGGAACCGAAGATGTATCGCTATGAACTGGGCGCCAACCCAGGTGCGGAAATCATCCCGAATGCACCGGACACCGCGCCGATGAAACTCAAGCTCGAATCTTTCCTGCAAACCGCGACCAAGAGCCTGCTGGATAACACCGCCGGCGTTGTTGACGGCAAGCCGGACTGATAAACGGCGCACATAAAAAAGAGGCCTGCCAAGGCCTCTTTTTTTTTTGCGCTTACTGAGTGGTTTATATCTTGCCCAGTAGTAGCAGGATCAACAGCACCACCAACACCACACCGATGATACCGGACGGGCCATAACCCCAACTTCTTGAGTGCGGGAAGACGGGGAGGCCACCGATCAGCAGGAGGATCAGGATAATGATAAGTATTGTGCCCATTGTAGATTTCCTTATTGGTCAGTTCTGGAGTGATACAACTTCCAACTACCAGCGCGCATGCGTTAAATCCGGGCGGCTTAATAAGTCCGACCGTTGCGCCTTGTAGAAAATTCAAAGTTTTTGTAGCGCCTACGGTTTGCCCTCGCCATTCAGCACTCTGATGGAGCGTGGGTCCGTTGAACGCCTTCGCTACACTCGGCCTATCTCTCCCGGAACAACAAGGCTGTCTGCTATGCAAAATCGCATGATGATCACTGGTGCCGGCTCTGGCCTGGGTCGCGAAATCGCGCTGCGCTGGGCCCGCGAAGGATGGCGCCTGGCCTTATCGGATGTCAGCGAACCGGGCCTCGTGGAAACCCTCAAGCTAGTGCGTAGTGCCGGTGGCGACGGCTTCATCCAGCGCTGCGATGTGCGCGACTACAGTCAATTGACTGCGTTCGCCCAGGCCTGCGAAGAGAAATTCGGCGGTATCGATATCATCGTCAACAATGCCGGCGTGGCCTCGGGCGGCTTCTTCAGCGAGCTTTCCCTGGAGGATTGGGACTGGCAGATCGCGATCAACCTCATGGGTGTGGTCAAGGGCTGCAAGGCGTTCTTGCCGCTGCTGGAAGAAAGCCGTGGCAAGATCATCAACATCGCCTCCATGGCAGCCCTGATGCAGGGCCCGGCCATGAGCAACTACAACGTGGCCAAGGCGGGTGTCGTGGCGCTGTCGGAAAGCCTGCTGGTGGAGCTGGCGCAGCAGGAAGTGGGTGTGCACGTGGTGTGCCCGTCGTTCTTCCAGACCAATCTGTTGGACTCCTTCCGTGGCCCGACCCCGGCCATGAAAGCCCAGGTCGGCAAGTTGCTGGAAAGCTCACCGATCAGCGCCACGGATATTGCCGACTACATCTATCAGCAGGTCGCCCAGGGGCAGTTCATGATCCTGCCCCACGAACAGGGACGCATGGCTTGGGCCCTCAAGCAGAAGAACCCACAGTTGCTGTACGACGAAATGACCGTCATGGCTGACAAGATGCGCGCCAAGGCCCGGCAAAACCTCAATTGACCTGGGTGCCCGATGTCCTCAGGATGGCGCCATTCGGCCTTCCTGATGGACATCTACATGCTCAATTACCTGTGGTTTTTTCTCGCCGCCCTGTTTGAGATCGCGGGCTGCTACGCCTTCTGGATGTGGTTGCGCCAGGGCAAGAGTGCCTGGTGGATCGCCCCGGCGTTGCTCAGTCTCACATTGTTCGCCCTGTTGTTGACCCGCGTCGAAGCGACGTACGCCGGGCGCGCCTACGCCGCTTATGGCGGCCTCTATATCATTGCGTCGATCGGCTGGCTGGCGGTGGTTGAGCGGGTGCGGCCACTGGGGTCCGACTGGATTGGCGTGGCACTCTGCGTCTTGGGGGCGAGTGTGATTCTATTCGGCCCGCGGTTCTCGGCACCCTGAAATAACCGGTAGTCCGACAGGGTTTTGCAGGAAGTTTCCGTCAGTCGCAAGAACTTTGCTTGTAGGGCCTTACTGAATTCTCGCGGGTGTCTTGAGAACGGGGAACAGGCCGGGCATGGTCAGGGTCCAGACATTCTTAAGGACAAGAACCATGCTTGTATTAAGCCGCGCTGTAGGTGAGTTGATTTCCATTGGTGACGATATTTCCGTCCGTGTGCTGTCGGTCAGCGGCGGCACGGTGCGTTTCGGCGTGGAAGCGCCACGGCACGTCGATGTCCATCGCTCCGAAATCTACGACAAGATCCAGAAGAAAAAGGCCCAGGCCACTCGCAAGGCCTGTTCAGTCGAATAGGTGTTTTGGCACGTCGTGCTTGAGCATCAGTTGACACTGTTCACTTTCGGGGTCGAAGACGATCAACGCCTGGCCTTTGGTCAGGGCTTGCCTGACCCGCAGAACCCGCGTTTCCAGGGGGGTGTCGTCACCATTGTCGGTGCCGTCGCGGGTCACGAAATCCTCGATCAGGCGGGTGAGCGTGTCGACTTCGAGTTGGTCGTGGGGGATGAGCATGGGGTACCTCGGCTAGACAATGGGACGATGCTACGGCCAATGGGCTTTTGCGGCTAGCCTTGGGTTTGTGGGGCCGTTCTGGCCTCATCGTGAGCAAGCTCGCTACCACAGAGGAATGCATTTCAAGTGTGGGAGCGAGCTTGCTCGCGATGGCAATAGCCCAGACAGTGAATGTTGGATCAGCTATCGGAGCGCTGCCCCACCAGGCTATCCACCGATGGCACCCGGGTATCGCTTTCCATCTGGGTATCGTGTTCGATCTGATGACTGAAGCGGTCCAGTGAGCCTTGGGCTGGTTGCGCGTCGCTGGCGAACACCGGCGGGCTGAGGATGTAGGCGCCGAGCAGGCGACTGAGGGCGGCCAGGCTGTCGATGTGGGTGCGTTCGTAGCCATGGGTGGCGTCGCAGCCGAAGGCGAGCAGGGCGGTACGGATGTCGTGGCCGGCGGTGATGGCCGAATGAGCGTCGCTGAAGTAGTAGCGGAACAGGTCGCGGCGTGCCGGTACCTCGTTCTCCTTGGCCAGTTTCAGCAAGTGCCGCGACAGATGATAGTCGTAGGGGCCTCCGGAGTCCTGCATCGCCACGCTGACCGAATGTTCGCTCGAGTGCTGGCCAGGGGCGACGGGCGCGATGTCGATGCCGACAAATTCGCTGACATCCCAGGGCAATGCTGCCGCTGCACCGCTGCCGGTTTCCTCGGTGATGGTGAACAGTGGGTGACAATCGATCAGCAGTTCTTCGCCGCTGTCGACAATCGCCTTGAGCGCCGCCAACAGGGCTGCGACCCCGGCTTTGTCGTCCAGGTGCCGGGCACTGATGTGGCCACTTTCGGTAAATTCCGGCAGGGGATCGAAGGCGACGTAATCACCGATGCCCACCCCCAGGGTTTCGCAATCGGCACGCGTGGCGCAGTAGGCGTCCAGGCGCAGCTCGATGTGGTCCCAACTGATGGGCAGTTCATCCACGGCGGTATTGAACGCGTGCCCGGACGCCATCAACGGCAGCACGCTGCCACGGATCACGCCGGTGTCGGTAAACAGGCTGACCCGGCTGCCTTCGGCAAATCGGCTGGACCAGCAACCCACCGGGGCCAGGGTCAGGCGGCCGTTGTCCTTGATGGCCCGCACTGAGGCACCGATGGTATCCAAGTGCGCCGACACGGCCCGGTCGGGGCTGCTCTTGCGCCCCTTGAGCGTGGCGCGGATTGTGCCACGGCGGGTCATTTCAAAAGCGATACCCAGCTCTTCGAGCCGCTCGGCGACATAACGCACGATGGTGTCGGTAAAGCCGGTAGGGCTGGGAATGGCGAGCATTTCCAGCAGGACTTTCTGCAGGTATTCGAGATCCGGTTCTGGAATTTTGCTGATCATGGAAACTCCTCACGGAACATTAAGTTGAATAGGGGAACCTTGTGGCGAGGGAGCTTGCTCCCGCTGGACCGCGAGCGGTCCCCTTTGAGCTCCAGGTCAATGCACAGACCCGGAGGCAACGGAGAAGGGCTGCTTCGCAGCCCAGCGGGAGCAAGCTCCCTAGCCACAGAAGAAGGGCTAGGCCACCGCCTGGCTATGAGGAAACAACAGATCCACAAAGCGCTCGGCGGTGGGTTGTGGTTCGTGGTTGGCCAAGCCTGCGCGTTCGTTGGCTTCGATGAACACATACTTGGGTTGATCGGCCGCCGGTACCAGCAGGTCGAGGCCGACCATGGGGATGTCCAGCGCCCGTGCGGCGCGCACCGCCGCATCGACCAGGGTCGGATGCAGGATCCCGGTGACATCCTCCAGCACGCCGCCGGTATGCAGGTTCGCCGTACGCCGTACGAACAGGTGCTCCCCAGCGGGCAGCACGCTGTCGTAGTCGAACCCCGCCGCGTTGAGTGTGCGCAAGGTCTCGCCATCCATCGGGATTTTACTTTCGCCGCCCGTGGCCGCTTGGCGTCGGCGGCTCTGGGCTTCGATCAACGCGCCGATGGTGTGCCGGCCATCGCCGATCACCTCCGCCGGGCGCCGGATCGCCGCCGCCACCACTTCAAAACCGATCACCAGGATGCGCAGGTCCAGACCCTCGTGGAAACTTTCCAGCAAGACCTGGCTATCGAATTGCCGGGCCGCTTCGATGGCGCTCTGCACCTCCTCGATGGTGCGCAAATCCACCGCCACGCCTTGGCCCTGTTCGCCGTCCAGCGGCTTGACCACCACCCGTTCGTGCTCGTCGAGAAACGCCAGGTTGTCATCGGCATTGCCCGCCAACTGTTGGGCCGGCAGGTTCAGGCCGGCGCTTTTCAGCACTTTGTGGGTCAGGCTTTTGTTCTGGCACAGCGTCATGCTGATGGCGCTGGTCAGGTCGCTCAAGGATTCGCGGCATCGGACCCGGCGGCTGCCATGGACCAGGGTGAACAAGCCGGCCTCGGCATCGTCTACCTGTACGTCGATGCCTCGGCGGTGAGCTTCTTCGACAATGATGCGCGCATAAGGATTGAACTGCGCTTCGGGGCCTGGCCCCAGGAACAACGGCTGGTTGATGCCGTTCTTGCGTTTAATGGCGAAGGTCGAGAGATTGCGAAAACCGAGTTTGGCGTAGAGGTTTTTCGCCAGGCGATTGTCGTGCAACACCGACAGGTCGAGGTAACTCAAGCCACGGCTCATGAAATGCTCGATGAGGTGACGCACCAGCACTTCGCCAACACCGGGCCGCGGACATTGCGGGTCCACGGCCAGGCACCAGAGGCTGCTGCCGTTTTCCGGGTCGTTGAAGGCCTTCTGGTGATTCAGGCCCATGACGCTGCCGATCACCGCACCGGTGTCGTCATCTTCGGCCAGCCAATAGACCGGGCCACCCTCATGGCGCGGGGTCAGGCGCAGTGGGTCGATGGGCAACATGCCCCGGGCTTGGTAGAGCTGGTTGATGGCCTGCCAGTCGGTCTCGCCTTGGGCCCGGCGAATCCGAAAGCCGCGAAATACCCGCGTGGCCTGGCGATAGTCGCTGAACCACAGGCGCAAGGTGTCGGACGGATCGAGGAACAGTTGGGCCGGTTCCAGCCCCAGCACTTGCTGGGGCGCGGCCACGTATAAGGCAATGTCCCTTTCGCCGGGTTGTTCGTTGAGCAGTTCCCGGGCCAGGCTTGCCGGGTCCGGGAAGGTGTGGCCGATCAAAAGTCGGCCCCAGCCGCAATGCACCGCGATCGGGTCGGCGCCCAATTCGCTGCCGTCTTCGGCCAGGCGTGCCTGCAGGCGTTCATAGGAGGGCGCCTGGCCGCGCAAGAGGCGTTGGTTGTGAACCGTTGCATGAGGTTTCATCGATCAGATTCCTTGCTCGCTGAGCCACAGGTTCAGCGCCGCCAGTTGCCACAGTCGTGAGCCGCGCAATGGCGTGAGCTGGCCGTTGGGGTCGGTCAGCAGGCGGTCGAGCATGGCCGGGTTGAACAGGCCGCGGTCCTGGCTCGGATCCAGCAGCAGTTCGCGAACCCAGGCCAGGGTGTTGCCTTCCAGGTGCTTGAGGCCTGGTACCGGGAAATAGCCTTTTTTGCGGTCGATTACCTCGCCGGGGATCACCCGCCGGGCGGCTTCCTTGAGTACCTGTTTGCCGCCATCGGGTAGCTTGAACTTCGCGGGGACCCTGGCCGAGAGTTCCACCAGGCGGTAGTCCAGGAAGGGTGTGCGCGCTTCCAGGCCCCAGGCCATGGTCATGTTGTCGACGCGCTTGACCGGGTCGTCCACCAGCATCACGGTGCTGTCCAGGCGCAGGGCCTTGTCTACCGCGGCATCGGCCCCGGGCTGGGCGAAATGTTCTTTGACGAAGTCGCCGGCCGCGTCGTTGGCCGTCAGCCATTTGGGCTGCACGGTGGCGGCATATTCTTCATGGCTGCGGTCGAAGAACGCGGCGCGATAGGCCGCGTAGGGATCGCTGGCGCCATCGACCTGCGGGTACCAGTGGTAACCGGCGAACAGCTCGTCGGCGCCCTGGCCGCTTTGCACCACTTTGCAGTGCTTGGCCACTTCCCGCGACAGTAGATAGAAGGCGATGCAGTCGTGGCTGACCATCGGTTCGCTCATGGCACGGAACGCTGCCGGCAGTTGCTCGATGATCTCTTTTTCGTCGATACGCAGTTGGTGGTGGCGGGTGCCGTAGTGCTTGGCGATCAGGTCCGAATACTGGAACTCGTCACCGCGCTCGCCACCGGCATCCTGGAAACCGATAGAGAAGGTCGACAGGTCCTCTACGCCGACTTCCCGCAGCAGGCCCACGAGCATGCTTGAATCCACGCCACCGGAAAGCAGTACGCCGACATCCACGGCGGCGCGTTGGCGAATGGCGACCGCTTCACGGGTGCTGTCGAGCACGCGCTCGATCCAGTCTTCCAGGTTCAGGTGCAGTTCGTCGGCCCGTGGTCCGTAGGGCAGGGTCCACCAGGTTTTCTGCTCGGTGCTGCCGTCGGCTTCGATGCGCATCCAGGTCGCGGGCGGCAGTTTTTCAACACCCGCCAGCAAGGTGCGGGGCGCCGGGACCACCGCGTGGAAATTCAGGTAATGGTTGAGGGCCACCGGGTCGAGCATCGGGTTGATATCGCCGCCCTTGAGCAGCGCCGGCAATGCCGAGGCGAAACGTAGCCGTTGGCCGGTGCGCGACAGGTACAGCGGCTTCACGCCGAGGCGGTCGCGGGCGATGAACAGGCGCTTGGCATCGCGTTCCCAGATGGCGAAGGCGAACATGCCGTTGAGCTTGGGCAGCAGCGCTTCGCCCCAGGCGTGATAGCCCTTGAGCAGCACTTCGGTGTCGCCACCGGAATAGAAGCTGTAGCCCAGGCCTTCGAGTTCGCTGCGCAGCTCCGGGTAGTTGTAGATCGCGCCGTTGAAGGCCAGGGACAGGCCCAGCTGATTGTCGATCATCGGCTGGGCCGAGCCGTCCGACAGGTCCATGATTTTCAGGCGCCGATGGCCCAGGGCAATTGGTCCCTGGCTATGAAAACCCCAGGCGTCGGGGCCGCGAGGGGCCAGGTGATGGGTGATTCGCTCTACGGCCGCAAGGTCCGCAGGTTGTTGATCGAAACGTAACTCTCCAGCTAATCCGCACATAAGTCCTTACCGGTTTTTCCGTTGGGGAGGGGTCAAGCCGCACCCACCAAAAGGGCGGGTACCCTGAAACTGACCGGAGGGATTGCTGTGAGTTTTAGATCGATGCGTTATAAGCCGGCGGGTAGGGGGTGCCCCATGCCTCACGGGATAAGAGGAACCTGTGGAAGCGAGCTTGCTCGCGATAGCAGTGGGGCAGTCAACTCAGATGCCAACTGATCCACCGCCATCGCGAGCAAGCTCGCTCCCACAAGGGATTGGGGCACACCATTAAAGGGTGTCAGGCCTTGCCCCGAATCAATGCCCGCAACGCAAATCGATTCGGATGGCAGGCCTCGGCCACGCTGCGGGGCAGCGGCAAAGGCTCGTTGTCCAGCCAGGCGGCGATCAGTTCGCCCGACAGCGGTGCAGTGATCAGGCCACGGGAGCCATGGCCGCTGTTGATGTACAAACCCTCGGACCACGGGCAGGGGGTGTCTGGCACTTGGCGGGCGTCTTTGCCCAGGGCCGAATAGGCCTCGCTGAACGCCTGCCTATCCGCCAACGGTCCGACAATCGGCAAGTAATCCGGGCTGGTGCAACGGAATGCCGCACGGCCTTCGAGGCGTTCCGGGTCCAGGCTGCCGGCGTTCAGGCGATCCACCAGGTCTTGGGAGATTTCTTCGAGCATCTGCAGGTTGCCGGCGTGCTCGGCGGCGGTGGGCGTCAGGTCGTCGCTGTTGAAATCGAAACTGGCGCCCAGGGTGTGCTCGCCCAGCCGCGGCGGGGCCACATAGCCTTCGGCGCAAACTACGGTCGCCAGGCTCTGGCTGCGGGTGGTTTGCGGCAACCGGGTGATTTGCCCGCGAATACGCTTGAGCGGCAAGTCGGCGGCCGGTTCGAAACGTTTGATTTCGGCGGCGCTGGCGAGGATCGCCACCGGTGCGCTGGCCAGGCATCGTTCGTCGTCCCATGCCTGCCACTGGCCGTCCACGCGGCGCAGTTGCAGCACTTCATGATGGGGCTGCACGTCGATCGCCGTGCCTGAGGCTTGCCAGCGACACAAGGCCGGTGGATGCACCCAGCCGCCCTCGGGATAAAACAGACCACCACAGGCCAGGCCGATGCCGGACCGCACTTGCGCCTCGCACTGATCGAGGGGGTGCAGCAAATCCCTTGGGAACGCCTCGGCCAGTTGTGCCTGACGCTCGGCTTCCTTGCTGTTGAAGGCCAGTTGCAAGACCCCGCAGGCGTCCCAGTCAATGCCGCGTTGCAGTTGTTCCAACACGCGCCGGGTGTAGCCGAAACCGCTGAGGATCATCTGCGACAACGCCGTGCCGTGGGCCGATAGCTTGAGATACAGCACGCCCTGGGGGTTGCCGGAGGCTTCCTCGGCCAAGCCTGCATGACGCTCCAGCAGCGTCACCTGCCAGCCACGCGCGGCGAGGCTGGCGGCGCTGGCACAACCAGCCAGGCCGCCGCCGATCACCAGGGCCCGGCGCTCGCCGATGGGCGGCAAGGGGCGGGCGTACCAGGGTTTTGCCGGGGCCGGCGCTGGTGTCTGCTCCGGCCAGCCAAGAAACACACCGCGCAGGATTTCCCACTTATGGCCGATGCCCGGCGTGCGCTTCATCTTGAAGCCCGCCGCGTTCAGCAATCGCCTGACCCAACCGGTGCTGGTGAAGGTGCTGAGGGTGGCGTCGGGTGCGGCCAGCCGGGCCAGTTCGGCGAACAGCTCGGCGGTCCACATCTCTGGGTTTCGGGCCGGTGCGAAACCGTCCAGGAACCAGGCGTCGATCTGCCCGTCCAACTGCGGCAACTGCTCCAGGGCATCGCCGATCAACAGGGTCAGCGTCACCCGCCCATTGGCCAGGACCAGGCGCTGGAAACCCTGATGTATCGCCACGTATTGCCCAAGCAGTTGCTCGGCCTGGAGGGCGAGCTGCGGCCAGAGGGCCAGGGCTCGACACAGGTCCTGCGGGGTCAATGGGTACTTCTCGACGCTGACGAAATGCAGCCGCGCCCCGGTCGGCGCGCATTGTTCGAACAACTGCCAGGCGCAGAGGAAGTTCAAGCCGGTGCCAAAGCCGGTTTCGCCGATCACCAGGCGCCCGTCGGCGGGCAGCGCGGCAAAGCGCTCGGCCAGGTTGTTCTGCTCGAGGAACACGTAACGGGTTTCTTCCAGCCCGGACTGATCGGAGAAATACACGTCGTCGAATACCCGCGAGCGCGGGCGACCCTGGTCGTCCCAGTCGAGTTGGGCGTGGTGCTGGATGGGCGTCATGGCAGGCTCGGTCGAAACTGAGCGGCCATTCTAGCCGATCGGTATCGGCTTGCTTGACCCATCGCAACACAGCGTTGTTCTTGATGGAATCTGCTGCACAGGGCCGCATCCAATCCGCTAGTCTTGCCCCAATCCCTGGAAGGAGCTGTCCATGTTCGAATCCGCTGAAATCGGTCACGTCATCGATAAAGAAACCTTTGAAGCCGAGGTGCCGGCCCTGCGTGAAGCACTGCTGGAAGCGCAGTTCGAGTTGCAGCAGCAGGGTCGGTTTCCGGTCATCGTGTTGATCAACGGCATCGAAGGCGCGGGCAAGGGCGAGACGGTGAAGTTGCTCAACGAATGGATGGATCCGCGGCTGATCGAAGTGCGCACCTTTGACCAACAGACCGACGAGGAATTGGCGCGGCCTCCGGCGTGGCGCTATTGGCGAATGCTGCCGGCCAAGGGGCGCATGGGAATTTTCTTCGGCAACTGGTACAGCCAGATGCTGCAGGGCCGGGTCCATGGCGAGTTCAAGGACCCACGGCTCGACCAGGCGATTGCCGGTGCCGAGCGCCTGGAAAAAATGCTCTGCGACGAAGGCGCGCTGATCTTCAAGTTCTGGTTCCACCTGTCCAAGAAGCAGATGAAGGCCCGGCTCAAGGGGCTCAAGGATGACCCGCTGCACAGCTGGCGCATCAGCCCGCTGGACTGGCAGCAATCCCAGACCTATGACAAGTTCGTCAAATACGGCGAGCGTGTGCTGCGCCGCACCAGTCGCGATTACGCGCCGTGGCATGTGATCGAAGGCATGGACAGCTGTTATCGCAGCCTCACCGTCGGGCGGATCTTGCTCGACGGTTTGCGCCAGGCCCTGGACCGGCCGAAGATCAGGCCGCAAAAGGTCAGCGTGGCGCCGCTGCCCGAGTTGGATGGCCAGATCACGTTGCTCGACAGCCTGGACATGACCCGGCGCCTGGACAAAGCCGACTACGAAGAACAATTGATCACCGAGCAGGCGCGCTTCTCTGGCCTGCTGCGGGACAAGCGCATGCGCCAGCATGCCCTGGTAGCGGTGTTCGAAGGCAATGACGCGGCGGGCAAGGGCGGGGCTATCCGGCGGGTCACGGCGGCCCTGGACCCGCGCCAATACAGCATCGTGCCCATTGCCGCGCCCACGGAAGAAGAGCGCGCCCACCCCTACATGTGGCGCTTCTGGCGGCATATTCCCGCACGCGGCAAGTTCACCATGTTCGACCGCTCCTGGTACGGTCGGGTGCTGGTGGAGCGGGTCGAAGGGTTTTGCAGCCAGGCCGACTGGCTGCGGGCCTACGGGGAAATCAACGATTTCGAGGAACAGCTCGCCGACGCCGGCGTGGTGGTGGTCAAGTTCTGGCTGGCCATCGACAAGCAAACCCAGCTGGAGCGTTTCCAGGAGCGCGAGGATATTCCGTTCAAGCGCTTCAAGATCACCGAGGATGACTGGCGCAACCGCGACAAGTGGGACGCTTACCGGGCCGCGGTGTGCGACATGGTCGACCGCACCAGCACCGAGATTTCCCCCTGGACCTTGGTGGAAGCCAACGACAAGCGCTGGGCGCGGGTCAAGGTGTTGCGCACCCTCAACCAGGCGCTGGAAGCGGCTTTCGAGCGGAGTGCAAAGCAGGCTCGCAAGAAAAAGAAGGGCTAGGGCGATGGAGGCGCATACGCGAGGTGAATGATTGTCGCAGTCGGTTATGCAGTGGATTTATGCTCGATTCACTCTCAACCGACTACAACAATGAGGTACAGCCATGCGTGAAGTGGTGATCGTCGACAGCGTACGGACCGGCCTGGCCAAGTCCTTTCGCGGCAAGTTCAACATGACCCGTCCAGACGACATGGCGGCCCATTGTGTCGATGCCTTGCTGGCGCGCAACGACATCAACCCCGCCAGTGTCGAGGACTGCATCGTCGGGGCCGGGTCCAATGAAGGCGCCCAGGGCTACAACATCGGGCGTAACGTGGCGGTGCTCTCGCGATTGGGCACCGGCACCGCCGGCATGACCCTCAACCGCTTCTGTTCCTCGGGCCTGCAAGCCATTGCCATCGCCGCCAACCAGATCGCTTCCGGTTGCAGCGACATCATCGTGGCCGGCGGGGTGGAGTCCATCAGCCTGACGATGAAAAGCGTCAACACCGACAACCTGATCAACCCGCTGCTCAAGGAGCAGGTGCCCGGGATTTATTTTCCCATGGGCCAGACCGCCGAGATCGTCGCCCGACGTTACCAGGTCAGCCGCGAGGAGCAGGATCGCTACGCCTTGCAGAGCCAGCAACGCACCGCCAAGGCCCAGGCGGCCGGGTTGTTCGATGACGAAATCATCCCGATGGCGGTCAAGTACCGGGTCGAGGACAAGAACACTGGCGCTGTGCAGGTCCTCGACGGTGTGGTCGATCGCGACGATTGCAATCGCCCGGACACCACCTATGAAAGCCTGGCAGGCCTGAAACCGGTGTTCGCCGAAGACGGTTCGGTGACGGCGGGCAACTCGTCGCAGTTGTCCGACGGGGCTTCGATGACCTTGGTGATGAGCCTGGAAAAAGCCCTGGCGCTGGGGCTCAAGCCCAAGGCGTTTTTTCGCGGCTTCACCGTGGCCGGTTGCGAGCCGGACGAGATGGGCATCGGCCCGGTGTTTTCAGTGCCCAAGCTGCTCAAGGCCAAGGGCTTGCAGATCGCCGATATCGATCTGTGGGAACTCAACGAAGCCTTTGCTTCCCAGTGCCTGTACAGCCGCAACCGACTGGAAATCGATCCCGGGAAATACAACGTCAACGGCGGCTCGATCTCCATCGGCCATCCATTCGGCATGACCGGCTCGCGGCAAGTGGGGCACCTGGTGCGCGAGCTGCAGCGACGCAACCTGCGCTACGGTGTCGTAACCATGTGCGTGGGCGGTGGGATGGGGGCTACGGGGTTGTTTGAGGTGGTTCGTTAACCGTTTGCCGAAGAGGTTGGGGGGCAATCTGTGGCGAGGGAGCTTGCTCCCGCTCGGCTGCGAAGCAGTCGCCGGCTTATCAGTACCGTGCTGATTGAACAGGGGCCGCTTCGCGGCCCAGCGGGAGCAAGCTCCCTCGCCACATCCTGCCTAGCTGGCAACCTGCGTCAGTTGTAGCATCCGGCCGATATACGCCTCTATCTCCCGCTCCGCCGCCTCGCGGGTGGCGAACGGACCCTCCTGGGTGCCCTCACGTGTATTGAAATAAAACTCGCCGTTGACCCGGCAGATCCGGTCACTGCGAAAAATAGTCGTAGGGGCGGGATCCAAGGCGCGTTTTCCAAGCATGTCGGGTCTCCAGAGTGCAGCAAGGTCTGTTTCAAATGAGCATATGTGTTGTCCCTGATTCCCGCCTGCCCAGCCGATCGACGGCTACGACCCATACAATCCCGTGGGCGGCCTCTGCCCAACTGTCCCTGTGTCGTGACGCAATAGACGCCTAGAATGGACGTCCTTTGTCTTGGGCTTCGAGGGTTGCATGCACATATCGTCCGGTCGCTGGGTCTACGGCCTGTTCCTCGCCCTGCTGACTGCCCTGCTCTGGGGAATCCTGCCGATCAAGCTCAAGCAAGTGCTGCAAGTGATGGACCCGGTCACCGTGACCTGGTTTCGCTTGCTGGTGTCCGGCGGTTTGCTGTTCATCTATTTGGCGGCCACCCGGCGCCTGCCCAGTCACAAGGTCCTTGGCCCGCGCGGAGGCTGGCTGGTGGCGATGGCGGTGCTCGGGCTGGTGGGCAACTACGTGTTGTACCTGATGGGCCTGAATCGCTTGAGCCCCGGCACCGCGCAACTGGTGGTGCAGATGGGGCCGATCATGTTGCTGGTCGCCAGCCTGTTCGTGTTCAAGGAGCGCTTCAGCGTGGGGCAGGGCATCGGCCTGCTGGTGTTGCTGATCGGTTTTACGCTGTTTTTCAACCAGCGCCTGGGTGAGTTGCTGACGTCCCTGAGCGACTACACCGCCGGGGTGCTGATGGTGTTGCTGGCGTCGACGGTCTGGACCTTCTATGCCTTGGGCCAGAAGCAACTGTTGACGGTGTGGAATTCGTTGCAGGTGATGATGGTGATCTACCTGTTCTGCGCGTTGCTGCTCACCCCCTGGGTGCACCCGTTGGAGGCGCTGCAATTGAGTCCGTTGCAAGGCTGGTTGTTGCTCGCTTGCTGCCTCAACACGTTGATTGCCTATGGCGCGTTTGCCGAAGCCTTGGCCCATTGGGAGGCGTCGCGGGTCAGTGCGACCCTGGCGATCACGCCGCTGGTGACGTTCGCCGCGGTGGCGATGGCGGCTTGGTGGTGGCCTGAGTATGTCCATGCCGAGCAGATCAATCTGCTGGGGTATGGCGGGGCGGTGCTGGTGGTGCTGGGTTCGGCGTTGGTCGCCCTGGGGCCCTCGCTGATCGCCGGGCTCAAGGCCCGGCGGCAGCGGATGGTTGTAGAGCGATAGACCGCGTTATCGTTCTTCGCGAGCAAGCCCGCTCCCACATTCGATCTCATCGGACACAGGTTGTGTATCCGACCCCAATCCATTGTGGGAGCAGGCTTGCTCGCGAAGACAGGTTATCGGTCACCGCAAATCTTCAGCCCTAGCTACCGGCCTCCAGCATATTCTCCGGTCGCACCCAGGCATCGAACTCTTCATCGGTCAGGTACCCCAGTTGCAGTGCCGCTTCACGCAAGGTCAGCCCTTCGCCGTAGGCTTTCTTGGCGATCTCGGCGGATTTGTCGTAGCCGATGTGCGGGTTCAGCGCGGTCACCAGCATCAACCCGCGTTCCAGGTGCGCGGCCATCTGCTCGGCATCCGGCTCGAGCCCGGCGATGCAGTGCTGCTGGAAGTTGCTGCAGCCATCGGCCAGCAGCCGGATCGATTGCAGCAGGTTGTGGATGATCACCGGTTTGAACACGTTCAACTGCAAATGCCCCTGACTGGCGGCAAAGCCGATGGTCACGTCGTTGCCCATGACCTGGCAGGCCAGCATCGACAAGGCTTCGCACTGGGTCGGGTTGACCTTGCCGGGCATGATGGAACTGCCCGGTTCGTTGGCCGGCAATTTCACTTCGGCAAACCCCGCCCGCGGCCCGGAACCCAGCAGGCGCAGGTCGTTGGCGATTTTCATCAGGGTCACGGCGAGGGTTTTCAGGGCGCCGGACAAGGCGGTCAAGGGTTCATGGCCGGCCAGCGCGGCAAACTTGTTCGGCGCGGTGACGAATGGCAGGCCCGACAGCGCCGCCAGTTCAGCGGCAATCGCTTCGCCGAAACCATGGGGCGAATTGAGCCCGGTGCCGACCGCCGTGCCGCCTTGGGCCAGTTCGCAGACCGCCGGTAGCGCGGCGCGGATCGCTCGTTCGGCGTAATCGAGTTGAGCAATGAACGCCGACAGTTCCTGGCCAAAGGTGATTGGCGTGGCATCCATCATGTGGGTACGGCCAGTCTTGACCAGTTTCATGTGGCGCGCCGCCAGTTCCGCCAGGCCGCCGGACAGCTCACTGATGGCCGGGAACAATTGCTGGTGGACGGCCTGGGCAGCGGCAATGTGCATCGCGGTGGGGAAGCAGTCGTTGGAGCTCTGCGAGCGGTTGACGTGATCGTTGGGGTGCACGGGGCTCTTGCCACCGCGGGGGTTGCCGGCCAGTTCGTTGGCGCGCCCGGCGATCACCTCGTTGACGTTCATGTTGCTCTGGGTGCCGCTGCCGGTCTGCCAGACCACCAGCGGGAACTGGTCGTCATGCTGGCCGGCCAGCACTTCGTCGGCGGCCTGTTCGATCAGGCGGGCGATGTCGGCGGGGAGGTCGCCATTGCGGTCATTGACCCGTGCGGCGGCTTTCTTGATCAGTGCCAAGGCGTGCAACACCGACAGTGGCATGCGTTCGTTGCCAATGGCGAAGTTGATCATGGAACGCTGCGTCTGGGCGCCCCAGTAGGCGTCGTCCGGGACTTCAACCTGGCCAAGGCTGTCGGTTTCGATACGGCTCATCGGGTCAAACTCCTTAAGGGCTGAATGCGCAGTTTAGGCCCAGATGGGCGGCACCGGTTCCCTCAATCATCCTTCAATCCAGGAGCGGTGGGTTCGGCCCGTCAATCGGACCCGGCAAGCATCGGGGTTGAGGCCCAGCGTTTTTTAGGCGCAGAATGGTCGCCCTTGGGGTTTTACCTCGCCTGTAATCAAAGGAAACTCGATGACCCGTCTTCGTGCCATCTGTACCGCAGTTGCTCTGGTGTGTGCCAGCGGCCCTGTTTTCGCCGATACCGCCAGCCACAACGCCAGCGCCGAAGCGTTCCTGACCCTGGCGCACGCTGACAAACTGGGCACTCCGGTATACATGCAAGTGCAGCAGATGTTTGCCCAGCGCTTTGAACAGACCAAGGCCCCTGAGTCGAAAAAAGCCACCCTGGAAACCTACCAGGCCAAGGCCAATGCCGCGTTGGACCAAGCTATCGGCTGGAACAAGCTCAAGCCGGACATGGTCAAGCTCTACACCAGCAACTTCAGCGAATCGGAGCTCAAGGACCTGGTCGCTTTCTATCAATCGCCACTGGGCAAGAAAGTCCTGGAAAAAATGCCGCAACTGACCCAGCAATCAGCCCAACTGACCCAGGCCAAGCTTGAAAGCGCGGTGCCGGTGGTCAACAAGCTGCTGGCGGACATGACGGCCGAGCTCGAGCCCAAAGCCGCCCCTGCCAAGAAAAAGCCGTAAGCGGAGCCTGGTATGAGCATGCAACAACGCATCGAATCGACACTCGGGCTCTTGCAGCCCGAGCACTTGCAAGTGCTGGATGAAAGCCACATGCACAGCCGTGGCCTGCAGACCCACTTCAAGGCCGTGGTGGTCAGCCAGCAGTTCGAAGGGCTCAATCGTGTCAAGCGTCACCAGAAGGTCTACGGCACGCTGGGCGAGCTGATGGGCGAATTCCATGCGTTGGCGCTGCACACCTACACCCCTGAAGAATGGGCCCAGATCGACGCGGCCCCGGCTTCGCCAACCTGTGCCGGCGGCAGCAAGCACTGAAAGTGGTTGTTTGTCGCGCGGATGCTTGTTGTGGCGAGGGAGCTTGCTCCCGCTGGACCGCGAAGCGGTCCCCTGGAAACTGATCCAGACGACGGCTTCGCCGCCGAGCGGGAGCAAGCTCCCTCGCCACAATGGTCCGGCTCACAGGCGCGTGCAGCTCCTAAAGCCACCGTGTTTTTGCTAGAATCCGCAACGCGCCGCTCACCCGGCGCGTTTTTTTTCGCATCCGGTTCACCCTTTACGAGGGTAGCCACCTGGAGAAATACCCATGGCACAACCCATTGTCGTGGCGGCACTGTATAAGTTCGTCACCCTTGAAGATTACGTCGAGCTGCGTGAGCCCTTGCTCAAGGCCATGCTCGACAACGGCATCAAAGGCACGTTGCTGATCGCTGAAGAAGGCATTAACGGCACGGTTTCCGGCACTCGCGAAGGCATCGATGGCCTGCTGGCCTGGCTCAAGAATGATCCGCGCATGATCGACATCGACCATAAAGAGTCGTACTGCGATGAACAGCCGTTCTACCGCACCAAGGTCAAGCTCAAAAAAGAAATCGTCACCCTCGGCGTCGAAGGCGTGGATCCTAACAAGCAGGTCGGCACCTATGTCGAACCACAGGACTGGAACGCACTGATCAGCGATCCGGAAGTGTTGTTGATCGACACCCGTAACGATTACGAAGTGTCCATTGGCACCTTCGAGGGCGCCATCGACCCCAAGACCACCAGCTTTCGCGAATTCCCTGAATACATCAAGGCCAACTTCGACCCGGCCAGGCACAAGAAAGTCGCGATGTTCTGCACCGGCGGCATTCGTTGCGAAAAAGCCTCCAGCTACATGCTTGGCCAGGGTTTCGACGAGGTCTATCACCTCAAGGGCGGCATCCTGAAATACCTCGAAGAGGTCCCCCAGGAAGAAACCAAGTGGCGCGGCGACTGCTTCGTGTTCGACAACCGCGTAACCGTCCGCCACGACCTCAGCGAAGGGGACTACGATCAATGTCACGCTTGTCGTACTCCGGTAAGCGTAGAAGACCGCGCCTCGGAGCACTACGTGCCTGGCATCAGTTGCCCGCACTGCTGGGACAAACTGAGCGAGAAGACCCGTCGCAGCGCCATCGACCGGCAGAAGCAGATCGAGTTGGCCAAGGCTCGCAACATGCCGCACCCGATCGGCTACAACTACAAGCAATCATCTTCCGAGGCTTGAACCATGGCGTCACGCCTGCTCTATGTGATGGACCCGATGTGTTCCTGGTGCTGGGGTTTTGCGCCGGTGGCCGAGGCGCTGGTAGAGCAGGCGCAGGCCGCGGGGGTGGAGTTGCACCTGGTGGTGGGTGGTTTGCGCACCGGCAGCGGTTCGGCGCTGGAGCCGACCACCCGGCGCTACATTCTTGAACACTGGCAGGCCGTTACCCAGGCCACCGGCCAGCCCTTCAAGCTTGAAGGCGCGCTGCCGGACGGTTTCGTCTACGACACCGAGCCTGCCTGCCGGGCACTGGTCACGGCCCGCAGCCTGGCTCCGGACCTGGCCTGGAAGTTGGTGAAGCTGATCCAGCAGGCTTTTTATGTGCAAGGCCGCGACGTGACCCACGCCAGCGTGCTGGTGGAGCTGGCCGAACAGGCCGGGCTGCCACGCATCGAATTCGCCGCGGCCTTCGATCGCGCCGATCAACATGCGGCCACGGCTGCGGATTTCACCTGGGTACAGGACCTGGGCATTGCCGGGTTCCCCACACTGTTGGCCGAGCGCGATGGCCAGTTGGCCTTGCTGACCAACGGTTACCAGCCCCTGAGCCAACTGTCGCCTTTGCTTGGCCGCTGGCTGGAGCGCGCGACCTGTGCCTGACCGGCCACCAGATACATCGGCCTCGCAGCGCATCGACCGGTTGAGTTGGGCGGAAATCCGTCGCCTGGCCCTCAAGCATAAAAAAGCCCTGTGGATCGCCAATGGCGTGGCCGTGCTGGCGACGCTGTGCAGCGTACCGATCCCGTTGCTATTGCCGTTGCTGGTGGATGAAGTCCTGCTGGGGCATGGCGATACGGCCCTGAAAGTCATGAACCAGGCGTTGCCCATGGGCTGGCAGCGCGCGGCCGGCTACATTGGACTGATGTTGCTGGTAACCCTGGCCCTGCGCTGTGGCGCATTGTTGTTCAACGTGCTGCAGGCGCGCTTGTTCGCCCGCTTGGCCAAGGACATCGTCTATCGCATTCGCATCCGCTTGATCGAACGTCTCAAGCGAATTTCCCTGGGCGAATACGAAAGCCTGGGCAGCGGTACCGTGGCGGCCCATCTGGTCACCGACCTGGACACCCTGGACAAATTCATCGGCGAAACCCTCAGTCGTTTCCTGGTGGCGATGCTGACCCTGGTGGGCACCGCCGGGATCCTGGTGTGGATGCACTGGGAGCTGGCGCTGCTGATCCTGCTGTTCAATCCGTTGGTGATCTACGCCACGGTGCAGTTGGGCAAGCGGGTCAAGCACCTCAAGAAGCTGGAGAACGACAGCACCTCGCGCTTCACCCAGGCCTTGACCGAAACCCTGGATGCCATCCAGGAAGTGCGCGCCGGTAACCGCCAGGGGTATTTTCTTGGCCGCTTGGGGATGCGCGCCAAGGAGGTCCGCGATTACGCCGTGAGTTCGCAGTGGAAAACCGATGCCTCGAACCGCGCCAGTGGTTTGCTGTTCCAGTTCGGCATCGATATTTTTCGCGCGGCGGCCATGCTCACCGTGGTGTTTTCCGACCTGTCCATCGGCCAGATGCTGGCGGTGTTCAGCTATCTCTGGTTCATGATCGGTCCGGTCGAGCAACTGTTGAACCTGCAGTACGCCTATTACGCCGCCGGCGGTGCCTTGAACCGGATCAATGAACTGCTGGCCCGGGCCGACGAGCCCCAGTACACGGGCGTCGTCGATCCGTTCAAGGGCCGTGACACGGTGGGCATCGAGATCCAGGGGTTGAGTTTCGGCTACGGCGAGGAACTGGTGCTCAACCAGTTGAACCTGTCCATCTCGCCGGGCGAGAAAGTCGCCATCGTCGGGGCCAGCGGCGGTGGCAAGAGCACCCTGGTGCAGTTGTTACTGGGGCTGTACACGCCACAATCAGGCAGCATTCGTTTCGGCGGCGCCACGCAACAGGAGATCGGCCTGGAGACCATCCGGGAGAATGTTGCAGTGGTGTTGCAACATCCGGCGCTGTTCAACGATACGGTGCGGGCAAACCTCGCCATGGGCCGTGAGTGCAGTGACGACGACTGCTGGCGTGCTCTGGAAATCGCCCAGCTCGATGCCACCGTACGGGCGCTGCCCCAGGGCCTGGAGAGCGTCGTTGGGCGTTCCGGGGTGCGGCTGTCGGGCGGACAGCGTCAACGGCTGGCCATCGCTCGCATGGTATTGGCCGACCCACGGGTGGTGATTCTCGACGAAGCCACCTCGGCACTGGACGCGGCGACCGAGTACAACCTTCATCAGGCACTGGCGCGTTTTTTGAGCGCACGCACCACGCTGATCATCGCCCACCGGCTCTCGGCGGTGAAGCAGGCCGATCGGGTATTGGTGTTCGACGGTGGGCAAATCGCCGAAGACGGCGACCATTTGCAGCTGATTGCCGAAGGTGGCCTGTACGCGCGACTCTATGGTCATTTGCAACAGATTCAGCAGCCTTGAGTTTCTAGCGCTTTTCTGCGCTTAGTATCGGAAAAAAAGCAGGCAAACACGCCGATTTTTCTGAATTCCACGCAAAGTCTGTCGATCTGTTCATCCATTCATTCGAAAGGTTGAAAACTAGCCTAGGCTATTGAGTCAGGAGCGGAATTCTGGCGGGTGTTCGTCTGGCAATACCTGTGCAAGGGACCTCATGAAGCAAAAGCAGACTCTCGGAACACCACGGCTGCTAGGCATCGTCTGGCCCTTTATTGCCGTCGTGCTATTTCAGGCATTGCTTGGCGGCGTCAGCCTTTACGTGCTGTCTGCCGTTCGCGGCTATGTGGCGGGGGAGAGTCTCTGGTCCAAGGGCCAGAAAGACGCCATCTATTATCTCAACCTCTACGCCGACAGCCGTGACGGGGCGATTTTCCGCAAATACCAGCAAGCCATCGCCGTCCCCGAGGGCGGCCATGAACTGCGCGTGGCGCTGGATCGCGAACCGCCGGATCTCGAAGCTGCACGGGCCGGGATTCTCCAAGGTGGCAACCATCCGGATGACGTTTCCAGCTTGATCTGGTTGTACCTCAATTTTCGTCACTTCAGTTACCTGGAGGAAGCCATCGATCTCTGGACGGTGGGCGACGGCTACTTGATCGAGCTGGATAACGTCGCCCGGCAGATGCACAACAGCATTACCGCAGGCCAGGCGTCGGAGGTGGATATCCGCGGCTGGAAGGCCCAGATCTTTGCGATCAACGATTCCGTTACCCCGGCTGCCAAGGCCTTCAGCGACGCATTGGGCGAGGGCTCGCGTTTCATCCTGCAGCTTTTGTTGGTGACCAATTTCGCCACCGCCCTGGGACTGATCGTCCTGGCGTTGTTGCGGACCCATAAATTGCTCGCCCAGCGGCAGGTGTTCGCCAACGCGCTGCAGATGGAGAAAGAGCGGGCGCAGATCACCCTGCAATCCATTGGCGACGGGGTCATCACCACCGACGTCGAAGGTGCCATCGCCTACATGAACCCCGCTGCCGAAGCGATGACCCATTGGAAGGCTGAACATGCGACGGGCTTGCCCTTGGCCGCGTTGTTCAATTTGCTCGATGACAATGCCCAGACCGAGGGGCTGACCCTGATCGAGCACATCCTCAGCGGTCGGCTCAGCGGTGCCAGCGAACATTCCAAGCTGATCCAGCGCCTGGATGGCAGTACCGTGTCGGTCACCCTGGTGGGCGCGCCAATCCGTCATGCGGGCAAGGTCAGCGGCGCCGTGCTGGTGTTGCATGACATGACCCAGGAGCGCCAATACATCGCCAACCTGTCGTGGCAGGCTACTCATGATGCCCTGACTGGCCTGGCGAACCGCCGGGAATTCGAGTATCGCCTCGAGCAGGCCTTGCACAACCTCACTCGCCAGGTCGGGCGTCATGCCTTGATGTTTCTCGACCTGGATCA
The DNA here is from genome assembly GCF_900103575.1 of Pseudomonas sp. NFACC51. Classification (NCBI taxonomy): domain Bacteria; kingdom Pseudomonadati; phylum Pseudomonadota; class Gammaproteobacteria; order Pseudomonadales; family Pseudomonadaceae; genus Pseudomonas; species Pseudomonas sp. NFACC51. The sequence goes on along the minus strand of NZ_FMXH01000008.1, from coordinate 182,612 downwards.
GTTCAAGCTGGTCAACGACACCTGCGGCCATGCAGCGGGTGACGAATTGTTGCGCCATATCTGCGCCTTGCTGCAATCGGGGCTACGGGAAAACGACACCCTGGCCCGGCTGGGCGGGGATGAGTTCGGGATCTTGCTGGAGAACTGTTCGCCGGAAGCGGCGGAAAAAATTGCCGAAGGGCTGCGCCAGACCGTGCAGAACCTGCACTTTGTCTGGAAGGGCCGGCCGTTCGTGACCACCGTGAGCATCGGCCTGGTGCATATCGCCCAGACGCCGACGACCCTCGAGGCGTCCCTGCGGGCTGCCGACATGGCCTGCTACATGGCCAAGGAAAAGGGCCGCAACCGGGTCCAGGTCTACCATGCCGACGACTCGGAGCTGTCCCTGCGTTTTGGCGAAATGGCCTGGGTCCAGCGCTTGCACATGGCCCTGGAGGAAAATCGCTTCTGCCTCTACGCCCAGGAAATCGCCGCGTTGGGCCCGGGTGACCATGGCGGCGGGCATATTGAGATCCTGTTGCGCCTGCATGACGAAGCCGGGCGGATGATCCTGCCGGACAGCTTCATTCCCGCGGCGGAACGCTACGGCCTGATGACCTCCCTGGACCGTTGGGTGGTGGAGAATGTCTTCAAGATCATCCGCCAGTGCCTGAATGATTCGCGACAGGGGCCTATGGCGATGTGTGCGATCAATCTGTCAGGCACAACGATTGGAGACCAGGCGTTCCTCGATTTCCTGCGTAAACAGTTCGTGGCCTACTCGATTCCGCCGGAAATGATTTGTTTTGAAATTACAGAAACCAGCGCTATTTCGAATTTGGGCAGTGCGATCCGCTTTATCAATGAACTCAAGAGCTTGGGATGTTACTTCTCGCTGGATGACTTTTGCGCCGGAATGTCTTCATTCGCCTACCTGAAACATTTACCTGTAGACTTCCTGAAGATCGACGGGAGTTTCGTAAAGGATATGCTGGACGACCCGATTAACCGAGCAATGGTCGAAGTGATCAATCACATCGGCCACGTCATGGGTAAGCGCACGATTGCCGAGTTTGTTGAGACCGCCCAGATCGAGCAGGCATTGCTGGAGATAGGGGTGGATTACGCTCAGGGGTATGTGATCGAACGCCCGCAATTGTTTACCTGTGACACGTTGCAATGTCGGCCGGCCCGGCCGCAGCCGTTGTTATTCAAGGCCCCCGGCACGTTCCGCTGAAACTCTTGCTGATCTGGAAAATCACAATCAAAAGGAGCCCGACAGTGATCGACACATTCAACCGAACAGGCCCGCTCATGGACGCCACGAGCTATCCGAAATGGGCACAGCAGCTCATTACCGATTGCAGCGAGAGCAAGCGCCGGGTTGTCGAACACGAACTGTACCAGCGCATGCGCGACAACAAGCTCAGCGCCAGGACCATGCGCCACTACCTCATTGGTGGTTGGCCGGTCGTCGAACAGTTCGCTTTATACATGGCACAGAACCTCACCAAGACCCGCTTTGCCCGCCACCCCGGTGAGGACATGGCGCGTCGCTGGCTGATGCGCAACATTCGTGTCGAACTCAACCATGCCGACTACTGGGTCAACTGGAGCGCCGCCCACGGCGTGACCCTGGAAGACCTGCAAGCCCAGCATGTGCCGCCTGAGCTGCATGCCTTGAGCCACTGGTGCTGGCACACCAGTTCCTCGGATTCGCTGATCGTGGCCATCGCCGCGACCAACTATGCCATTGAGGGGGCCACGGGTGAGTGGTCGGCGCTCGTGTGTTCCAGCGGTGTCTACGCGGCCGCTTTCGCCGAGGAAGACCGCAAGCGGGCGATGAAATGGCTGAAGATGCATGCCCAGTACGACGATGCCCATCCTTGGGAAGCCCTGGAAATCATCTGTACGCTGGCGGGGATGAACCCAAGCAAAGCCCTGCAAACGGAGCTGCGCCAGGCCGTTTGCAAGAGCTATGACTACATGTACCTGTTCCTGGAGCGTTGCATGCAACTGGAGCAGTCGGAGACGGTGAGCAAGTCCTCATCCACCCGTGAGCGCCTGGCACTGGCCGGGAGCTGATTACTACCGCTACAGATAGCCACAACCTGTGGGAGCGAGCCTGCTCGCGAAGAGGTCTGGACAGTCGACGGGGAGGTTGACTGCAAGACCGCTATCGCGAGCAGGCTCGCTCCCACAGTTGTTCGGGTGACTACCGGCTGATGATCGCCGCAAGATTTTGTGGGAGCGGACTCGCTCGCGAAGACTTCGGCGCATTCAGCCTATTGATAGGCTGACCCACCGCTTTCGCGAGCAAACCCGCTCCCACAAGGATGTGGTGTTCTTGCATTCTTTCGTTGTTCAGCCAGCCATCGCCAGTCGATTACGGCCTTCGCGCTTGGCCACGTACAGTGCGCTGTCAGCCCTGCGCAGCAGGCTTTCCGATGATTCCCCCGGTAGCAGGGTGGCGCAACCCAGGCTGACCGTCAGCTCGATCCTTGTGCTCGCGGCGAAATAATCCTGGGCCTGGGCGGCGTAGCGCAGTCGTTCCCCGACCATGGCCGCAGCATCCCGGCTGGTATTGGCCAGCAGGATCAGAAACTCTTCACCGCCGAACCTGAACACCATGTCCACGTTGCGCAGTTGGCCCTTGATCGACTCGGCCACGGCCTTGAGCACTTCGTCGCCAACGCCGTGACCATGGCTATCGTTGATGCGCTTGAAATGGTCGATGTCGAGCATCAGCACCGACAAGGGTTGCGAATGACGCTTGGCCATGTCGATTTCACGCATCAGCGTCTGGTCCATGGCAATGCGGTTGCCGGTACCTGTCAGCGGATCGCGCAGGGCGCTCTGGGTGGCGGCCCGATAGAGCAACGCGTTGCGCAGTGGATACAGCAGCGCCGACATGCTGGATTCAAGGTCGCTTTGTTCGGCTTCGGTGAAGCGCTGGTTGCGACGGAATACCAGTTCGCCCAGGTGTTCGCCTTCATGGCTGAGGTTATAGCTGAGGGTGTGATGCCCGCGTTGCCCGAACTCCAGGCGCAAATCACTGGCTTTGTGCTGGTAAGCCAGCGCATCCAGGGGCACCAGCCGCTGGATTTCCCGGAAAAACAGGCCGAGGATTCGCTGTGGCTCCAGGCTGGTCTGCAGCTGTTGGCTCAGTTGCTGGCGCAATTGCGAAAGACTGACGGAGCGTGCCGCGAGCGGCGATGGCTGGCCAAGACCCAGACGCTGCAATTTGGCGCTGTCGAAGTCAATCGCGTTGATCTGGGTGGGCGTTTTCATATGGCGTTAGCCCCTAAGCTAAATCTGTCCTGGCAGGTTGGGTGTGGCGGCTTTGGGCTGCGCGTCGTACTGGTCCTTCAGTCCCGTAGGACACTGATTTGAGTTTAGTCTGCTTTCCCTGGCAGGCATAAGTCTCGTCTCAACGTCCACTACTTGCCGAACATGGCATGTTTGAGGAAGTTTAGAGCGAAAGTCGTGCCATTCGGTTCACTTCAATAAAAACCGCTTAGGAATCAATTTATTGGCGGCAAAAAGGGATATTTCCAGCGACGTGGGTTTGGCGGTTCGCTTGGTTGGGCATCGAATGGAGCCTGCATCGCGACGGTAAGTCGTCGCGATGCAGGCCGTGGCCATTATTGCGCGTTGAACGCCTGGCCATTGACGCCGGTGCTGTCCGGGCCCATGAGGTACAGGTAGACCGGCATGATCTCTTCGGGCGTCGGATTGTTGAGCGGGTTTTCCCCCGGGTAGGCCTGGGCTCGCATGCTGGTGCGGGTGGCACCGGGGTTGATGCTGTTGGCGCGCACGGCGGCGACGGTGTCGACTTCGTCGGCCAGGGTCTGCATCAGCCCCTCGGTGGCGAACTTGGACACGCCATAGGCGCCCCAGTACGCCCGGCCCTTGCGCCCGACGCTGCTGGAGGTGAACACCACGGACGCATCCTGGGACAGCTTGAGCAGGGGCAGCAAGGTGCTGGTAAGCATGAACATCGCGTTGACGTTGACGTGCATCACCCGCATGAAATTCTCACCGGACAACTGTTCCAGCGGTGTACGCGGGCCGATGATCGAAGCGTTGTGCAGCAGGCCGTCCAGATGACCGAACTCGGTTTCGATCATGGCCGCCAGTTCATCGTACTGATGAGGCAGTGCGGTTTCGAGGTTGAACGGGATCACCGCTGGCTGCGGATGACCGGCCGCCTCGATTTCATCGTAGACCTGGGTCAGGTTGGCTTCGGTCTTGCCCAGCAGCAGCACGGTGGCGCCATGGGCGGCATAGGCTTTCGCCGCTGCGGCACCGATACCGCGACCGGCGCCGGTGACCAGAATCACCCGGCCATTGAGCAGGTCGGGGCGGGCGGAATAATCAAACATAAAAAACCTCAACAATTAGAGCAGCACAGTACCGGTGACGAGGAAGCTTTTGTGGCAAAGAGGCTTTTGTGGCGAGGGAGCTTGCTCCCGCTCGGCGGCGCAGCCGTCGTCCAGGGGACCGCTTCGCGCTCCAGCGGGAGCAAGCTCCCTCGCCACAAGGGCTCAGTTCAGCAACTGCACAACGCGTTATCCAGCACTTCACGCAGCGCCGAAGGGTGGTCGATCACGACGTCCGCACCCCAGTGCTTCGGGTTGTCGTCCGGGTGGATGTAGCCGTAGGTCACCGCGCAGGTCTTGGTACCGGCGCTGCGTCCGGACTCGATGTCCCGCAGGTCATCGCCCACGAACAGCACGCTGGCCGGATCCAGGTCGAGCATCTTGCAGGCCAGGGTCAGCGGTTCCGGGTCTGGCTTGCTGTTCTTCACGTGATCAGGGCAGATCAGCACTTTCGAGCGCTCGGCCAGGCCCAGTTGCTGCATGATCGGCTCGGCGAAACGCACCGGCTTGTTGGTGACCACGCCCCAGATCAGGTTGGCCGCTTCGATATCGGCCAGCACCTCGGCCATGCCGTCGAACAAATGACTGTGGACCGCGCATCCCTTGAGGTAGCGGTCGAGGAACTCCTGGCGCAGTTCCTCGAACCCTGGTGATTCAGGGTCCATGGAAAAGGTCACCGCGACCATCGCCCGGGCACCGCCGGAAATCTCGTCGCGAATGTGCTGGGTGTTCATCGGAGGCAAGCCACGGTCGGCGCGCATGGCCTGGCAGATGGCGATGAAATCCGGCGCGGTGTCCAGCAGCGTGCCGTCCATGTCGAAGAGAACCGCTTTGAGACGCATCGACTTACTCCTCGCGCAGGGTCTGGATCATGTAGTTGACGTCAACGTCGGCGGCCAGCTTGTAGTGCTTGGTCAGCGGATTGTAGGTCAGGCCGATGATGTCCTTGACGGTCAGCCCGGCCGCGCGGCTCCAGGCGCCCAGTTCGGAAGGGCGGATGAATTTCTTGAAGTCGTGAGTGCCGCGCGGCAGCAGCTTCATGATGTATTCGGCGCCGATGATGGCGAACAGGTAGGCCTTCGGGTTGCGGTTGATCGTGGAGAAGAACACCTGGCCGCCGGGTTTGACCATACGGAAGCAGGCGCGGATGACCGACGACGGATCCGGCACGTGCTCGAGCATTTCCAGGCAGGTGACCACGTCGAATTGGCCGGGCATTTCTTCGGCCAGGGCTTCGGCGGTGATCTGCCGGTATTCCACGCTGACGCCCGACTCCAATTGATGCAGTTGCGCCACGGCCAGTGGCGCTTCGCCCATGTCGATGCCCATCACCGTCGCCCCGCGCTGGGCCATGGCTTCGCTGAGGATGCCGCCGCCACAACCGACGTCGAGCACCTTCTTGCCAGCCAGGTTGACCCGTTCGTCAATCCAGTTGACCCGCAGCGGGTTGATGTCGTGCAGCGGCTTGAATTCGCTTTCACGGTCCCACCAGCGATGGGCCAGGGCTTCGAACTTGGCGATTTCGGCGTGGTCGACGTTGCTCATGTGCAGATCCTCGAAAAGCTTGAAAAATCAGGTGCCCCGAGCCGTGGCTCAAGGGGCGTGGTTATTCGTTGTGGCCGCTGATGCGGCGACCCCAGGCCTGGGCCGTGGCGATCAGTCTTGATTCGTCCATGCGGGTCAGTCGGCCATCCTCCAATAACGGCTTGCCGCCCACCCACAGGTGTTTTACGCAATCGCGACCGGTGGCATAGATCAACTGCGACACCGGGTCGTAGATCGGCTGCTGGGCCAGGCCCGACAGATCGAAGGCCACCAGGTCGGCGGCCTTGCCCACTTCCAGCGAGCCGACAATCGCCTCGATGCCCAGCGCCCGGGCGCCATTGAGCGTGGCCATGCGCAGCGCCCGGTGGGCATCCAGGGCCGTGGCCGAGCCGGCGACGGCCTTGGCCAGCAGGGCCGCGGTGCGGGTTTCGCCCAGCAGATCCAGGTCGTTGTTGCTCGCCGCACCGTCGGTGCCGAGCGCCACATTGACGCCGGCCTGCCACAGGCGCTCCACTGGGCAGAAACCGCTGGCCAGCTTCAGGTTCGATTCCGGGCAGTGGATCACGCTGCAATTGCTTTCTACCAGCAAGGCCTGGTCTTCGTCGCTGATTTGAGTCATGTGCACGGCCTGAAAGCGTGGCCCCAGCAGGCCAAGTCGTCCCAGGCGCGCCAGTGGTCGCTCCGCGGTGTTATCCACAGCCTGCTGCACTTCGAAGGCGGTTTCGTGAACGTGCATATGAATGGCCGCGTCCAGTTCCTCGGCGATCACGCGGATTTTCTCCAGGTTCTCGTCGCCCACGGTGTAGGGGGCGTGCGGGCCGAATGCGACTTTGATCCGTGGGTGGTGCTTGAGGTCGCCAAACAATTCGATGCCCTGACGAATGGCTTCGTCGGCGCTGGCGGCACCGGGGATCGGGAAATCGAGGATTGGAATCGCGATTTGCGCACGAATACCGCTGTCGTGGACACACTCGCTGGCGATCTTGGGGTAGAAATACATGTCGGAGAAGCAGGTGATGCCGCCCTTGATCTGCTCGGCGATGGCCAGGTCGGTGCCGTCGCGTACGAAATGCTCATCGACCCATTTGGCTTCCGCCGGCCAGATGTGCTGTTCGAGCCAGGTCATCAAGGGCAGGTCGTCGGCCAGGCCGCGGAACAGGGTCATGGCTGCGTGGCCATGGGCATTGATCAGGCCGGGGCTGAGCAGCATGCCGGGCAGCTCACGGACCTGGGCGGCGTCACACCGGAGGGCTTCTGCCCGTGGACCAATGAACGCGATGCAGCCGTCGCGAATGCCCAGGCCATGATCCTTGAGCACTACACCGGCGGGTTCGACAGGCACCAACCAGGTCGGCAGCAATAATAAGTCGAGCGCAACGGCAGGCTTGGGCATCGTGGAACGGTTCCATGGGGTATAAAGGATGGCGAAGTATACCCGAGCGTCTTCGCGGAGGGATCGCTATAATCGGCGGCTTTTGTTCATGAGTACGGGGTGAAGGATGCGCGATCGACTATTGGCTGCGGAGAAGGTGAAGGCCATCGATTGGCGTGATGGCGTCCTGTACCTGTTGGACCTGCGTGTCTTGCCGTTCGAGGAAAACTGGATCGCCTGCACCTGTGCCGCCGATGTGGCCGAGGCCATTGGCTCGCTGGTGGTGCGCGGCGCGCAGGCCATCGGCATCAGCGCGGCTTATGGTGTCGTGCTGGCGGCGCGGACCAGGGTGGCCGAGGGCGGTGACTGGCAATCGGCCCTGGAGGCTGATTTTGCCTTGCTGGCCGAGGCCCGGCCGACAGCGGCGAACCTCTTCTGGGCGCTGGATCGGATGCGCGACCGGTTGGGGCGCTTGAAAGAGCACGCCGAGCCGCTGGCGGTACTTGAGGCTGAAGCCATCGCGATCCACGAAAGTGACCGCGAAGCCAACCTGACCATGACCCAGCTCGGTGTCGACCTGATCCGCAAGCACCAGGGCAACGCCCAGGCCATCCTCACCCACGGCAACACCGGCGCCCTGGCGAGCGGTGGCTTCGGCACGGCCTTGGGTGTCATCCGTGGCGCGTATATCGAAGGCATGGTGGAGCGCGTCTATGCCGACGAAACCCGTCCATCGCTGCAAGGCTCGCGCCTGACGGCGTGGGAGCTGGCCCGTGAGAGCATCCCGGTGACCCTCAACGCCGATTCCGTCGCCGCCCACATCATGAAGACGAAAGGTGTGACCTGGGTGATTGTCGGTGCCGACTGCATCACCGCCAATGGCGATGTGGCGAACAAGATCGGTACCTATCAACTGGCGGTCTGTGCCATGCACCATGGCGTGCGTTTCATGGTGGTGGCGCCGAGTTCGACCATCGATATGAGCCTGGCCTGCGGTGATGACGTTCCGGTCGAGGAGCGCGATGGACGTGAACTGCTGGAAATCGGCGGCAAGAGGCTCGGTGCGGAGGTGGACGCCTTCAACCCGACGTTCGATATCACCCCGGCGGATTTGATCGACGTCATCGTCACGGAGAAGGGCATCATCGAGCGTCCGGACACCGCCAAGCTGGCGCAGTTGATGTGCCGCAAGCGGTTGCACTGACGATTTCCAGAGGGTGATCTGCCGCCATCGCGGGCAAGCTCGCTCCCACAGTGGATAGGGCATGTCTGAAATTTCTGACATAAGAGTCCTTGTGGGAGCGAGCTTGCTCGCGATGAGGTCCTCAAAGGCAACAAATGCCTTGCATTTTCGCCCCGATTCTCCATCCGCAGCGCTTCTAAGCCCCTCTGGTCCCATATCAGCCTGTCACCGGTCAACTAACTACGCACCATGCGCATCTGGGGGATAGGTGCGTGGCGGCTCTTGTGATAACATCCGGCGGTTTCCAAGGCTGCCTCGCGAGGTGGCCTTTACTGCGCAGATCCATGGCATAACTCGTTGATTTGTCGTAAGTCGCTGCACGGCACTTGTTCTGCAGCGGCGAGCTTCGTTCGTCCCATCTGGATGTGACGAGGTTTCACCAGAAAAAGGAATCAGGCTTCTCATGGGCGAACTGGCCAAAGAAATCCTCCCGGTCAATATCGAAGACGAGCTGAAACAGTCCTACCTCGACTACGCAATGAGCGTAATCGTCGGGCGGGCGCTGCCGGATGCGCGCGATGGCTTGAAGCCCGTGCACCGGCGCGTGCTGTTCGCGATGAGCGAACTGGGCAACGACTTCAACAAGCCGTACAAGAAATCTGCCCGTGTCGTCGGCGACGTGATCGGTAAGTATCACCCCCACGGCGACACTGCCGTGTACGACACCATCGTTCGTATGGCGCAGCCATTCTCCTTGCGCTACCTGCTGGTAGACGGCCAGGGCAACTTCGGTTCCGTGGACGGCGACAACGCCGCGGCCATGCGATACACCGAAGTGCGCATGACCAAGCTGGCCCACGAACTGCTGGCCGACCTGCACAAGGAAACCGTGGACTGGGTGCCGAACTACGACGGCACCGAAATGATCCCGGCGGTCATGCCGACCCGTATCCCGAACCTGCTCGTCAACGGCTCCAGCGGTATCGCCGTGGGCATGGCGACCAACATCCCGCCGCACAACCTCGGTGAAGTCATCGACGGTTGCCTGGCCCTCATCGACAATCCCGAGCTGACTGTCGATGAGCTGATGCAATACATCCCGGGTCCGGACTTCCCGACCGCCGCGATCATCAACGGTCGCGCCGGCATCATCGAAGCCTACCGCACCGGCCGTGGCCGTATTTACATGCGCGCCCGTTCCACCGTCGAAGACATCGACAAGGTTGGCGGCCGCCAGCAGATCGTCATCACCGAGCTGCCGTACCAACTGAACAAGGCTCGCCTGATCGAGAAGATCGCCGAGCTGGTGAAAGAGAAGAAGCTCGAAGGCATCACCGAGCTGCGTGACGAGTCCGACAAGGACGGCATGCGCGTCGTGATCGAGTTGCGTCGTGGTGAAGTGCCTGAGGTGATCCTCAACAACCTCTACGCCCAGACCCAACTGCAAAGTGTGTTCGGCATCAACATCGTTGCGCTGATCGACGGCCGTCCGCGGATCCTGAACCTCAAGGACCTGCTGGAAGCTTTCGTACGTCACCGTCGCGAAGTGGTTACCCGCCGCACCGTGTTTGAACTGCGCAAGGCTCGCGAGCGTGGCCACATTCTTGAAGGCCAGGCCGTTGCCCTGTCGAACATCGACCCGGTGATCGCCCTGATCAAGGCCTCGCCAACGCCGTCGGAAGCCAAGGAAGCGCTGATCAGCACGCCTTGGGAGTCCAGCGCGGTGGTGGCGATGGTGGAGCGTGCCGGTGCCGATTCGTGCCGTCCGGAGAACCTCGACCCGCAATACGGCCTGCGCGAAGGCAAGTACTTCTTGTCCCCGGAACAGGCGCAAGCCATCCTGGAACTGCGCCTGCACCGCCTGACCGGCCTGGAACACGAGAAGCTGCTGGCCGAGTACCAGGAGATCCTCAACCAGATCGGCGAACTGATCCGCATCCTCAACAGCGCCACGCGCCTGATGGAAGTGATCCGCGAAGAGCTGGAAGTGATCCGCGCCGAATACGGCGACGTACGCCGCACCGAGATTCTCGATGCGCGCCTCGACCTGACCCTGGGCGACATGATCCCGGAAGAAGAGCGCGTGGTGACCATTTCCCACGGCGGCTACGCCAAGACCCAGCCGTTGGCCGCCTACCAGGCCCAGCGTCGCGGCGGCAAAGGCAAGTCGGCGACCGGCGTCAAGGACGAGGACTACATCGCTCACCTGCTGGTCGCCAACAGCCACACCACGCTGTTGCTGTTCTCCAGCAAGGGCAAGGTGTACTGGCTCAAGACCTACGAAATCCCCGAAGCGTCCCGCGCAGCCCGTGGTCGTCCGCTGGTCAATCTGCTGCCGCTGGACGACGGTGAATACATCACCACCATGCTGCCGGTGGAGGAATACACCGAAGGTCACTACATCTTCATGGCGACCGCCAACGGCACCGTGAAGAAGACTCCGCTGGAATCCTTCAGTCGCCAGCGTAGCGTCGGCCTGATTGCCCTGGAGCTGGACGAAGGCGACGTGCTGATTTCCGCCGCCATCACCGACGGCGAGCGTGAAGTCATGCTGTTCTCCGACGGCGGCAAGGTCACTCGCTTCAAGGAATCCGACGTTCGCGCCATGGGCCGTACCGCCCGCGGTGTGCGCGGCATGCGCCTGCCGGAAGGCCAGAAGCTGATTTCCATGCTGATCCCAGAAGAGGGCAGCCAGATCCTCACCGCTTCGGCGCGTGGTTATGGCAAGCGCACGGCCATCAGCGAGTTCCCTGAGTACAAGCGTGGCGGCCAGGGCGTGATCGCCATGGTCAGCAACGAGCGTAACGGCCGTCTGGTTGGCGCTGTCCAGGTGCTCGATGGCGAGGAGATCATGTTGATCTCCGACCAGGGTACCCTGGTGCGTACGCGGGTCGCCGAAGTCTCGAGCCTGGGTCGTAACACCCAGGGCGTGACGCTGATCAAGCTGGCCAGCGACGAAACGCTGGTAGGGCTTGAGCGGGTGCAGGAGCCATCGGAAGTCGAAGGCGAGGAGCTGGAAGGCGAGGAAGGCGTGGCGTTCGACGGCACCCTGGGTGCCGATGTCGACGACATGACCGGTGACCAACCGCTCGACGCTGCCGCAGACGAAGAAGAACCGCAGGACTAAGCGGACACGCGGGGGGCGGATGAAGATTCGCCCCCTTGTTGTTTGTCCCGTTTGAAAATTTGCGACACTGCACATTCTCCTGTGGGGCTGATGCTGCTCACTTAAGGTTTGTTTGATTCATTGTGGCGAGGGAGCTTGCTCCCGCTTGGGTGCGAAGCGCCCATAGAATGGGTCTGCTGCGCAGCCCAGCGGGAGCAAGCTCCCTCGCCACAGGTTCAGGGCAATCCTTACATGAGCGGTAGCTACCATCGGGTGATGGGTGAATGAAGATTTAAGTGACCACCAGATCAGAGCGAGATTGGATGTGAGCAAGAGAGCCTATAACTTCTGTGCCGGCCCGGCGGCGTTGCCTGAAGCGGTCCTGAAGCGTGCCCAGGGTGAACTTCTCGACTGGCACGGCAAGGGCCTGTCGGTCATGGAAATGAGCCATCGCAGCGATGAGTTCGTATCCATTGCCACCAAGGCCGAGCAGGACCTGCGTGATCTGCTGAACATCCCGTCCAACTACAAGGTGCTGTTCCTGCAGGGCGGTGCCAGCCAGCAGTTCGCCCAGATCCCGTTGAACCTGCTGCCGGAAAGTGGCAAGGCCGACTACATCGACACCGGTATCTGGTCGCAGAAAGCCATCGAAGAAGCTTCGCGCTACGGTCACGTCAACGTGGCTGCCACCGCCAAGCCCTACGACTATTTCGCGATTCCCGGCCAGAACGAATGGAACCTGTCCAAGGACGCGGCCTACGTTCACTACGCGCCGAACGAAACCATCGGTGGCCTGGAATTCAACTGGATCCCGGAAACCGGCGACGTGCCATTGGTGGCCGACATGTCCTCGGACATTCTCTCGCGCCCTGTGGATATCTCCCGTTTCGGCATGATCTACGCCGGCGCCCAGAAAAACATCGGCCCTAGCGGCATCCTGGTCAGCATCATTCGTGAAGACCTGCTGGGGCGTGCCCGTTCCCTGTGCCCGACCATGCTCAACTACAAGGTCGCGGCCGACAACGGCTCGATGTACAACACCCCGCCGACCCTGGCCTGGTACCTCTCTGGCCTGGTATTCGAATGGCTGAAGGAGCAGGGCGGTGTCGAGGCCATCGGCAAGCTCAACGAAGTCAAGCAGCGCACGCTGTATGACTTCATCGACGCCAGCGGCCTCTACAGCAACCCGATCAACAAGACCGATCGTTCGTGGATGAACGTGCCGTTCCGACTGGCCGACGACCGTCTGGACAAGCCGTTCCTGGCCGGTGCCGACGAGCGTGGACTGCTGAACCTCAAGGGCCACCGTTCGGTCGGTGGCATGCGTGCCTCCATCTACAACGCCGTCGACATCAACGCCGTCAATGCGTTGATCGCCTACATGGCAGAGTTCGAGAAGGAACATGGCTGATGTCTGAGCAAGAACTCAAGGCGCTGCGCCTGCGCATCGATGCCCTGGACGAAAAGGTCCTGGAGCTGATCAGCGAGCGTGCGCGCTGCGCCCAGGAAGTCGCCCGGGTGAAGATGGCCTCCCTGGCCGAAGGCGAAGTGCCGGTGTTCTATCGTCCTGAGCGTGAAGCCCAGGTGCTCAAGCGTGTCATGGAGCGCAACAAGGGGCCGCTGGGCAACGAAGAGATGGCGCGGTTGTTCCGTGAAATCATGTCCTCGTGCCTGGCGCTCGAGCAGCCGCTGAAAGTCGCCTACCTGGGGCCGGAAGGGACCTTCACCCAGGCCGCCGCCATGAAGCACTTTGGTCACGCCGTGATCAGCAAGCCAATGGCGGCCATCGACGAAGTCTTCCGCGAAGTGGCGGCCGGCGCGGTGAATTTTGGCGTGGTGCCGGTGGAAAACTCTACCGAAGGCGCGGTCAACCACACGCTGGACAGCTTCCTCGAGCATGACATGGTGATCTGCGGCGAAGTCGAGCTGCGTATCCACCATCACCTGTTGGTCGGCGAGAACACCAAGACCGACAGCATCAGCCGGATCTATTCCCACGCCCAGTCGTTGGCCCAGTGCCGCAAGTGGCTGGACGCCCATTACCCGAACGTCGAGCGCGTAGCGGTATCGAGCAACGCCGAAGCGGCCAAGCGGGTCAAGGGTGAGTGGAACTCGGCGGCGATCGCTGGTGATATGGCGGCCGGCCTCTACGGGCTGACGCGCCTGGCCGAGAAAATCGAGGATCGCCCGGACAACTCCACGCGGTTCCTGATGATCGGCAGCCAGGAAGTACCGCCGACCGGCGACGACAAGACCTCGATCATCGTCTCCATGAGCAACAAGCCCGGTGCGCTCCATGAACTGCTGGTGCCGTTCCACGACAACGGTATCGACCTGACGCGGATCGAGACCCGTCCGTCGCGCAGTGGTAAATGGACCTACGTGTTCTTCATCGATTTCGTCGGCCACCACCGCGATCCGCTGGTAAAAGGTGTGCTGGAGAAAATCAGTCAGGAAGCAGTGGCACTCAAGGTGCTGGGTTCCTACCCCAAGGCAGTTCTTTAAGGGCGGATAGCAAATGAGTGGCAACTTCCTCGCTCTGGCTCAGCCAGGCGTGCAACAACTCTCGCCTTACGTTCCGGGCAAGCCCGTCGACGAACTGGCCCGCGAGCTGGACCTGGATCCGGCCAGCATCGTCAAGTTGGCGAGCAACGAAAATCCGTTGGGCGCGAGCCCCAAGGCACTGGCGGCGATCCGCGACGAACTGGCCGAGCTGACCCGTTACCCCGATGGCAATGGGTTTGCGTTGAAAAGCCTGCTGGCCGAGCGCTGTGGCGTCGAGCTGAACCAGGTGACGCTGGGCAATGGCTCCAACGACATTCTTGAGTTGGTCGCCCGTGCGTACCTGGCACCGGGTCTCAACGCTGTGTTCAGCGAGCACGCGTTTGCGGTCTACCCGATCGCGACCCAGGCCGTGGGCGCGGATGCCCATGTGGTTCCGGCCAAGGACTGGGGGCACGATCTGCCGGCCATGCTGGCCGCCATCGATGCCAACACGCGGGTGGTCTTCATTGCCAACCCGAACAACCCGACCGGCACCTGGCTCGACGCCCAGGCCTTGGACGACTTCCTGCAAGACGTGCCCGCGCACGTGCTCGTGGTGTTGGACGAGGCCTACATCGAATACGCCGAAGGCAGCGATTTGCCCGATGGCCTGGATTTCCTCGCGGCCTACCCGAACCTGCTGGTTTCGCGCACGTTCTCGAAAGCCTACGGCCTGGCCTCGCTGCGGGTTGGCTACGGCTTGTCCACCGCCGTGGTGGCCGACGTGCTGAACCGCGTGCGCCAGCCATTCAACGTCAACAGCTTCGCCCTGGCAGCCGCCTGTGCCGCCTTGCAGGATGAGGCCTACCTGGCCGAAAGCCGTCGCCTGAACGCGGCCGGCATGCAGCAGTTGGAAGCGGGGTTCCGTGAGCTGGGCTTGAGCTGGATTCCATCCAAAGGCAATTTCATCTGCGTCGACCTGGGGCGTGTCGCTGCGCCGGTGTACCAGGGGCTGCTGCGCGAAGGCGTGATCGTGCGTCCGGTGGCCAACTACGGCATGCCGAACCACTTGCGCGTCACCATCGGCCTGCCAGCGGAAAACAACCGTTTCCTTGAGGCGTTGAGCAAGGTTCTGGCTCGTGGTTGATGTCACTTCGCTGCAACCTGCTGCCCCTATGATCGGTCGCCTGGTGGTGGTCGGCCTGGGGTTGATTGGCGGTTCGTTTGCCAAGGGCTTGCGTGAAAGCGGTCTGTGCCGCGAGGTGGTCGGTGTCGACCTGGATCCGCAGTCGCGCAAGCTGGCCGTGGAGCTGGGGGTGGTCGATCGCTGCGAGGATGACCTGGCGATCGCTTGTCAGGGCGCGGATGTGATCCAATTGGCGGTGCCGATCCTGGCCATGGAAAAACTGCTGGCGCGTCTGGCGACCATGAACCTGGGGCAAGCGATCCTGACCGACGTCGGCAGCGCCAAGGGCAACGTCGTGCGTGCGGCCACCGAGGCCTTCGGCGGGATGCCGGCGCGCTTCGTGCCCGGCCATCCGATTGCCGGTTCCGAGCAGAGCGGGGTGGAAGCCTCCAACGCCGAACTGTTTCGTCGCCACAAAGTGATCCTCACGCCGCTGGACCAGACGGATCCAGCCGCGCTGGCGGTGGTGGACCGTTTGTGGCGCGAACTGGGCGCTGATGTCGAGCACATGCAGGTCGAGCGTCACGATGAAGTGTTGGCGGCCACCAGCCATTTGCCGCACCTGTTGGCGTTCGGCCTGGTGGATTCGTTGGCCAAACGCAATGAAAATCTTGAGATCTTCCGTTACGCTGCCGGCGGTTTCCGCGATTTCACGAGAATCGCAGGAAGCGACCCGGTCATGTGGCACGACATCTTCCTCGCCAACCGCGAAGCTGTCTTGCGCACACTCGATACATTTCGCAGCGACCTCGACGCCTTGCGCGACGCGGTCGATGCAGGGGACGGGCACCAATTGCTGGGCGTTTTCACACGCGCCAGGGTGGCCCGCGAGCATTTCAGTAAAATCCTGGCCCGTCGGGCCTATGTGGACGCTATGAACTCCAACGATCTGATTTTCCTGGCACAACCTGGTGGCTCCCTGAGCGGGCGTATTCGTGTACCGGGCGATAAATCGATTTCCCACCGTTCGATCATGCTCGGCTCCCTGGCCGAAGGCGTGACCGAGGTGGAAGGCTTCCTCGAGGGTGAAGACGCCCTGGCAACGCTGCAAGCGTTTCGCGACATGGGGGTGGTCATCGAAGGTCCGCACCACGGTCGCGTGACCATCCATGGTGTCGGCCTGCACGGCCTCAAACCTGCTCCGGGGCCCATCTACCTGGGTAACTCCGGGACCTCGATGCGTCTGTTGTCCGGCCTGCTGGCCGCGCAAGACTTCGACAGCACCCTGACCGGTGACGCCTCGCTGTCCAAGCGCCCGATGAATCGCGTCGCCAATCCGTTGCGGGAAATGGGCGCGGTCATCGAGACGGCCGCCGACGGTCGTCCGCCGATGATCATTCGTGGTGGCAACAAGCTCAAGGGCCTGATCTACACCATGCCGATGGCCAGCGCGCAGGTAAAATCCTGCCTGCTGCTGGCGGGTCTCTACGCCGAAGGCAAGACCACCGTCACCGAACCGGCCCCGACCCGCGACCATACCGAGCGCATGCTGCGCGGCTTCGGCTACCCGGTCACGGTCGATGGCGCCACGGCGTCCGTCGAGTCTGGCAGCAAGCTGACCGCTACCCACATCGAAGTGCCGGGTGACATCTCCTCGTCGGCATTCTTCCTGGTGGCCGCTTCGATTGCCGAAGGTTCCGACCTGGTGCTCGAACATGTCGGCATCAACCCGACCCGCACCGGCGTTATTGACATCCTGCGCCTGATGGGCGCTGACATCACCCTGGAAAACCAGCGTGAAGTCGGCGGCGAGCCCGTGGCGGACCTGCGCGTACGAGCAGCTAAACTCAAGGGTATCGAGATTCCGGAGGCGCTGGTTCCGCTGGCCATCGACGAGTTCCCGGTGCTGTTCGTGGCGGCTGCCTGTGCCGAAGGGCGCACCGTATTGACGGGTGCCGAAGAGCTGCGGGTCAAGGAGTCGGATCGCATCCAGGTGATGGCTGATGGCTTGCTCGCCCTGGGCGTCAAGTGCCAGCCAACGCCGGACGGCATCATCATCGACGGCGGCCAGATCGGCGGCGGCGAAGTCCATGGTCACGGTGACCATCGTATCGCCATGGCCTTCAGTGTTGCGTCTTTGCGCGCCAGCGCGCCGATTCGCATCCATGATTGCGCCAACGTCGCGACGTCGTTCCCGAACTTCCTGGCGCTGTGCGCGCAGGTCGGTATCCGAGTAGCACAAGAGGCGCAGTCGTGAACATCAAGGCACCGGTCATCACCATCGATGGCCCAAGCGGTTCGGGCAAGGGCACCGTCGCCGGGATCCTGGCCAGGCAGTTGGGCTGGAACCTGCTCGATTCGGGTGCCCTGTATCGTCTATTGGCGTTCGCTGCCGCGAACCATGGCGTCGACCTGACCAACGAAGAGTTGCTCAAGGCGCTGGCGGCTCATCTGGACGTGCAATTCATTGCCGCGACCGACGGTCAGCTCCAGCGCATCATTCTGGAAGGTGACGAAGTCAGCGACGTCATTCGTACCGAAAGCGTGGGGGCCGGGGCCTCCCAGGTCGCCGCGTTGCCGGCGGTACGCGAAGCCTTGCTGCAACGCCAGCGTGCCTTCCAGGAGCCGCCGGGGCTGGTGGCCGATGGTCGTGACATGGGCACGGTGGTCTTTCCTGACGCGCCGCTGAAGATTTTCCTCACCGCCAGTGCAGAGGAGAGGGCGCGTCGCCGATATTTGCAGTTGAAGGGCAAAGGCGAGGATGTTAGTCTGTCGAGTCTGCTAGATGAGATCCGTGCACGCGATGAGCGTGACACCCAGCGCGCAGTAGCCCCGCTCAAGCCGGCGGCCGACGCGATACAGCTGGATTCCACGGAGTTGTCCATCGATCAGGTGCTGCAACGCATCATGAGCGAGATCGCCATTCGCGATATCGCCGGGTGACAGGAAGCTCCGCAGGGGACCAGTCATAGTCCTGCGGCGCTTCTTTTATATGAAACTAACCCACATCGTCTGGGGTGTGGAGATGGGCGTTTACTTCGCCCTAATCAACAGGAATTAAAATGAGCGAAAGCTTTGCGGAACTCTTTGAAGAAAGCTTGAAAACCCTGAACCTTCAGGCAGGCTCCATCATCACCGGCGTTATCGTTGATATCGATTACCAAGCTCGCTGGGTAACCGTTCACGCTGGTCTGAAGTCTGAAGCGCTGATCCCGCTTGAGCAGTTCTACAACGACGCTGGCGAACTGAACATCAACGTCGGTGACGAAGTTCACGTTGCGCTGGACTCGGTTGAAGATGGTTTCGGTGAAACCAAGCTGTCCCGTGAAAAAGCCAAGCGCGCTGAATGCTGGATCGTTCTGGAAGCGGCCTTCGCAGCTGAGGAAGTGGTCAAGGGCGTTATCAACGGTAAGGTTAAAGGCGGCTTCACTGTCGACGTTAACGGCATCCGTGCGTTCCTGCCAGGTTCCCTGGTTGACGTCCGTCCAGTGCGCGATACCACGCACCTGGAAGGCAAAGAGCTGGAATTCAAGGTCATCAAGCTGGACCAGAAGCGCAACAACGTTGTCGTTTCCCGTCGCAGTGTCCTGGAAGCCGAGAACTCCGCCGAGCGTGAAGCTCTGCTGGAATCGCTGCAGGAAGGCCAGCAGGTCAAGGGTATCGTCAAGAACCTCACCGATTACGGCGCATTCGTCGATCTGGGTGGCGTCGATGGCCTGCTGCACATCACCGACATGGCCTGGAAGCGTATCAAGCATCCTTCGGAAATCGTCAACGTTGGCGACGAGATCGATGTCAAGGTTCTGAAGTACGATCGCGAGCGCAATCGTGTTTCCCTGGGCCTCAAGCAACTGGGTGAAGATCCATGGGTCGCTATCAAAGCCCGTTACCCAGAAAGCACCCGCGTCACCGCTCGTGTTACCAACCTGACCGACTACGGCTGCTTCGCTGAGCTGGAAGAAGGCGTTGAAGGCCTGGTACACGTTTCCGAAATGGACTGGACCAACAAGAACATCCATCCTTCGAAAGTCGTACAAGTCGGCGACGAAGTGGAAGTCATGGTTCTGGACATCGACGAAGAGCGTCGTCGTATCTCCCTCGGCATCAAGCAGTGCAAGTCCAACCCATGGGAAGACTTCTCTGGCCAGTTCAACAAGGGCGATAAAATCTCCGGCACCATCAAGTCGATCACCGATTTCGGTATCTTCATTGGTCTGGACGGCGGCATCGACGGTCTGGTTCACCTGTCCGACATCTCCTGGAACGAAGTGGGCGAAGAAGCCGTACGCCGTTTCAAGAAGGGCGACGAGCTGGACACCGTTATCCTGTCGGTTGACCCAGAGCGCGAGCGCATCTCCCTGGGCATCAAGCAACTGGAAAGCGATCCGTTCTCCGAGTACGTTCAAGAGAACGACAAAGGCGCAATCGTTAAGGGCATCGTGAAAGAAGTTGACGCCAAAGGCGCCATCATCACTCTGGCCGACGATATCGAAGCGACTCTGAAAGCCTCCGAAATCAGCCGTGACCGCGTTGAAGACGCGCGCAACGTTCTGAAAGAAGGCGAAGAAGTAGAAGCCAAGATCATCAGCGTTGACCGCAAGAGCCGCGTAATCCAGCTCTCCATCAAGTCGAAAGACGATGCTGAAGAGAAAGAAGCAATCCAGAGCCTGCGCGACAAGCCAGCTACCTCTGACATTGCTGCTGGTCCTACCACTCTGGGCGACCTGTTGCGTGCACAAATGGAAAAACAGAACTGAGTTCTGTCAGACCATAGAAAAAGGGCGACTTCGGTCGCCCTTTTTTGTGCCTGCGAAATGTCAAGATTCTCTGCAAGCTGCTGCCGATGGCAGAGTTCATTCGGGACGCTGCGAAACCAACCCATCAACCCAGCTGTCTCTTTTATGAAGCGGATCAATAATCTATTCAGGGCGTGGCTCCGACTTGTATAAATGATCGATCCGGACCTCTGTCTAAAGGAACTGAATGAACAAGCTCTTTCTGGTGTTGAGTATCTTGGTGCTGGCCGCTTGTTCTACAAGCGCCAAGACCCACGCAGTGCGTGGTGTCAGTGGTATCGAGGTCGACTGCTCGGGGTTGGGTTCCGGTTGGGAGAAGTGCCACAAGAGAGCCGCAAGAGAGTGTAAAGGGGCTGGCTACAAGGTGGTTACCCGATCTGACGACGCGAAGGATGAAGATCAGTACCCCTTTGGTTTCAATCCGGCTGGCTATCTGACTCGTACGATGCTGGTCATCTGTCGATAGCATCTCCCTGCTTGCGCACAAAGAGGCGGTAGGGGAGTCAAGAAGAATGTCAATACTTGGGCTGTTCAAATCCCTCCGGTCATGCTAAAACCTTTTCAAGCGATTTTCCTAGCTGCTTGAAAAAGAAGGGAAAAATATGACGAAGTCGGAGTTGATCGAACGAATTGTCACCCATCAAGGGCTACTCTCATCCAAGGATGTGGAGCTAGCCATCAAGACCATGCTTGAACAAATGTCCCAGTGCCTGGCTACGGGGGATCGCATCGAGATCCGCGGTTTCGGCAGCTTCTCCCTGCACTACCGCGCTCCGCGGGTTGGGCGCAACCCCAAAACGGGCCAGTCCGTCAGCCTTGATGGAAAGTTCGTTCCTCATTTCAAACCAGGCAAAGAGCTTAGGGATCGTGTGAATGAGGAGGAGGGGGATGGACTTTAACGAGGCGTAAAAAAAAGGTATATTTATGGGGAACTTTAAGCGTTTGGCTGTTGTCGTACTTGCGCTGCTCGTGGCTTCAGCTATTGTACTTTTCGTGCTTGAAAATAATCAGTCTGTCGCGCTGCTGTTCTTGGGATGGTCAGCTCCGCAACTTCCTGTTTCGGTTTTTGTGCTACTGGCGCTTCTCGCGGGCATGATGATCGGCCCTTTGCTTGCATGGTTTGTGGGCGCGCGTCGGCGGTTGAAATAATGGATGTGTGAGCCCAAGAGTCTTGGAGTAAGGATCACTGCCTACAATTTTTCTGACTTTGGGTGTATTTTGTTCGTATTTAATCTGACTCAGTTAACTGTCGCGTCCCCTAGGGATTTACCCTTCTTGCTTTTTAATGCGTTCAGTGCATGTGCGAGCGCAATTTCAGAAAAAGAAAGCGAGGCGATCCATGCAAAATAATCGTGCTGAAGTGCCTGGCCTCAATGAGGTTAGCCTTGTTGAGCTTGTGCGGGGGGGGTGGGCTCAAAAATGGTTAATCCTAGGTATTGCTCTTTTAGTCAGTAGTGGTGCTGCTGCTTACGCGTTTCTTAGTAAGCCAGTCTATGAAGTCAAGCTTTTTATCATGCCTCCCACCCAGAATGGTATTGATGAGCTTAATTACGGGCGTGGGAAAAGTACTGAGTTGGAAACTTACTCCATCGGATATGTTTATGACGTATTCGCCCGAAACCTTCAGGGTGAATCCCTTCGTCAAAAATTCTTCAATGAGGTCTATCTCCCTTCGCTCGATGAGTCTCAGCGAAAGGGCGCTCAGGACCGTTTGTATGAGCGCTTTTCTCGAGAGTTGGTGATCAAGGGGCCTGGTAAGGATACTCCGGATCGTTACTCGGTAACCGTTCAAGGTGGTGATCCCGTACGGGCAACCGAGTGGGCCAAGGCTTATGTAGCGCGCGCCAGTCAGGCTGCTGAGTCGGAACTGATCAAGAACGTAACGACCGAAGCTTCAGTAAGAGCGCGCAATCTGGAGCAAAGAATAGTCAGCTTGCGGGAGAAGGCCCAGCGGGTGCGCGAGGATAGAATTCAGCAGTTGCGTGAAGCGTTGAAAATTGCCGAGGCAATTGGTTTGGCTACGCCGACCGTAAACTCTTCCGCTGCGGTGGATATAACTGTAGATACTGGCAATAGAATGGATTACCAGCGAGGTAGTAAAGCTCTGGTCGCCGAAATCAATGCGCTGGAGTCGAGGGCTTCGGATGACGCATTTATATCGGATTTACGGTCGTTGCAGATGCGTTATAATTTTTACCATAAGTTGAATATTGATCCCGACAGAATTTCGGTCTATCGGCAGGACGGTAGTGTGGAAGTGCCGGAGAGTCCAATCAAGCCGAACAAAACTATTATCTTGGTATTAGGGATCGTTGCGGGCTTGATGTTGGGAGGCTTTATTGCTGTTTTCCGTTTTTTTTTAATCCGCGAATGATTCGTGTGAGCGGGAATATGTACTAGTATCCGTATGCAGTGGTTCGTGAAGGATGTCGTATTGACTAATATTGACCTGTCATCGTGGGTTTTTCGGCGATGATGGGTTTTTTAGTGTTCGTGTTCTTGCCTTTGATAGTTTGTTTTTTATTGTCTTGTTTGTGGGAAATTGGAGGGGCGGTTGTTAATGTGGGGCTATATGCAGTTTATTGGATTCGTTTGAAAAGAATTCGGCTGGAAGAAGCTCGATATCTGTACAGAATAGTAAGATTTTTAGATTGCTTTTTGCTGCTGATTTATGATCTGGCCAAGCAAATGTGGACAAAAATCAACCTGCGCGTTTTTTTGGGGGGGGGGGGCGCTAGGTTCGGTACGAATTGAGTAGGGGCTTCGTAGAGGCCGATACCATTGGGTGGTTGTCGTTGGGAGGGAAGGGCTAGACTTTTATCGATTTTTGAGGTCGAGAAAATTGAATTCGTCGATCAAAGGTCTTAAATAATCTGGTCAATCTAGTAACATTCGGCTACCAGATGGGCGCTGTGCTTTCAGGGCAAACCGCGAATCCTGGAGCTGTAGTGTGCTAAGTCCGCATAGGCGCGCTACCAGTTTCGATGAGGGCATCAGAAAAATCATCTATTTGTCGCGGCCAGCGCTGAATTTAAATACTCAACTAGTACTGAGGTGGAAAGTGAACAAAGTTTTGGTAACAGGTGCTGATGGCTTTATTGGTTCGCACTTGGTTGAGTTGTTGGTGCAAGAAGGCTATCAAGTAAAAGCTCTGTCCCAGTATAACTCGTTTAATAATTGGGGGTGGCTGGAAGATGTCAACTGCCGAGAAGCGATTGAGGTGGTCAGTGGTGATGTCAGGGATCCGCACTTCTGTAAACACCTCACGAAAGATGTCGATATTGTCTATCACCTGGCGGCGCTGATAGCTATTCCTTATTCCTATGTGGCCCCCGATAGCTACGTCGATACGAATGTCAAAGGTACCTTGAACATCTGCCAGGCTGCTCTGGAAAATGGTGTGTCGCGTGTTATCCATACCTCAACCAGTGAGGTTTATGGTACGGCTCAATATGTCCCTATCGACGAGAATCACCCCCTCCAAGCGCAGTCCCCTTACAGCGCATCCAAAATTGGCGCTGATGCCATGGCGATGAGTTTCTTCAACGCATTCAATTTGCCTCTGACCATAGCGCGACCGTTCAATACATACGGCCCACGCCAGTCGGCGCGCGCGGTGATCCCCACGATCATTACTCAGATTGCTAGTGGGATGAAGCAGATCAAGCTGGGTGATGTGTCGCCGACCCGGGACTTCAACTATGTCTTGGATACTTGTCGTGGTTTCTTGGCGTTGGCCAATTGCGACGAGGCTATTGGTCAGACGGTCAACATTGGTTCGAACTTTGAGATTTCAGTGGGTGATACGCTGAACCTTATCAAGGAAATCATGGGCAGTGATGTTGAGTTCCTCCTCGACGATCAGCGCTTACGCCCGGAAAAATCGGAAGTATTTCGTCTGTGGTGTGATAACACCAAAATTCAAGGGTTAACCGGTTTTAAACCTGATTATTCGATTCGTCAGGGCTTGGAGAAGACCATCGAATGGTTGGTTCGTCCTGATAATCTGTCCAAGTACAAAGCCGATATTTACAATGTGTGAGGGATGATATGTACGATTCTCTGATTCGGTTCATTCGCGAATACTTCGGGACGACGGAGTTTATTCCTTTGCATGCGCCGGTTTTTGCTGGGAAAGAGCGGGAGTATGTCAACGCCACCCTCGAATCCACTTTCGTCTCGAGTGTCGGTGCTTTCGTTGATCAATTCGAGAATCGTATGGCTGCCTTCACTGGCAGTGAGCGTGCGGTTGCCACGGTCAATGGCACGGCCGCGTTGCACATGGCTCTGCTACTTGCAGACGTTCGCCCCGGCGATCTAGTAGTTACCCAGCCGTTGACCTTTGTCGCGACCTGCAATGCCATCGCTTACTGTGGAGCCGAACCGGTTTTCGTGGATGTCGATTTGCACACGATGGGCTTGTCTCCAAATGCCCTGGAGAGCTGGCTGTCGCAGCATGCCTACCGCGATGTCGATGGTCAGTGTCGGGCTAAGGCCAATGACAAGATCATAAAGGCATGTTTGCCCATGCATACATTTGGTCATCCCGTCGAGCTCGATACGTTGATTGAATGCTGCGCGCGCTGGGGGCTGACGCTAGTCGAAGACGCGGCCGAATCGCTTGGCAGCCTTTATAAGGGGCGCCATACGGGTACCTTCGGTGCGTTGGGCACTCTGAGTTTCAATGGTAACAAGGTCATCACGACTGGCGGCGGCGGTATGATCTTGACCGATGCTCAAATAGGGGCAAGAGCAAAGCATCTCACAACCACTGCCAAGCTTAGCCATGCCTATGAGTTCCGGCATGACGAAGTCGGCTACAACTATAGACTGCCCAATCTAAACGCTGCGCTAGGGTGCGCGCAGCTTGAGCAGTTGGATCATTTTATTGCAGTTAAACGCCAATTGGCTGCGTTCTATGAGCGCGAGCTTGACGGCTCAGGCCTGGTCTTCTTCAAAGAACCGCCAGAGTGTCGTTCGAATTACTGGCTCAATGCAGTCATCTGCGAAGGTGCGGAGCAGCGTGATGAGTTGCTCAAGGCTACCAATGCGCAAAATGTGATGACTCGACCTATCTGGGCGTTGATGAACAAATTGCCAGCTTATGCCGCTTGCCTCAAAGGGGATCTGAGCAACGCCGAGTGGCTCGAAGCTAGAGTCGTCAACCTGCCAAGCAGTGTTGTGCCGAGCGCAATCGTATGAAGCGGCGGATTGCTGTGTTCACCGGAGCGCGGGCTGAGTATGGGCTGTTGTACTGGCTCCTCAAGGAGTTGAAAGCATCCCCTTCGGTCGATTTGCAACTGATTGTCAGCGGCATGCACTTGTCGCCCGAATTCGGTGATACCTGGAAAGCCATTGTCCAAGATGGTTTCGATATAGATGCCAAAGTGGAAATGCTGTTGTCTTCCGATAGTGCTGTGGGTGTTGTCAAGTCCATGGGGGTCGGACTGCTGGGATTTGCCGATGCGCTTGAGCGACTTAAGCCTGATTGTTTAGTCATTCTGGGGGATCGCTATGAGGCCTTGGCCATCGCTCAGTCTGCAATGATCATGAGAATCCCTATCGCGCATCTTCACGGGGGCGAAGTGACTGAAGGGGCTTACGATGACGCAATACGACATAGCATCACCAAAATGTCCTATCTGCATTTCGTGGCGACGGATGTCTATCGCAAGCGTGTAATCCAATTGGGCGAGTCACCTGATCGGGTTTTCAACGTCGGCGCCATAGGCCTGGAGCATTTCAATCGCAGTGCTGTGATGAGTTGCGAGGAGTTGAGCAATAGTCTGGGGCTTGAACTTAATGCTCCCTTTTTTCTGGTCACTTACCATCCCGTCACGTTGGAAGGAGAGGACCCGGCGCAGTCATTTACCTCATTGTTGATTGCCCTTGATCAGTTTCCCGATCATCAAGTGATCATGACCTACCCTAATTCTGATAACGGTGGACGAACCATAATACCGTTGATCGAGGCTTACGCCAGCAAGTATCCCAAACGGGTCAAGGCCATCGCATCGCTAGGTTTCAGGCGATATCACAGTGCGTTGAAGCATGCCCTGGTCGTGGTTGGTAACTCCTCGAGCGGTATCATTGAGGCACCCAGCATGGGGGTCCCTTCCATTGATATTGGGATTCGTCAGCGAGGGCGTCTGGCTGCTGAGTCGGTGCTGCATTGTCCGGCTCACGTGCCGGCCATCCAGGAAGCGATCGCCAAAGCATCGTCTCCCTCATTCCAGGAGCTGAGTCGTAATGTTGTCAATCCCTATGGTGACGGTCACACTGTGGAGCGTATCGTCGAAATATTGACGACCTGTGCTTTGCAGCCAACGAAACCCTTCTTCGATGCATAAGGTAGAGAAATGAAGAATCAGAAGGTTTATGTCATCGCAGAGGCCGGTGTCAATCACAATGGAGAGCGTGATCTTGCGTTCCGCCTGATCGACGCTGCAGCAGCAGCTGGCGCTGACGCGGTCAAGTTTCAGACATTCAGCGCCGATCTTCTCGCTTCACAGTTTGCGCCAAAAGCAAACTACCAGAAGGCTACGACATCAGACTCGGAAAGCCAGCTAGAAATGTTGCGCAAGCTGGAGTTGCCCCGGCAATGGCATATAGAACTTCAAGCCTATGCTCGCACTCAAGGTATCGAATTTTTGTCCACGGCGTTTGATATCGCCAGTCTGGAGTTTCTAGTCGGACTGGACATGCCCATGTACAAGATTCCATCGGGGGAGATCACCAATGGGCCACTGCTTTGGCGCTTCGCGCGTACTTCCAAGCCTCTGATCGTTTCAACTGGTATGGCTACTCTGAGTGAAGTGGAGCAGGCCCTGGCGATCATTGCGCATGCACGGCTGAACGAGGAGGAACCCCGTCACTTGGACGAGGTTTGGAAATGCTGGGCACAAGCCGGTGCTCGTGAATCCTTGCAAGGTTGGGTGACTTTGCTTCACTGCACGTCGCAGTACCCGACGCCCATGCATGAAGTCAATCTGCGAGCTATGGATACACTGGCCTCGACTTTTTCTCTCCCTGTTGGCTATTCGGATCATACGGCAGGGGGGCTGATTTCCACAGCAGCCGTTGCACGGGGGGCTTGTGTGATTGAAAAACATTTTACCCTCGATCGTGCAATGCCGGGGCCGGATCATGCCGCGTCGCTAGAGCCTGATGAACTCAAATGTCTGGTCTCAGACATCCGAGATTTGGAAGTCGCCCTTGGGGATTCTTTCAAGATACCGCAACCGAGCGAGTGGGATACCCGGTTGGCTGCAAGGCAACAGATCATCGCATCGAAAGCAATTCAAAAGGGTAGCGTCATCGAATCCGATCAATTGAGCACTGCTCGCTGTGGTTCGGGGTTGATGCCAACTCATATCTGGAATTTGGTAGGGCAGGTCTCGCTACGCGATTACGTGGCAGGAGATGTTATCCAGTGACCACTCTCCCTCATATAATCATCGGCGCAGGCGGCCATGCCAAGGTATTGCTAGCCTTGGCGAGGTCTCTGGGGCTGTTGGTCGAGGGGGTATGTGCTCCGGAGCTCGCCGATTTGCGCGGTAGCCGTTGGCGGGGGGTTGTGGTGTTGGGCGACGATGATGCGCTGGAGCACCTTGATCCTGACCGAGTGCTGTTAATTCATGGAGTCGGCCAGCTACCACGTAGTTGTGTCAGGCAGCGTATACATGAACGATTGAAATCCAAGGGATTTCGATTCGCTACCATGGTCCATCCCTATTCCTGGGTTGACGAGACAGCTTTGCTGGGGGAAGGGGTGCAGATCATGGCAGGCGTCGTCGTCCAGCCCGATGTGATAGTGGGGGTAGGGACAATCATCAATACAGGTGCAAGTATTGACCATGATTGTCGAATCGGTGCACATGTGCATGTTGGACCAGGTGCCGTTCTATGTGGGGATGTCGACGTTCAGCAAGAGGCGTTCGTTGCCGCGGGTTCTACTCTGTTGCCTGGGCTTACGATTGCACGGGGTGCGATCGTTGGTGCGGGAGTGACATTGATACGTGACTTGGCGGAGCACCAATGTGTGGTCGGCCCGGCCGTAAGACTTAAGTGATTCATTTAACATGATGAGTAAGGAATGACGATGAGACCTTGGGAGTTGACCCTGACTGGGCCTCTGACGACGCTTGAAGATGCCATAGCCATACTGGATCGTGTGGCTCTGCGTATAGTCTTGGTCATCGATGATCAGAATCGCTTGTTAGGTACGCTCACCGATGGTGACGTCCGCCGCGCCTTGTTAAAGCGCCACACCCTCAGTGAGTCGGTACAAGACGTCATGTGCAGCACGCCTCGGACGGCAAAGCGGGGTTGGAGCAAGGACCGTGTCTTGGCTGTGATGGAGAAGTACCAGCTTTTGCAGCTCCCGGTTCTTGACGATGCAGGTGTGGTAGTAGGTCTCGAGACACTGCATGACTTAGTCAATCCCCAGAAGCAGGATAATCCGGTGTTTCTCATGGCGGGTGGGTTTGGTACGCGCTTGCGCCCTTTGACTCATAATTGCCCGAAACCCCTGCTCAAAGTGGGTGATAAACCCATTCTCGAGCTAATTCTGGAAAGTTTCATCAAGTCTGGCTTCCACAATTTTTATATCTCGACGCACTACATGCCTGAAATGATCGTCGCCCATTTCGGTGACGGTAGTCAGTGGGGGGTGACGATCCATTACATCCACGAGCATGAACCGCTTGGAACCGGTGGGGCCTTGGGGCTCCTTCCTCATGATGAGATCAATCTTCCATTGATCGTGATGAATGGCGATTTGCTGACCACCCTAGATTTTAGGAGTCTTCTCGACTTCCATGGGGAAAAGGGAGGGGTTGCCACCATGTGTGTTCGTGAACATGAATATTGTGTTCCTTACGGTGTTGTTCAAAGCGACGGGCACAAGGTTCGCGCAATGGTGGAAAAACCGGTGCAGAAATTTTTCATCAATGCCGGAATCTACGTGCTGGCACCGGAACTAGTAAAGTGTGTGCCCTATGCCACGCGAGCCGACATGCCGACGCTGCTGGAAAAACAAATTGCGCAAGGTAACGATGTCAGTATGTTCCCCTTGCACGAGTACTGGTTGGATATTGGTCGCATGGAAGATTTCCAGAAAGCTCAGCAAGAGTTCGGGCACTTATGAACGCCTCAGGCTGTTGCCTTGTCGTCGGCAGTGGAAGCATTGCCAAGCGTCACCTGCGTAACCTGCGACAGGTGCTACCGGAGTGTTCGATACACTGTGTTTCGGCGTCCGGGCGGCCCTTGATGCCTGATGAGGTGACGGCTGATGTCGTCCATTCCAGCTTGGATGAAGCCATTGCTTCCAATCCACTCTGCGCAATCGTAGCTTCACCGGCTCCCTGGCACTTATCCCACGCGACCCAGTTGATGGCGGCTGGTATTCCCGTCCTGATTGAAAAGCCCATGGTTGCAACGGTGCAGGACGCCATAAAGATGGCCGAACAGGCTGAGCTGCATAATGCATGTGTCGACATCGGCTACAATCTACGGTTCCTGCCTTCAGCATGTTGCGTAAAGGATCTGATCCAGCAAGGTGGCTTAGGCCGTATCCACTCCGTTCATACGGATGTCGGTCAGTATTTGCCGGATTGGCGGCCAATGACAAACTTCAGACATAACGTTTCCGCCCAGAAGTCGCTGGGGGGAGGGGTATTGCTTGAGTTGAGTCACGAGCTCGACTATCTCTGTTGGTTGTTCGGGCCAGTGGACTCGGTTTATTGCAAGGTCAGGAATACCGGAACGCTCGAGATCGATGTTGAGGACTGTGTGGACGCTTTGTTTACCTTTTCCGCCGATATCGTGGCTACGCTGCACATGGATTTTTTACAGCGTGCGCCCATGCGAACCTGCAAAATCATTGGGGCAGAGGGCACCCTTGTTTGGGATCTGAATCGCAATAATGTCGACTTGCATGAACCCGGTGGCGCTGTTCGAAGGCTTTATGAGGATTGCGATTACGATCGCAATGAGATGTATGTGGCCGAGCTCCGGCACTTTGTCGATGTGTTCGAGCATGGCGTTGCGGCCAATGTGAACTTGCAAGAGGCAACACAGACCTTGCGGTTGATTGAGGCGATGCGCCAGTCCTCTGCTCAGGGGCTGCCTGTGAATATGAAGAAGGTCTAGCATGCGAATTGCAGCATTCATTTTTGCCCGTGGAAACTCCAAGGGTCTGCCTGGCAAGAATATCCGCCCGTTGGGCGGGGTTCCGTTAATTGGCCATAGCATCAAACTGGCAGCTAGTATGCCAGCCATAGATCGTGTGTTCGTTTCGACAGACTCGGAAGAAATAGCCGATATAGCCCGGCAATACGGCGCAGAAGTGATCGAGCGCCCCGGGCACTTGGCGACCGACACGGCTGCTGAGTGGAACGCCTGGCAGCATGCCATCACTTATTTAGCCGAACGCAATTATTGTTTTGACGTATTCGTTAGTTTGCCGGCCACCAGCCCCTTGCGATCCGAAGAGGATGTGCAGGGTTGTCTGGATTTATTGACCGAAGATGTTGATGCCGTTATCACAGTCACAGCGGCTTCCCGCAGTCCTTTTTTTAATATGGTTGTCATTGACGAGGCGGGTCATTGCAGTGTGGTCAATTCGGGTGACAGAATCACTCGGCGTCAGGATGCCCCCGTTGTGTACGACATCACGACAGTCGCTTATGTGACTACGCCGGGCTTTATCGCAGGTCATGACCGTTTGTTTGCCGGTCGGGTGAAGTCGTGGATAGTACCGAAGCATCGGGCCGTCGATATTGACGATCTCTATGACTTCAAAGTGGCCGAAGCCTTCTATTCTATGCGGAATGAGTAACATGTTTATAGGCAAGAAGTTTTTGATTGCGGGGGCTGCCGGTTTACTTGGGAGGCAACTGGTAAGGCACTTGGTGGAAAACCAGGCTCAGGTGGTGGCCGTTGATATTGATCTCGAGGGACTGCAAAGCCTCTATGCGTCGGACACCGCCGTAACAGTTGAATCGCTTAATTTAAATGATGAACAGGCGGTTATTCGTTTTTTTTCTAATCGGTCTGATCTCGACGGAGCTGTGAACTGTTCCTATCCGCGGAATAGTAAGTACGGCGCGCATTTCTACGATGTGGGGCTTGCAAGCTTCAATGAGAATGTGTCGTTGCACTTGGGAGCCTCGTTTCTCTTTATGCAGCAAGCGGCCGCTTATTTTGAGCGTGTAAAAGCACCTTTTTCGCTTGTGAACATCGCATCCATCTACGGTGTGGTGGCTCCGCGTTTTGATGTATACGAGGGGCTCAAGATGACGATGCCTGTCGAATATGCGGCTATCAAGTCTGCACTGATTCATTTGAGCAAGTATGTTGTCCGCTACGTTGGCCAAAGCGATTTTCGTTGCAATGTTGTCAGCCCTGGCGGGTTGTTCGACCACCAGCCTGAACCTTTCCTGGAACGCTATCAACAACATAGCCTGGGTAAAGGGATGCTTGACGTTAAGGATGTCCTTGGATCGATCGCTTTCCTGTTAAGCGATCGATCTCAGTATGTGAACGGCCAAAATCTAGTGGTGGATGACGGGTTTTCATTATGAGCCAAGCCAATCAAGTAAAATCGAATTATCTCTTGGTAGGCGCCGGACAGTTGGGTACGCGGCACCTTCAGGCGTTGGTCGGGCATGCTCCCGGGCCTATCACTATCCAGGTTGTCGATCCTTTCGAAACTTCACTGATGATGGCACGTGAACGTGCCGAAGCTGTGAAAAATAGCGACGGATATGTCGAACTGTCCTATTTGAGCAAGCTTGAGCATATCTTGCCAACGATCGATTTTTCAGTCATTGCAACTAATGCTAATTGTCGGCTCGACGTTATAGAACAGGTACTGGCAAAGTCTCTTGTCAGGTATCTCGTACTTGAGAAAGTTTTGTTCCAGTCGGCCGATCAGCTTGATCAGGCGGTTGATTTGATAGAGCGAGTCGGTACCGTCGCCTATGTCAACTGCCCGCGCCGTATGTTTCCAATCTATCGGGAGTTGCGCGAGCACCTTAAAGATGCCAAACAGGTCGTACTCTCAGTTGAAGGTGATGACTGGGGGCTGGCTTGTAATGCCATCCATTTCATCGACCTATGGGCTTTTCTGACCGGCTGCACAGACTATGAAGTAGATGTCTCTGCGTTAGATTCCACGATCCTCGATAGTAAGCGCGAGGGCTATAAGGAAGTCACCGGCGTTGTGCGAGGACACGCCGCAGGGCACGCCTTCCATTTAGTTTCGCGTGCGATGGATACGGCGGATAAAGAACCTCTAAGGGTGCGGGTTGAGACCGAGCAACTGGTAATCGATATTTTCGAGTCTAAAGGGATCTGTCGAATCGTAGATTTGGCAAGGCACTCTGAGCAGGAGCAAAGTTTTTCGATTCCCTATCAGAGTCAACTCACTCATCTCGTGGCGGATTCGCTATTACAGCACGGGCAATGTGAACTAACTCCATTTAAGGAGTCGGTCGCGTTACACAAGCCATTGCTCAAGGCTTTACTGGCGTTTTTCAATGAGTACGACGATGTCGTACGCGATCACTGTCCGATAACTTGATACCAAGGTTCCCATGATTCTTCTTGTTGGCGCCGGCCCGATGGCTGTGCACTATGCGCATGTACTTAAAGGTTTGAAGAAAGAATTCACCGTGGTAGGACGAAGCCTTGATTCCTCGTCACGCTTCGAAAATGCCACGGGTGTGTCGCCCATCAGTGGTGGCTTGGAGCTATTTCTGAATGGGTGCGCTGAAGTCATTGAGTGCGCCATTGTTGCGGTGAGTGTCGAGCAGCTGGAGGCAACTACCCGGCAGTTATTGCTCCATGGCGTTTCTCGCATTCTGGTTGAAAAACCAGGTGGTTTAACCCTTGCTTCCATTCAATCGTTGCAGGACCTGGCTACTGAGCGCAATGCCGACATTTTTATTGCCTATAATCGGCGTTTCCTGTCATCAGTGCTGCTTGCCAAGGCGATGATTGCTGCGGATGGAGGGGTGACCAGTTTCACTTTCGAGCTGACCGAGTGGTCCGATAGCATTTCTAAAATAGCCAAGGCTGAAGGCGTTAAAGAGAATTGGTTCTTCGCAAATACCAGCCACGTTACTGACTTGGCTTTTTATTTGGGGGGGCAGCCGGAGCTCATATCCTGCTATGCCGCAGGAGAATTGGAATGGCATACGCGTGCTTCGAGATTTGCGGGTGCCGGTAAAACGAACCAAGGGGCGCTATTTTCTTATTCCGGGGATTGGAATGCACCGGGTCGTTGGGCAGTAGAGATTATGACGTCAGCCCGACGGTATATTTTAAAGCCAATGGAGCAATTGCAAGTTCAAAATCGCAACAGTGTTGCCGTAGAACACTGCGAATTAGATGCTATACTCGATCAACAATATAAGCCGGGGTTGTTTCTGCAAGTTAAGCACTTTTTGGATGATGATGTCGGCGTATTGTGCTCTTTGCGTGAACATCTAGCTAACAGTGCCATCTATGCGAGAATCGCTAGCTATGATCGCTAGGTTGAAACACTGGGGTAACCTTAGCCAGGTTAATGTTCCTGAGTTAAAGGGTGCGTTGCGTTATGTGTTTTTTGTCTATAGCGAATTTGGTTTGGTTGCATTACTTACCTTATATTTTATTAATGCTGCGCCGGCCAGTATGTTGGCGGAGTCGAGCATCACCTTTATTGTGATCTCCTACAGTACTTTTCTCGCATTCGGCTTTCACAATGGTGCCACTAGAGATGCTGCTGTTGCCACGACGCTGGAACAGCGTAATGAAATATTGAGGTTGGAACTTCTGTTTTCTTCCGCTGTAGCTTTAGTCCTCTTAGGCATAGTGCTGGTCTTCAATCCCGATTTCTATTTGATGGCTGGCATGATGATCGGCGCTGTCAACCATTTGAAAGTAGCTTGCCAGGCTATATTCAGACTTAATGGTGAGAATAATCGGCTCAATTTGCTAAATGTATCGTGTGCCTTAGCGTTTTTTCTATTGTTTACTCTGAGTCAAGGCTTTGCTTGGCCTTTGCCGTTGGAGCAAGCATTCTTTCTAGCATGGCTTACCGCCACCTGCTTAGTGGTGGCGATATTTTATGTGGTGTGTGGAAGAAAGGTCGGTCTTTTTAGTCGCCGTCCCTATGATCTAAGCTTGTTTTTCAGGATTCTGAAAGCTTCTAAATTTATGTTTGTCATGGCTGTTGGGGGGAGCGTATTGTTGACGTCCGATCGGGTCATGCTGAATCTCCATCAGGCTGGGGAGCTGATTGTCGCTAACTTTCAATACGTCGATACGCTATCGAATATCTACTTTCTCGGCTTGTCAGCGGTTTTATACTACTTTACGCCTAATTTGTTGCGACGATACAATTCTGCAGGAGAGGAGGAGGGGGCGGCAAACTTTCTGCGTTCGATGAAAATGATGCTTTTTGCCCTGGTGGGTGTGGTTCTACTTTTCTTGGTCTGTGCGTCAGTATTATTGTTTTTTTTAGGTCGGCTTGAGTTTGTGATGTTTGAGTTGTTGCTATCGATGTTGCTAATGAAGAGTGCTATGATTATGCTGGGTATTGTATGTAATTTTTATTTGGCTAATAGTGGTGAGAGGCGTTTGGCGGGATATTATATTGTCGTCACCTGCATTTCTTTGCTGGCGACACACTTGTGGGTTAGTCTGTTCTCCAATGCACAAATGATTTTCTTTCTCCCTCTTTTAAATAGTGCGTTTATTGTTGTGATGTTTGGTGCTCTATTGATGCATATCAAGGCAATAAAAGCATGCAAGTAGTTTTGATGTTGACCGATTCTCTTGGCCTTCCTAGAGTCAAGCCGGAGCGTATTGGGGACGACGATTGCTGGGTCTACCGTCTTCAAGATGATTTTAGTCAAGTGCTAAAATTTCGTACTGTCTGTACGCCAGGTCTGGATACTCGGCAGCTATTAGTGGCGAGTCGGGATTACCATCAGGCCATGAAACCAGACTTGGTGGTTCTTCAGGTAGGCATTGTAGATTGTTATCCGCGGGCGCTAAAGCGTAACGAGCTCTCTGTTATCATGCGGTTGCCAAAGGTGGTGAGCATGTTCTTGCATCAGCAGATTAAGCGATATTATAGTTATCTGATAGAGCGTCGGCGAATTCAATATGTTGGTCCAGCCGAGTTTAAAGCTAACTTGCAGGCGATGCGCGACATGTTTCCGTGTGCGCAGTTTCGCATTGTGCCGATTGCTCCCCCTTGCTCTGACTATAAGGCTAGAAATCCGTTAATTGAGTCCGCTATCACTAGCTATAATCAGATTTTGATCGACTTATTTGGCGGCGAAGTGTTGGTTGACTGTTATGCGGAGGGCGGGGATCAACTATTTATGAGCGATAATCACCATCTGAATGCGGCAGGGCATGCCCGAGTCTATAGTAGTGTGAGTCAGGCACTGTATAAGTTTTTGAGCGTTAGGGCCTGACGGAGCAATCACATGGTATTGTCTACTGCGCTTCTAATGATGTTTATTTATTTGGCGTTTCGAAACAAGAGTGCGCTCGGGCCCTCTAATATTGTTTTTTTAAATTATGCGTTATATTTTATATTTCCTGCAGTCCTGTTTTATTTTTTGGAGGCTTTGCATTGGGAGTATGTTTTGCCGTGGGGTAAAATGAATGATTGGTCTGCACTTTCGGAAGGGGCGGTTTTATCTTATCTGTATGTATTTATAATGTTTTTTATATTTACACGTTTGCTCGAGATCGGAATGTGTCGTACGGTGAATGTCAATTTTTTCGAGAGCTATGCAGTACGATCAATGCCTTTTTTTCTTTTTATATCTTTGATTTTTTTTGGAGGGGTGATTTTTATTCAAGTGACTGGTGGGGTGGATCAGTGGCTGGGTAGTTATAGTGATACATATCTTAAGAACAAAAAAGGGTATGGGTTGCTAAATTTTTTGTTGATTGTAGGTTCGAATTTTTTGGCTTTTGTGTTGGGGTTTTATTGGCGAGTTGAGAAGCGCGTCAACTGGATGTTGGTTTTTTACGCGCTTACGGTTTTAGTGTTCTGTGCTTATTTGCAAGGCATTAAAAGCCGGGTGTTTTATTATGCGGTTTTTTTTAGTGTTCCTTGGCTTGTTTATGCTCGTGTCTCAATTTCAAAGGGGGTGGCTGTATTCGTTGCGTTCATGGTTGCGTTCATGTTTTCAATGTATTTCCGGTCTAATGGTTTTTATAGTACCCCGGAGATGTTGTTAGAATATTTCTTAAGCTATTTCAATACCATATTTTTGCACGATCGTATTATTCATGATATGGATCCTCAGTTTTTCAAAACTATTGGTTTTCCGGTAAATAAATGGTTAACGTTTGTAGGTGTGCCGAGTGAAGACTATCTTCATGATATCAGTCGATGGTTGACGTCTATTTATTTTCCAGCGCAATGGTTTGAAGGGGCGGCGACACAGCAGTGGCCAATTGAGACAGAGCTATACCTGAATTACGGATATTTTGTTTTTTGGGTGGTTCCAGTATTTTTTTATTCGTTGTTCATGTGTTTTCTCTACTCTGCTCGCTTTAAGTTTGGCCCCGTATTTTTGTTTATATATGTGCTGGGTTACTTGCATTTTTTGAGCGTGTTTCGCGGTAGCATGCTGGCTTGGATTGATCTATTTTCTTTGCTGGTGTATATTTTTTTGCTTGTGCTTGGGCGTGCTATATTTGTTAGAGTGAGCCATAATTGTGATTGAAGTGAAATCAGTAAGTGTTGCTCGTGTGGTTTTTAATGCTTACTTAAATGAGGTGAGATTGGATATTGCGTTGCGTGACAAGTTTCTTTCTCGTGAACGCGCAGCAAGTTTTTTACCTCGCTACAAGATGATGGTAATTTTACCATTTTATAGAAAGCATCCTCGGTTGGTTTCCGTGGGGTTGTGGATTGCTAGTATCGCGTTGTTGCCAACTCTATTCGTTGGCTCATTTTTGCTTGCTTTAGCTGGAATGCTCTATGCGTGCCTCAAGCGCCTGCCATATTCTGATCTTGATGAAGAGGTATGTTTTCCTGTTAATAATAACTTCAAGTTATATTATTATCTCTTTTCCGACTTTAATCGGCGTCAAAAATTTTTGTGCAGGAAGGCCTTCGCTTTTATGGGCTATTTTTCTGTTTCTGATTTTGTTCGGGTATTTTGTGTGGTCCAGTGTGTGCTCTGGTATTGTCTGACGAATCGATATAATAAGGATATTCGTTTTCGAGACCTGTCGCTCCATTTGCGTGATCTGTTTTCCATAAGTTGCTTCGCTATATTCGTTGTGCAACTCGATGCTCATGGAAAGCGCCCGATCACTGATAGCAATCTGCAGCGGTGGGATTTTATTATCAGCCACCTAGCGTCTCGCGCCTCGCTTATCCAGCATGCGTTTATCCACGGAGATATTGATTTCGAGGTTCCCTTCGGTCGGTTAAGCAGACTTTACGTATTCGATCCGATATTTGTAGACATGTTTGCTCGGTATTTCACGATTGAAGAGATCGGTAAGGTCTCCCCCAAGATCAATATGAGCTCTTGCTCATCATCCAAGCCGACTCTATTTTTGGCATCTTCGGAGCCTTACTTGGATGTTGAGATCGAATTTCTTCGTTTTGTGAGAGTTCATTTGGATTGCCATGTACTTG
The DNA here is from genome assembly GCF_900103575.1 of Pseudomonas sp. NFACC51. Classification (NCBI taxonomy): domain Bacteria; kingdom Pseudomonadati; phylum Pseudomonadota; class Gammaproteobacteria; order Pseudomonadales; family Pseudomonadaceae; genus Pseudomonas; species Pseudomonas sp. NFACC51. The sequence goes on along the minus strand of NZ_FMXH01000008.1, from coordinate 144,968 downwards.
TGAAACTGCACCCAAAGCATATTTACGGAGATGCGGTCAATATTTTACTTGGTTTGGCGGATGAGGTGGTGGGGCGCTCGGATTTTCCCGACAGTGATTATATGGCGTCCTACGATTCGTTCTTAGGATACGAGTATAGATCGTTAGGTAAACGAGTATTATTCCTGAAAGATGGGTGGTCTCTAAGCAATTTTTCTACGTAGTAAAAATTATATTTTTAAGACATAACGCGTGATTAATTGTGCTGTTTTTTTTCTGGAGTCGTTGTTGTTAAAATTTATCATTCTGCACTGCGGGGCTCTGAAAAAATCTTCCTCACCTTATGAGGTATTCACCTCGTGCCAATCGAACGGTTGAATTCCGATGAAAGAATGTCCTCCGTCGATGCCGAGTATACTTGCGAACGTACTCTGCCCCGCCGCGAGTGTTTCCTGATCGAAATGGATCAGAGCTTGCCGTGGAAGGGGTTGATTGCCTTGATGGAGCCGTACTATCGAAAAGTGAAGGTGATCGTTTTCTATATAAAACACATGAGCAAGGTTTTGATCGATCACCTGCGACGCAAGTAGAATACGACACGGCGCAAGTCAGGGCCAAAGAAACCTATTTCTAGCCCTCAAGCATCAGGTGCGCTTGCAATTCGGATCGTCGTCGTGAAACGGTGCAGCTTAGCGGGGATAGAGACTTAAGAGCAGAAATGGTCTGTTTATGATTGAGTCAGCATTTTTGGACCCGAGCAGAGGGGTTCAAGAATCGTGTACTGCGGACCTTCCTTAAGACGGATTCGTCTGTCGTTGCTGGAGTTAAATAAAATGGCTGGGAGAGTGAGGTGTATGAAAAAAGCTTTAATTACCGGGGTTACAGGGCAGGATGGCTCTTATCTGGCGGAGTTTTTGCTCGAAAAAGGCTACGAAGTCCACGGCATCAAGCGTCGTGCCTCATCCCTAAACACTCAGCGCGTAGATCATATTTACCAGGACCCCCACGTTGATAACCGCAACTTTGTCCTCCACTACGGTGATTTGAGCGATTCTTCGAACCTCACTCGCATCATCCAGGAAGTACAGCCGGATGAAGTCTACAACCTGGGGGCTCAATCCCACGTTGCAGTGAGTTTCGAGTCGCCTGAGTATACGGCTGATGTCGACGCCATGGGAACGCTGCGGATTCTGGAGGCCATTCGCTTGCTAGGATTGGAAAAGAAGACCCGTTTCTATCAAGCCTCGACATCCGAGCTATACGGTTTGGTACAGGAAATCCCGCAAAAAGAGACAACACCTTTCTATCCACGCTCTCCGTATGCGGTGGCGAAGCTCTATGCTTATTGGATCACCGTGAACTACCGCGAAGCCTACGGCATGTACGCCTGTAACGGGATCCTGTTCAACCATGAATCCCCGCGCCGTGGTGAGACTTTCGTAACGCGCAAAATCACGCGTGCTCTGGCAAATATTTCCCAAGGACTGGAACAGTGCCTGTTCCTGGGTAACATGGATGCGCTGCGAGATTGGGGGCATGCCAAGGATTATGTCCGCATGCAATGGATGATGTTGCAGCAGGAGCATCCTGAGGATTACGTGATCGCCACAGGTGTCCAGTATTCGGTACGCGAATTCGTGCGCTGGTCTGCCGCTGAGCTGGGGATTACGTTGCGTTTTGAGGGTGAGGGCGTAGAGGAATGCGCCATGGTGGAGCGCATTGATGGAGAGTTGGCACCGGCGTTGAACGTCGGAGATGTTATCGTCCGTGTGGATCCACGTTACTTCCGACCTACCGAGGTCGAAACCTTATTGGGTGATCCAAGCAAAGCTAAGAAAAATCTTGGTTGGATACCCGAAATCACCGTACAGGAAATGTGTGCGGAAATGGTCCGTGAAGACCTTAAGGTGGCTCAGCGTCATGCCTTGCTCAAGCTGCACGGCCATGATGTTCCGGTCGCTTTGGAGAATTGATAATGTCTCGCGAATTAAACCAGACCGTTTTCGTTGCCGGCCATAGGGGTATGGTGGGCTCAGCCATCGTGCGTCGGCTCCAAGCTCTAGGTTATCGCTCCATTCTTTGCGCCGGTCGTGACGAGTTGGATCTGTTGGATCAGCAGGCAGTACGTGCTTTTTTTGTAAAGAACAATATTGGTCAAGTCTATCTGGCGGCAGCAAAGGTGGGTGGGATTCATGCCAACAACACATTCCCTGCTGACTTCATCTACGACAATTTGATGATTCAGGCGAACGTGATTCGGGCTGCCCATGAGTCAAACGTTCAGCGGTTGTTGTTTCTCGGATCTTCCTGCATTTATCCCAAGCAGGCGGAGCAGCCGATGAAGGAAGAGGCCTTGCTTACGGGCATTCTGGAGCCGACTAACGAGCCGTATGCAATTGCCAAGATTGCCGGGATCAAGCTGTGCGAGAGCTATAATCGTCAATACGGTCGGGATTATCGCAGCGTTATGCCAACTAACCTTTATGGACCGCATGATAACTATCATCCGGAAAACAGTCATGTAATCCCTGCATTGCTTCGTCGTTTTCATGAAGCGGTTCAGACCGGTCAGGCCGAAGTGGTCATCTGGGGAAGTGGTAACCCGATGCGGGAGTTCCTGCATGTTGATGACATGGCCGCAGCCAGCGTTCATGTGATGGAGCTTGATAACGCCACGTATCAGGCCAATACCCAGCCGATGCTGTCCCATATTAATGTAGGGACGGGGAAAGACTGTACGATACGGGAGCTCGCGCAAACCATCGTCAAGGTCACTGGGTTCAAGGGGCAGCTGTCTTTTGATACTAGCAAGCCTGATGGCACGCCACGTAAATTAATGGATGTATCCCGGCTTGGCGCGCTGGGGTGGCAAGCAACGATTGATCTTGAGGAGGGGCTGACCGACGCCTATAAATGGTTCGTAGAGCATCGGCTGGAGGCCAGGTATTGATGGGATTCTAGTCTGGATTTGTATCGCCGCCAACGCCCTAAATCTATGAATAATAAAAACTAATAGCCAATCTTGATCGCAGCAGTAAAGGACACCCCTGTATGTTTCTTCCGGTAATCATGGCGGGCGGTTCGGGATCTCGCCTCTGGCCCCTGTCTCGCCAGCTCAATCCCAAGCAGTTTCTGCCTTTGGTTGATACCGAGCAATCGTTGCTTCAGTCGACAATCAAGCGGCTGGAGGGGCTTGATCATCATCTGCCGATACTAATCTGCAATGAACAGCACCGGTTCCTTGCTGCGGAACAATTGCGGCAACTGGAAATGGAGGAGGCCCGGATTCTGCTTGAGCCGGTGGGGCGCAATACTGCACCGGCTATTGCGCTTGCAGCATTGCAAGCGACTGCTTCCGGGGATGATCCGACTCTACTGGTCCTTGCTGCCGATCATCTTATTCAAGATGTTGAAGCGTTCCACACCTGTATTGGCCATGCCTTGGCGCTGGCTGAAACGGGTAAGCTGGTGACGTTCGCGATTTTGCCTACTCATCCAGAAACCGGTTTCGGATATCTGGAAAGGGGCAAGGAGCTTGCCCTCGGCGGTTACATTGTTAGCCGGTTTGTGGAAAAGCCCGACTCAGCAACTGCTCAGAGATACTTGGACAGCGGACAATATTTTTGGAACAGCGGCATGTTTATGTTTCGAGCCAGCCGTTATCTGGATGAGTTGGAGCGTTTTGCACCGGATATCCTCCGTGCTTGCCGTGCCTCATTTGCAGGTGCCCAGCAGGATATGCACTTCACCCGTGTCGATGCCCAGGCGTTCGGTGCATGCCCGGAGAACTCAATTGACTACGCGGTGATGGAGCGTACTTCCGATGCGGTGATGGTACCACTTGATGCTGGATGGAGTGACGTGGGGTCGTGGTCAGCACTTTGGGACACTGCCGATAAAGATGCCCATGGCAACGTGCTCAAAGGCGATGTGCTAACTGAAGGTACAAGTAGCAGCTACGTACATGCGACTCATCGACTTGTCGCAGCCATTGGTGTTGATGATCTTGTAATCGTTGAAACCAAGGACGCAGTGCTCGTTGCACATAAGGGAGACGTCCAGGACGTAAAAAAAATTGTCGATCAATTGAGACATTGTAAGCGCGCTGAATATGCGAATCATCGCGAAGTCTATCGTCCATGGGGCGTTTATGACTCCATAGACAATGGGCCGCGTTATCAGGTTAAGCGTATCACGGTCAATCCTGGTGCGAAGCTATCGGTACAAATGCACCATCATCGGGCAGAGCATTGGATAGTTGTAAGCGGGACTGCACGTGTAACCAATGGTGATAAGAGCTATCTTGTCACGGAAAATCAGTCTACCTATATCCCTGTGGGGCAGGTCCACGCGTTGGAAAATCCAGGCGTGATACCGTTAGAGTTGATTGAGGTTCAATCAGGCACCTATTTGGGAGAGGATGATATTGTCCGGTTTGAAGATATATACGGTCGGAGTTAGGTGGTATTGAAAATCTCGATAATTACTGTTTGCTATAATGGTGTCGATACGATTAGGGATACCATTGAGTCCGTTCTTGCGCAGCAATATAAAAATATCGAATACATTATCGTGGATGGCGCCTCGAAAGATGGAACTCTGGATATAATATCAGAGTATGAGGGGCGGATAGCTAAGGTGATAAGTGAGCCGGATAAGGGTATATATGATGCCATGAATAAAGGTGTCTGGGCCGCAACGGGTGACTACGTTGGTATATTGAACTCTGATGATTTTTTTGCCGGAGATAATGTTATCCAGGATCTGGTTGTGCATTTACAAAATAATCCGGATGCGGATGCCACTTACGCGGATCTTGTTTTTGTACAGCGTAAACAGACTGACGTTGTTACCCGGAAATATTCTTCGGCAGGTTTTTCTCCGTGGAAAATTCGTTTTGGTTTTATGATCCCTCATCCGACTTTTTATGCGCGACGCGAGCTTTTTCAGCGGTTCGGTGATTATAAATTGGGCTATCGCGTTTCAGCTGATTTTGAACTAATGGCGCGGTTTTTCTCTAAAAATGTAAAAATGGTAAGGCAGAACGCGGTCATGGTTAAAATGCGGGACGGCGGGATAAGTACAACTGGTTTTTGGTGGCGAATTCACCAGAATCTGGAAATAGTCAGGGCTTGCAAAGAAAATGGTATTTATACCAACATTCTGCTGGTGGCTATGAAGGTTCCGTTCAAATTGGCAAGCTATCTAAGAAAATGAGACCTACCAAACGGGTTTTACTTACAGGTAGTACGGGCTTTGTTGGAAGCAGACTACATGCAGTTCTCGGTTCTACCTATTCGGTTGTAGCGGCATCCCGCTCACCGCAGATCGCTTCGGACGGTTCCCAAACTATCGGTGTCGGTGATCTTTCGAGCGAAACTGGATGGGCTCACGTTTTACAGGGCGTTGATTGTGTTGTGCATGTCGCTGGTCGAGCTCATAAGCTGAATGATAAACGTGAAGATCCCTTGTTGGAGTTTAGGAAGGTAAATGTTGAGGCGAGTCTCAATCTGGCGCAACAAGCCTACGAAGCGGGTGTGAAGCGATTTGTTTTTATCAGTTCAATCGGCGTCCATGGAGCGAGTACTACGGCAGGGAGGTCTTTGGATGAGCTCTCTCCATTAATACCCCATGCCGATTATGCACTTTCAAAATTGGAAGCAGAGAAGGGGCTCAAGGATATTTCGATAAAAAATGGTATGGAGCTGGTTATTGTTCGTCCGCCATTGATTTATGCCGGGCATGCGCCAGGGAATTTCGGGGCTTTGTTAAAGTTAGTTTCTAGCGGCTTACCACTTCCTTTCTGGGGTGTCAAAAATAAGCGCAGTATGATTGCTTTAGAAAATTTGGTGGATCTGGTGTCGCTATGCGTTGTGCATCCGGCCGCTGCTAATCAAACCTTTCTCGCGTCTGATGGGATTGATGTGTCGACTCCTCAAATTATTCGTTATCTCGCAAAGGGAATGGGATATGAGGCGAGATTGTTCCCAGTGCCTGACGGAGTGATTAGTAGCGTCGCCCGATTATTAGGGCGTAAAACGACATATGATCAGCTCTATGGCTCTCTTGTCATTGACTCTAGTAAAGTCCGCAGTCTCTTGGGGTGGACACCTCCGATAGCTCCTGAAGAGGCGCTATTCAAGGCTGGGAGAGATTATTATTCTCGCGCTCGTTGAGCTTCCTAATGATATAACGGAAACTATTCATTCAATGTCTCCTTGGTTAATAATTCCTCTCGCGGCTGTACTATCGCTCTCCTTAACCGGTGTTTTGCGTAGATATGCCCTAGTTCGAAGCATTATCGACATTCCCAACGCCCGTAGCTCACATACAGTCCCCACCCCTCGCGGTGGCGGCTTGGCAATCGTCCTCAGCTTCCTATCAGCCTTGCCCATATTGGCAGCTACCGGCTTCCTGCCCTGGTCAACCATGTGGGCAATGCTGGGAGCGGGATTTGGGACCGCTGTGCTGGGATTCTTGGACGATCACGGTCACATCGCTGCCCGATGGCGGTTGATCGGTCATTTCGCGGCATCAATTTGGGCGTTGTATTGGTCAGGCGGTCTGCCGACAATCAGCTTGTTTGGTCTTGAACTTGAATTAGCTTGGTTTGGGCACGTGCTGGCAGTCTTCTATCTGGTCTGGATGCTTAACCTCTATAATTTCATGGATGGTATCGATGGCATTGCCAGCGTCGAGGCGATTTGTGTTTGTCTTGGAGTCTGCCTGCTTTATTGGTTGGGCGGCTTTGAGACCTTGATTGTTGCACCACTGGTACTCGCGATGGCGGTGTCAGGTTTCCTGTACTGGAATTTCCCTCCCGCACGCATTTTCATGGGCGACGCGGGAAGCGGATTTCTCGGTATCATCCTGGGTTTGTTGTCGTTGCAGGCGACCTGGGCGTCTCCCAAACTGCTTTGGGTCTGGCTGATTTTGCTCGGAGTCTTTATCGTCGATGCAACGGTTACCTTGATACGACGCCTGCTACGAGGCGATAAGGTGTACGAAGCTCATCGCAGTCATGCTTATCAGTTTGCTTCGCGTCAGTATGGCCGCCATTTGCCGGTGACTCTGGCGGTGGCGGTCATTAACCTGTTCTGGCTCCTGCCTCTGGCAGCATGTGTCGTGTTGTGGAACATGGATGGCGCGCTGGCATTGATAGTGGCTTACGTGCCATTGGTGCTGCTGGCTATCAAGTTTCATGCAGGCGAGCTTGAGAAGGCTTGATTTCAAGGTAAGGTCCGCGTTTTTCGTTTATCGATTGTCCAACGCTCGATGATGGAACCGCGTGCATCAGGAATGGATTAGTTTAGGAGCTGGCCAAGGTGCGTGAAGGTTTTATGGAAAAGTTAAGAACAGCTTTGCTGGGATTGCCAAGACGTCACAAGCGCGCAATCCAAGTGGCCACCGATGTCATCCTGGTCTGGATTGCCTTGTGGCTGGCATTTGTTGTTCGACTGGGCGTCGAGGCATTGGCCAGTCCGATTGCAACGCATCTTTGGCTTTTCGCTTCGGCTCCGCTGATTGCCATTCCGATTTTCATCCGCTTTGGCATGTATCGCGCCGTCATGCGTTATTTCGGAAACGATGCGCTAATCACTATCTGCAAAGCTGTCAGCCTTTCAGCGCTGTTATTAGCCCTCGTGGTGTATTGGTACAGCAACCATAAAACAGTGGTCCCACGCTCAATCATTTTCAACTACTGGTGGCTGAGCCTGATCATGATTGGCGGTCTACGGCTAATGATGCGGCAATATTTCCTGGGGGACTGGTTCACCGCCGCTCAGCATGTACCTTTTACCAACCGTGACGACGGTCTGCCTAAAGTCGCCATTTATGGCGCCGGGGCCGCAGGTAATCAGCTCGTAGCCGCATTACGCATGGGGCGGGTGATGCGGCCCGTCGCGTTCATCGACGACGACACCAGCATCGCTGATCGTGTCATTGCCGGGCTGCAGGTCTACCAACCCAAACACATTCAAAAAATGATCGATGCGACTGGCGCACAGGAGATCTTGCTGGCAGTGCCGTCCTCTTCACGCGGCCGTCGTCGGGAGATATTGACGCTGCTTGAACGGTTCCCACTGCATGTGCGAAGCGTTCCGGGTTTCATGGACTTGGCCAGCGGTCGGGTCAAGGTCGATGACATTCAGGAGGTGGATATTGCCGACCTTCTTGGGCGCGATCCGGTACCTGCGCAAGCAGATTTGCTTGAGCATTGCGTCGCCGGGCAGTCAGTGCTGGTGACCGGTGCTGGCGGTTCGATCGGCTCGGAACTTTGCCGGCAGATCCTGGCACTTAAGCCAACCACACTTCTGTTGTTTGAACACAGCGAATTCAACCTTTACAGCATTTTGTCCGAACTTGAACCTCGTATAGTTCGGGAATCGTTGTCTGTTCGCTTGTTGCCTATCTTGGGATCAGTACGGGATCAGAGCAAGTTATTGGACGTGATGAAAACCTGGAGTGTCGACACGGTCTATCATGCCGCTGCTTATAAACATGTCCCGATGGTTGAGCACAATATCGCCGAAGGCGTCCTGAACAATGTGATTGGGACGTTGAATACGGCGCAGGCTGCGTTGCAGGCAGGTGTGTCTAACTTCGTCTTGATCTCCACAGACAAGGCCGTGCGTCCGACCAATGTAATGGGCAGTACCAAGCGGCTTGCGGAAATGACGTTGCAGGCCCTTAGTCGCGAGCTTGCCCCGGTGCTGTTTGGTGATAAGGCCAACGTATCCCGTGTCAATAAAACCCGTTTTACGATGGTCCGATTCGGCAATGTGCTAGGATCGTCCGGATCGGTTATTCCGTTGTTCCATAAACAGATCAAATCCGGTGGGCCCCTGACTGTCACGCATCCGAAAATTACGCGTTATTTCATGACCATCCCCGAAGCCGCTCAGTTGGTGATTCAGGCGGGTTCCATGGGGTTGGGTGGGGACGTGTTTGTGTTGGATATGGGCGAACCGGTGAGGATTGTCGAGCTAGCGGAAAAAATGATTCATTTGTCTGGCTTGAGTATCTGTTCGGAGAAAAACCCCCACGGCGACATTTCTATTAAGTTCACAGGCCTTCGTCCAGGAGAGAAGCTTTACGAGGAGTTGCTGATTGGCGACAACGTCGTTGCGACCCAGCACCCGATGATCATGAGTGCTAACGAAGATCATCTGCCTTGGGATGTGCTCAAGGCTAGCCTGTCTGAGCTGCTCGCTGCCATCGAACTCGATGACTATGCCAGAGTTCGTCAACTGCTTAGGAATACTGTCAGTGGCTACGCCCCGGACGGTGAGATTGTCGACTGGATCTACCAGCAACGCCGTCTCGAACCCTGATTGTTACATACGCTGTAACGTACACATTTTTGACAGCGACACCTCATCGCCTAAGTTTGAGAGGCAGCTTCGGAAAAGCTGCTTCTCTCTTAACGATGTCATGGAGCGTCATTTATGCGTACAGGCTATTTCTACTCTCTGGTTTTTGCCTTTCTCACCAGCGCCTCGATTGCTGCTATCGCCGCCCCAGTGGTCAAGCCTGAGGTGGTCGCTACGCCGCAAGCAGTGGAGCAGCCAGCCAAAACGCAGAGTACCAAGGTGGATTTAAACGGGGCGGATGCTGCCACGCTGCAGCGCGAGCTGTCAGGAATAGGGAAGGGCAAGGCCGAGGCGATTGTTGCGTATCGGGAGAATAATGGGCCGTTCTCTTCGGTGGAGGAGTTGTTGGAGGTCAAGGGGATCGGCAAGGCGATTCTCGACAGGAACCGTGACAAGCTGGAAGTGAATTGAGTTTGTGATTGAAGAAGGCCGGTCGTATTGACTGGCCTTTTTGCTGTCTGGCGGATGCACATTTTTGCACGCATTCTGGAGGCATCCCGCCGTTGGCATAAATAATGATTATCTACAGCCAACCGATTGTTCAACAATCCGAGGCCCTTCTTCCATGATCCATACACTTTCCTTGGCCGACCAGATCACTCTGGAGCTACGCGCCGACATCATCGGTGGCCGCTTGCTGCCAGGCATGGCGCTGGTGGAAAACAACCTGGTCTCGGCCTACAACGCCTCGCGCAACACCATCCGTGAAGCCTTACACCGCCTGGGCCAGGAAGGGTTGACCCGTTACGTGCGCAACAAAGGGGTGATGGTCCGCAGGTTAGGTGTCGATGACGTGCGAGATCTGTTCAAGGTCCGTCGCACTCTGGAGCTGCAAGCCATCATGGGCAGTCAGCCACTGCGCGAGTATCAATCTGACCGGATGCTCGAAGCCATCGAAGCGGCGGATTTGGCTCGGGAGCGTGAAGACTGGCGTTCGGTCGGCACCCATGGCCTGGCGTTCCATCAGCACATCGTCGGATTGATGCGCAGCCCATTACTTGATGAGTTTTTCACCAATGTGGTTGCACAACTGCGCCTGGTATTTAGCTCCGCGCCCGATGAGGCACGTTTCCAAGCGCCGTGGCTGACCCGTGACCGCTATATCCACGATTGCCTGGCCGAGGGCGACAAGCTTGCGGCCCACGAAGCCATGAGTCTTTACCTCGACGATTCCGAGCAACTGCTTCTGCAACTGCTGACTCCCACCCATCACCCCTGATCAAGGACCCGCGCCATGTACAAAGACTACCCAGCCGCCTACCAGGTCAGCAAAGGTTCAGCCCTGCAGGTGGACAAACCCTTCTACGACCGCATCCGCACCCAGCAGGACAAGCGCACCCTGATCGAGCAGTTCGAAGTGCCGATCCGTACCGGTAAGGCCTGGCACGTACCCGCCGGTCATGTGTTCCGAGTCACGACTCCGGTGGGCCCGCAGGTAGGAGACTTCAACGTCTGGAACGCCCACGATCCACGGGAACGCCTGTGGGCGGCGCGCACGCGTCAGCTTCAGGGCGCCCACGTCAGTACCCATGATCGGTTGTGGTCGAACCTGCCATTCCTGCGGCCATTGGTGACCATCACCGATGACAGTCTGGCCGGTTATGGCATCGATGAGCATGGTGGCCGACTGCACGATCTGCTGGGTACGCGCTGTGATCCCTATGTGAACAAGATGCTGACGGGGGAGGATTTTCATCATCACTGTCACTCGAACCTGACCCGTGCGGTGTTGCCTCACGGCCTGACTGAGTTCGATGTGCACGACGTGCTGAATATCTTCCAGTGCACCGGGCTTAATCATGACGACATGTACTTCATGAAGGCCTGTCCGGCGCAGAAGGGCGATTACCTGGAGTTTTTTGCCGAGATCGATCTGTTGTGCGCCCTGTCCACCTGCCCGGGTGGTGACTTGTCGCTGGCGATGTGGGGGCCGGATGCGCAGGATCCCCTTAGCGTCTGTCGTCCTCTGGGGGTGGAGATCTATCGGTTGGAGGATTCATTGCTGGAGGGCTGGAGCCAACCTGAGCGGGCGGCATACAAAGGGTTGCATGGCTTGCAGATTGCCAAGGCGGATTGGGAGAAGTAAGGCGGCAGGGGCTCTTGTGGCGAGGGAGCTTGCTCCCGCTGGGCTGCGCAGCAGCCCCCAAATCATGACTCAATCAGCCTGGCGCACCGCGTCGGCAGGTTTGAGGGGGCGCTTCGCGCCCCAGCGGGAGCAAGCTCCCTCGCCACGGGTACGGTGTGTGAAGCTTCCTCACCACAAGAGTGGTGTGTGAGGCAGCGGTTAACGATCCTTGGCCTCCTTCGCATCCATTTCCGCATTGCGCTCGGCAACGCGCTTGCGTTGCTCATCGGTCAACTCGACCTTGTGGGCGGTGTCGCGCAGCATCATCAGACCACCAACGATCGAGCCGATTGCAACAATCAGAATCAACCAGGCATACCAGGGCATAGGGCTCTCCTTGAGGGGGCGATGGACGGACGAACATTTCGCCGGTCCATCGCACCTACCACTTATGAGCGAAGGTTGCTCGCAGTGGTTCAATACTACGCCCGTTCGGTCGGCTTCACCTCAAAGCCCGGTCAGCATCGCATCGGCGGGAGCGTCTGCACGCAACTGTGCGGTGAGGATGAAGTAGACGAAACCCACCACCATGAAGCCAAGGAAGATCAGCCCGATCAGCGCGTTGAACCAGGCCATCGCCACCAGGCACACCACGGCCAATACCAGGGCGATGCCGGGTACCAGCGGATAGCCCGGTGCGCGGAAGGTGCGTTCCAGGTTGGGTTCGGTTTTACGCAGTTTGAACAGGCTGAGCATGCTCATGATGTACATGACGATGGCACCGAACACGGCCATGGTGATCATCGCCGCAGTCAGGGTCATGCCGCCGAGGTTGATCAGGCCGTCGCTGTAGATCGCCGCGATGCCGATCAGCCCTCCGGCGATGATCGCCCGGTGCGGCGTCTGGAAGCGTGACAGCTTGGCCAGGGAGGCGGGCAGGTAACCGGCGCGGGCCAGGGCGAAGAACTGGCGCGAGTAGCCAAGGATGATGCCGTGGAAACTCGCCACCAGGCCGAACAGGCCGATCCACACCAGCATGTGCAGCCAGCCGGAGCTTTCGCCAACCACGGTTTTCATGGCTTGGGGCAGGGGATCGTTGATGTTCGACAGGGTGCGCCAGTCGCCGACGCCACCGGCAAAGAACATCACGCCCATCGCCAGGATTACCAGGGTCAGGATGCCGCTGATGTAGGCCTTGGGAATCGTGCGTTTCGGGTCCTTGGCTTCTTCGGCGGCCATGGCCGCGCCCTCGATGGCCAGGAAGAACCAGATGGCGAAGGGGATCGCGGCAAACATGCCGGCGATGGCCGGTGCGCCGAACACATCGGAACCGGCCCAGCCGTTCAGGGCAAAGCTGCTGAAACTGAACGCCGGGGCCACGACGCCCATGAACACCAGCAGTTCGGCCACCGCCAGGACGCAAACAATCAGCTCGAAGGTCGCGGCCAGTTTGACCCCGAGGATGTTCAGGCCCATGAACACGATGTAGGCGCCGACCGCTGCGTGTTTCGGGTCCAGGGCCGGGAACTGCACGTTCAGGTAGGCGCCGATGGCCAGGGCAATGGCTGGTGGGGCGAAGACGAATTCGATCAGTGTCGCCAGGCCGGCAATCAACCCGCCTTTCTCGCCGAAGGCGCGACGGCTGTAGGCAAACGGCCCGCCGGCATGGGGAATGGCGGTGGTCAGCTCGGTGAAGCTGAAAATGAAGCAGGTGTACATGGCCGCCACCATGAAGGACGTCACCAAAAAGCCCAGTGTCCCGGCCACGCCCCAGCCATAGCTCCAGCCGAAATACTCGCCGGAAATCACCAGGCCGACGGCAATACCCCATAAATGCAGGGTGCCCAGGGTGGGTTTGAGTTGTGTGTTCATCGGTGGCTCCCCTCGATCCATAGCAAAAGCGCTGGGGAGGGCAGTGCAGTGGGCGTGCCAGGGTGGCGGGGGCGGTCGTAATGGGTGAAATCGTGTCGTATCGGGGATGTTCCTTACTTGATGTGCCCCTGTTGTGCGCCAGTTGGGGGCGTTGGCGCTGGTAATGCCGCCTTCGCGAGCAAGCCCGCTCCCACACTGGACTTGCGGTGAGCTCACACCGCGACCTCCTGTGGGAGCGGGCTTGCTCGCGAAGAGGCCCGCCCAGCCAATCATCCAGCCGATTTTTTTACAGATTCTTTATCCCCCAACCGATCTCTCGATCTCGTTCCTTTACAGCCTACCTGCCGACAATCACTCCACACACGGCACGACGCCGTACCACGGAGAAATCCCATGAATGTTCTGGACGGGGTGTCGCTGCTGCTGGCAGGGGCGCTGTTCATTTATCTGCTGGTTGCGCTGTTGCGCGCCGATCGGAACTAGGAGCGGCTATGCACGGTTATGACTACGGGCTGATCCTCGGCTTTTTCGCCCTGGTGCTGATTCCGGCACCGTTTCTGGGGCGTTTTTACTACCAGGTGATGGAGGGCCAGCGCACTTGGCTTTCACCGATCCTCGGTCCGGTGGAGCGCGGTTGCTATCGCCTGGCCGGTGTCGATTCCACCGCTGAGCAGAGCTGGCAGAAATACACCCTGGCCCTGCTCGTGTTCAACCTGGCGGGTTTTTTCTTGCTGTTCGCCATTCTGCTGCTGCAGGGATATCTGCCGCTCAATACAGAACAATTGCCCGGCATGGAGTGGACCCAGGCTTTCAACACGGCCGTGAGTTTCATGACCAACACCAACTGGCAGTCCTACAGCGGTGAAGCGTCCCTGAGCTACCTGAGCCAGATGGTCGGCCTGACCGTGCAGAACTTTGTCAGCGCCGCAACGGGACTGGCCGTGCTGGTGGCGCTGTGTCGCGGTATCGGGCGCAAGTCCGCCGCAACGCTGGGTAACTTCTGGGTCGACATGACCCGCGCCACCCTCTATGGGCTGTTGCCGCTGTGCCTGCTGCTGGCATTGTTCCTGGTCTGGCAGGGCGTGCCGCAGACCTTTGCGCACTATGTGCACGGGGTCACGCTGCAGGGCGCCGACCAGGTCATCCCGTTGGGGCCGGCCGCCAGCCAGATCGCGATCAAGCAACTGGGCACCAACGGTGGCGGTTTCTTCGGCGTCAACTCGGCGCATCCGTTCGAAAACCCGACGGCCTGGAGCAACCTGTTCGAAGTCGCCTCGATCATCCTGATTCCCGCCGCGCTGGTGTTCACCTTCGGCCATTACGTCAAGGACTTGCGCCAGAGCCGGGCGATCATCGCCTGCATGCTTGCTTTGTTCCTGATTGGCGGCGCCACGTCGCTGTGGGCCGAATACCAGCCCAACCCTGCCTTGGACAACCCGGCCGTCGAGCAAGCCGCGCCGCTGGAAGGCAAGGAAGCACGCTTCGGCACCACGGCCACGGTGCTGTGGTCGGTGACCACCACGGCAGCGTCCAACGGCTCGGTCAACGCCATGCACGACAGCCTCAGCCCGCTCAGCGGCATGGTGTCGCTGGTGAACATGATGGTCGGCGAGGTGATCTTCGGCGGCGTCGGGGCCGGGCTCTACGGGATGCTGTTGAACGTACTGATCGCAGTATTCCTGGCCGGCTTGATGATCGGTCGCACCCCGGAATACCTGGGCAAGAAGCTGGGCGCCCGGGAGGTGCAGCTGTTGGTGGCAACCCTGCTGGTGATGCCCGTGAGTGTGCTGGTGTTGGGTGCCGTCGCCGCGAGTCTGCCGGGGCCGGCCGCAGCGGTGAGCAACCCGGGTGCCCACGGTTTCAGCCAGTTGTTGTACGCCTACACCTCGGCGGGAGCGAACAACGGTTCGGCATTCGCCGGGTTCGGCGCCAACACACCTTTCCACAACCTGATGCTGGGCCTGGGCATGTTGATCGGTCGGTTCGGCTACATCCTGCCGGTGCTGGCGTTGGCCGGCAGCCTGGCCTTGAAGAAGACCGCGCCGATTGGCCAGAACAGCTTCCCCACTCACGGCCCGCTGTTCGTGACCTTGTTGACCGTGACCATTCTGTTGGTGGGCGGCTTGACCTTCTTGCCGACCCTGGCGCTGGGGCCGATTGCCGAACACCTGAGCATGGGCTTCTGAGGACCTGATGATGAATATGCCGATGAGCAAAACCGTCGCCGCCAAGGCACCGGAACAACCGAAGACCCACCTGTCGGCCCTTTGGCGGCCGGCGCTGGTGCAAGCCTTCGTCAAGCTCGATCCACGCCAGTTGCACCGCGCGCCGGTGATGCTGGTGGTGGAACTGACCGCGATCCTCACCACTGTGTTGTGCTTCATCCCCGACAGCGCCGTGCCGACATTTGTGGCTGCGCAAATTGCGTTGTGGCTGTGGTTCACCGTGCTGTTCGCCAACTTCGCCGAAGCCTTGGCCGAAGGCCGCGGCAAAGCCCGGGCCGACAGCCTCAAGGCCGGCAGCGAAGGTCTCAACGCACGTCGCCAGACCGCCAGCGGCTTTGAAATCATCCCCGCCACCCGCCTGCGCAAAGGCGACGTGGTGCGCGTCGAGGCCGGCGACATGATCCCCGGCGACGGTGAAGTGATCGAAGGCATCGCTGCGGTCAACGAGGCGGCGATCACCGGCGAATCGGCACCGGTCATCCGCGAGTCCGGCGGCGATCGCTCGGCCGTCACCGGCAACACGCGGCTGGTCTCCGACTGGTTGCTGATACGCATCACCAGCAATCCCGGCGAGTCCACCCTGGACCGCATGATCGCCTTGGTCGAAGGTGCCAAGCGCCAGAAAACGCCGAACGAGGTGGCGCTGGATATTCTGTTGATCGGTCTGACGCTGATCTTCCTGTTGGTGGTGGTGACGCTGCAACCGTTCGCCCATTTCGCCAACGCCAACCTGCCGCTGGTGTTTCTGGTGGCGCTGTTGGTGACGTTGATTCCCACCACCATCGGCGGGCTGCTGTCGGCCATCGGCATCGCCGGGATGGATCGGCTGGTGCGCCTGAACGTGATCGCCAAGTCCGGCCGCGCGGTGGAGGCGGCGGGGGACGTGCATGTGTTGATGCTGGACAAGACCGGCACCATCACCTTTGGCAATCGTCGCTGTACAGCGGTCTATGCCGCCCCCGGTGTGAGTACCAAGGAACTGGCCGAAGGCGCGCTGTTCGCCTCGTTGGCTGATGACACGGCCGAGGGCAAGTCCATCGTCGAGTACCTGCGAGGTTTGCATCCACAGTCCGAGCCTGGCGTCGAAGCGCTGAGGGCTGTGCCGTTCAGTGCTGAAACCCGTTTGTCCGGCGTCGACTATCAGGGCCGCATCTACCGCAAGGGCGCCGTGGATTCGTTGCTGGACTTCATCGGCCTTGCACGCAATGAGTTGCCACAGGCATTGGCGCGGGAGGTCGACAAGATCGCCCAGAGTGGCGGCACGCCGTTGCTGGTGTGCGTGGACGGCAAGTTGCTCGGCGCGATCCATCTCAAGGACGTGGTCAAGCCGGGCATTCGCGAGCGCTTTGCCGAGTTGCGCAAGCTGGGGATCCGCACGGTGATGGTCACCGGCGACAACCCATTGACCGCTGCGGCGATTGCCGCCGAGGCCGGTGTCGATGACGTGCTGGCGGAGGCCACGCCGGAGAAAAAACTGGCGCGTATCCGTCATGAGCAAAATGACGGTCGGCTGGTGGCCATGTGCGGCGACGGTGCCAACGACGCCCCGGCCCTGGCCCAGGCCGATGTCGGCATGGCGATGAACGACGGCACCCAGGCCGCGAGGGAAGCGGCCAACATGGTCGACCTCGACAGCGACCCGACCAAGTTGCTCGATGTGGTGCAGATCGGCAAGGAACTGCTGGTGACCCGTGGCGCACTGACCACCTTTTCCATCGCCAACGACATCGCCAAGTACTTCGCGATCCTGCCGGCGCTGTTCGCTTCGATTTATCCACAGCTCGGCGTGTTGAATGTGATGCACCTGAGCAGCCCCCAGAGCGCGATTGTGTCGGCCATCGTCTTCAACGCCTTGATCATCGTCGTGCTGATCCCCCTGGCCCTGCGTGGCGTGCGCGTGCAAGCGGCAAGTGCGGCGGCGCTGTTGCGACGCAATCTGCTGATCTATGGCCTGGGCGGGATCGTGGTGCCGTTCGTGGGGATCAAGGCGATCGATATGTTGCTGACGGCGCTGCACCTGGTTTGAGCCGGATGTTCGGCCCACGGATTTTTTGTGCCAGGAGAGGTTTTGTGGCGAGGGAGCTTGCTCCCGCTGGGTTGCGAAGCAACCCCCAGGAAATTGACTGCAACCCGCCTGACACACAGTTGTGGCTGGTTTTGGGGCTGCTTCGCAGCCCAGCGGGAGCAAGCTCCCTCGCCACGATGAATTTTTTGATTCGAGGATTTTGAAATGTCCACTTTGATTCGCCCGGCCTTGAGCCTGTTACTACTGATGACCCTGATCACCGGTGTCGCGTACCCGCTGGTGGTCACCGGCGTGGCGCAAGTCGCGTTTCCCGCCCAGGCCAACGGCAGCCTGGTCGTCGATGCCGACGGCAAGGTCCGTGGCTCGACGCTGATCGCCCAGGATTTCACCGGCGATGCGTGGTTTCATCCACGGCCGTCGGCCGGTGCCTTCGCCACGGTTGCCAGCGGCGCCAGCAACTTCTCTCCAAGCAATCCGGCTCTGGCCTCGCGGGTGATCGATGACGCCCAAAAACTCCAGGTGCCCGGCCAGGGCCCGGTGCCGCTGGCCTTGCTGACCACCTCCGCCAGCGGGCTGGATCCGCACTTGCCTCCGGCGGCGATTGCCTATCAACTGGCGCGTGTCGCCGCAGCGCGCAACCTGCCGGTCTCGACCTTGCAGCAACTGCTCGACGACAACACCGAGCAATCCTTGGTGGGCTCGCCAGTGGTGAATGTGCTGGCGCTGAACCTGGCGTTGGAAAAACTGTAGAACCTGTGGGGAGCCGGGCCTGTGGGAGCAAAGCTTGCTCGCGATGAACGATAACGCGGTCCATCCGTTGAACTGTGTCGTCTTGATCGCGAGCAAGCTTTGCTCCCACAGGTCCAGTGCTCATATGCTTTGCTTCCACAGGTCCGGCTCCCCACAGGGTGTTTGATCAATATTTGAAAGAGATTTCCACGCCATGAGCGACTCCGGCCGCGCCGACGCACTGTTAGCCAATCTGCCCCGTAACGATCGTGGCCGGCTCAAGGTCTTCCTGGGCGCGGCGCCCGGTGTCGGCAAGACCTACGCCATGCTGCAAGCGGCCCACACTCAACTGCGTCAAGGCGTGAAAGTCGTCGCCGGCGTGGTGGAAACCCACGGTCGTGCCGAAACCGAAGCACTGCTCGGCGGTCTGGTGCAGCAACCGTTGGTGCGTTCGGAATATCGCGGCGTCATGCTCGAAGAAATGGATCTCGACGGCCTGCTCGCGGCCCGCCCGGCCCTGGTGTTGGTGGACGAACTGGCCCACAGCAACGCCCCCGGCAGTCGTCATGCCAAACGCTGGCAAGACATTCAGGAACTGCTCGCCGCCGGCATCGATGTCTACACCACCGTCAATGTCCAGCACCTGGAAAGCCTCAACGACCAGGTGCGCGGCATCACCGGAGTGCAGGTGCGCGAGACGCTGCCGGACTGGGTCTTGCAGGAAGCCGATGAACTGCTGTTGATCGACCTGCCATCGCGCGAGCTGCTGGAGCGCCTGCGTGATGGCAAGGTCTATGTGCCGGAGCAGGCGCGAGCGGCGATCGATGCGTTTTTCACCCAGACCAACCTGACCGCGTTGCGTGAGCTGGCCATGCAGACCGCCGCCGCCCAGGTGGACAACGATTTGGCCCAGGGTTATCGGCAACTGGGCCAGGCCGCGCCGGCGGTGCGCGGACGCTTGCTGGTGGGGGTAGGCGCCGACGTGCAGGCCGAGCGTCTGGTGCGCCACGCCAGCCGCGTCGCCCAGCGCCGGCATCTGCCGTGGAGCCTGGTCCACGTAGACAGTGGCGTCGCGCACGACGAGTCATCGCGACAGTATCTGCAAAATGCCCAGCAGTTGGCTGAACGCCTCGGCGGCGAAGTGGTGCTGTTGCGGGCCGGCGAAGTCGCCAAGACCTTGATCCAGCACGCCACCGAACGTCGCGCCACGCTACTGTTGGTGGGCCAGTCCCGGCCGCGTTTGCGGCGACGGTTGTTCGGCGGTGGCTTGGCTTCACGCTTGCTGCGCGATGCCCGGGGACTGGAAATCAACGTGCTGGACAGCGATGAACAGCCCCGTCCCGCCCGCGTGCGTTCGAACGCCGTCCAGACTGGGTTCGACTATGCGCTGGCGTTGATGGCGACCGTGGCGGCCAGCGCGTTGGCCTGGGGTATTTCAGGGTGGCTGGCGCTGCCCAATATCTCCCTGGTTTTCCTCATGGCAGTGTTGCTGGTGGCGGTACGCAGCAGCCTCGGTCCGGCGCTGGCCTGCGCGGCGCTGTCGTTCCTGGCCTATGACTTCCTGTTCATCCCGCCGAATTTTTCCTTCACCATCCAGCGCGAAGAAGACGTGCTGACCCTGGTTTTTTTCCTGCTGATGGCGGCCCTGACCGGCAATCTGGCGGCCCGTCAGCGCCGACAATTGCAAGCCTTGCGCGACACCCAGCAGGAAACCGGCGAACTGCTCGACCTGTCGCGCAAACTCACTGCCGCCACCGACCGCCAGGCGGTGATCAGCGCCGCCGCGCAGCACCTCAACGGCCTGCACGACTTGCAGCTTTGCCTGCTCAATCGCGACGGCCAGCACGATTGGAAGGTCGAGACGGGCGAGCCGTTGACATTCACCGAGGCCGAACGTGCGGCGGCCGATTGGGCTTGGCAGCATGACCAGCCCGCCGGTGCCGGCACCGGGACGTTGCCCTCCGGACGCTGGTGGTGGTGGCCGCTGTCGGCGGAAGGTGGGCCACTGGGGTTGCTGGGGGTGTGCCCGAACGAAGGCAAGCCGCTGAGCGGCCAGCGTCGGCGTTTACTGGCGGCGCTCAGTCAACCATTGGCCCAGGCGTTGGCCCGGGCGCAACTGGCCCAGGACCTGGAAGCGGCGCGCCTGCACGGTGAAACCGAGCAACTGCGCAGCGCCTTGCTGGCTTCGGTGTCCCATGACTTGCGCACGCCGCTGACGTCCATGCGCGGCAGCATCGACAGCCTGTTGGCGCTGGGGGAGGCGATCCCTCTGGCCGATCGCCGTGAACTGCTCGAAGGCACCCGCGATGAGGCCGAGCGGCTGGATCGCTACATCCAGAACCTGCTGGACATGACCCGTCTTGGCCACGGCGCTCTGAAGCTGGCGCGAGACTGGGTGTCGCCAGCCGATATCGTCGGCAGCGCGCTGAACCGCCTGCGGGCGGTGTTGGCACCGCTGGCGCTCAGTGTCGAGGTGCCCGCTGAATTGCCCTTGCTGTATGTCCATGCGGCGTTGATCGAACAGGCCCTGGTAAACGTGCTGGAGAACGCTGCGCGATTCTCACCCGTTCACGGGCGACTGCTGCTGAGCGCCGGCGTGACCGACAGCGAAGTGTTTTTTGCGGTGGCTGACGAGGGGCCCGGGATCCCTGAGCAAGAGCGAGAGAACATCTTCGACATGTTCTATACCGCCGCGCGCGGCGATCGGGGCGGGCAGGGCACGGGGTTGGGATTGGCCATCTGCCAGGGCATGGTCGGTGCCCATGGCGGGCGAATCAGCGTGGCCGATGGCCTCGACGGGCTCGGCACCTGCATCACGTTGCACCTGCCCTTACAGGCACAACCGGGCATGGACGATGAAGCTTGAGCGGCGCTGCGTTACTCTCGTCCTACCTGCTTGCCTTTTCACCTGATTGCAACGAACGAGCGCCATGAGCCAGACCGCGACCCTTTTGGTCATCGATGACGAACCGCAGATCCGCAAATTCCTGCGCATCAGCCTGAGTTCCCAAGGTTACAAGGTGCTGGAAGCCGGCACCGGCGCTGAAGGGCTTGCCCAAGCGGCGTTGAACAAGCCCGATCTGCTGATACTCGACCTGGGCCTGCCGGACATCGACGGCCAGCAAGTGTTGCGCGAGTTTCGCCAATGGTCGACGGTGCCGGTGCTGGTGCTCTCGGTGCGGGCCAGCGAAGCGCAGAAGGTCGAGGCGTTGGACAATGGTGCCAACGATTACGTGACCAAGCCGTTCGGCATCCAGGAATTTCTCGCCCGCATCCGCGCCTTGTTGCGCCAGGCCCCGGCTGGCGAGCCGCAGGAAGCCGCGCTGAAGTTCGGCCCGCTGACGGTGGACCTGGCGTATCGACGCGTGCTGCTGGACGGCAGCGAAGTGTCCCTGACTCGCAAGGAGTACGCCGTGCTGGCGCAACTGGCGCGGCACCCGGGGCGGGTCATTACCCAGCAGCAACTGCTCAAGGACATCTGGGGCCCGACCCACACCGAAGACAGTCACTACCTGCGGATCGTGGTCGGCCACCTGCGCCAGAAACTGGCCGACGACCCGACCCGACCGCGGTTCATTGTGACCGAGGCGGGGGTGGGGTATCGGTTGTTGGGGGAGGGTGGGGCTTAGCCTCGAACAGGCTTCAAGTCGTGCACTCATGTGGCGAGGGAGCTTGCTCCCGCTGGGCTGCGCAGCAGCCCCGATACAGCCAACTCAATGAACCTGATACACCGAGCGTGCGGTTTTGGGGGCGCTTCGCACCCCAGCGGGAGCAAGCTCCCTCGCCACAAGGGCTCAGCGATCGTGCTCAGTTCTGGTCACTCTCATACCGATCCAAAGTATCGCTGGCAATCTCCCGCCCCAGTGCGATCAACTCCGGTGCCTTGTAGAACTCGAAGAACCGGCACACCCGTTTCGGCACGTTGATCAGCACGTCCGGCGGGTAACCGGCGATCTTGTACTGGGCCAGCGAGGTCTGCATCACTTCGAAGCTCTGGTTGATCAAGTCCAGCAACGAGGCCGGGCCGACGTTGTCGATGATGAACGAACCGGTGGCGGATTTCGGTGCGCCTTCGTTCTCTGGCGCGGCGGCCGGTTGTTGGCCTTCGGGCTCGGCCGAGTCGATCCACGGGTTGATGTCAGCGGCTTCGGCCTTCAAGGCTTCCTGCTCCAGCAGCAACAGCTGCTCGGCCTGCTTGCGGCGAAACGGCAGGCGCGATCCCAGGGAGCTGACCAGGGTGTCGAAGCGCCGCCGGAACGCGGCGGGGCGCGGGATCACCGGTAACCGATATTGTTTCTGGTTGGTGGCGTTGAGGTTGACCGCGATGATCAGGTCGCAGTGGCTCGATACCACCGGCACGATCGGCAATGGGTTGAGCAGGCCGCCATCCACCAACATGCGGTTGCCTTGCATCACGGGCGTGAACAGGCTGGGAATCGCCGCCGAGGCGCGCATTGCCTGATGCAGGCAACCTTCCTGGAACCAGATTTCCTGCTGGTTGGTCAGGTCGGTCGCGACGGCGGTGTAGGGGATACGCAATTGTTCAATGTTGATTTCGCCGACGATCTTGCGGATCTGTCCGAAGACCTTTTCGCCACGGATCGCCCCCAGGCGAAAACTGACGTCTACCAGGCGCAGGACGTCCAGATAATCCAGGCTTTCAATCCAGTTGCGGTACTCCTCAAGCTTGCCCGCCGCATAGATCCCACCCACGACCGCGCCCATGGAACAACCGGCGATGCAGGCAATGTCGTAGCCACGTCGTTCGATTTCTTCGATCACCCCGATATGGGCATAGCCCCGGGCGCCACCCGAACCCAATACCAATGCGACACGTTTTGTCATGACCCGGCCTCTTGTCGAACAGATTTCAACAATGCACCCATCGACGACTTGGCTCAATCGTTGTGGCGCACGCGTCGTTTTTTGACACGCCGTGACGGCATTTGCGTATGCTCGGCCACACTTGAATTTACGCGGTCAAGCAAGGCACTTTTCGCCGTTGCCACCGTCTTAATAGCACGACTGTTGACCTGACTTGAGGTGTTATTGATGAAAGCTCGGATCCGCCTGCCCTTGGTGGCTTCTTTGATGGTTTTGGCCCTGGCCGGTTGCGCAGGCAAAACCGCTTACCGCGACAGTTGTGGCAGCCAGCTCGACAGCGCCTGGCGTGAACTGGACCTGGCCAAGGCCGAAGGTTTTGCCGGCACCGTCAGCTACTCCAAGGCCCTGTCCCTGCTGACGGGCGCCAAGACCCAGCAGCAATTCGAAGCGTTCGAAGGCTGCGCCAAGAAAGCCGAGAAGGCGCGTTTCTACATTCGTGAGTCCCGCGCAGGACGATAACGGCAGCGACAAGCCATGAGCTGCAAGCTACAAGTGAAGGGCGCACACCGCTCCTCTCTTGAAGCTTGCAGCTCGACGCTTGGAGCTGCGTACGGAGTACGCCCCATGATCGATCGGCTGGTGGCCCGGATACTGGGCCTGGAAGTCCGCCTGTTGGCCTGTCAGGCCCGCTTGAATGCCCATACCGACAGCGAAGCGCTGCATGACTTGCGGACCACGGTACGCCGTTTGCGCAGCCTGCTTCGTCCATTGCGTGGTTTGCCCGGCGTCGAACAGCTGGAAACGGCTGCTTCGGCGGTCGGCAGCCTGACCACGCCATTGCGCGACCGGGAAGTGTTGGCCGCCTACCTGGAGCAGCATGGCCAGGCCGAGGCGGCGCGGCGACGCCAGGTGCAAATGGCCGAGGCTTACCCCGCCGTGGCCGCGAGTGTTGAACTGGCGCAGTTGCTGATGATCCTCGATGCCTTCCCGCGCTTCATTCG
Organism: Pseudomonas sp. NFACC51; assembly: GCF_900103575.1. NCBI lineage: Bacteria > Pseudomonadati > Pseudomonadota > Gammaproteobacteria > Pseudomonadales > Pseudomonadaceae > Pseudomonas > Pseudomonas sp. NFACC51. The sequence goes on along the minus strand of NZ_FMXH01000008.1, from coordinate 120,873 downwards.
TGCCTCCCAGCGCGAGGGGTTGCTGAAGGGTTTGCGCAAACGCATCGAAAAGCGCTTGGAAAAACAGTGGAAGAAACTCGGCGAAGCCCTGCGCGATCCGGCCCATGACCGCCATCGATTGCGCCTGCTGATCAAGCGCGTGCGCTACGCCATCGAAGCCTACCCTGAACTCGACCGACTGCCCGAAGCGGCCCTGCCCCGGCTCAAATCCGCCCAGGCCGCACTGGGCGACTGGCACGATTGCTGGCAGTGGCTGGCCAGGGCCAAGGAAGAAACCGATCTGCACGCTTGTGTGCCAACCTGGCACGCTGCCATGGAAAAGGCCGAGGCCAAGTCCGACAAGGTGCTCGACAAGCTGATTGCCAGTTGCTTCGAAAAATCCTGAACCCAGCACATCCCCGCTCCCAGCGGTAATGCTGTTCACTTAAGAAAATGATGCACCTGTGGCGAGGGAGCTTGCTCCCGCTCGGCTGCGAAGCAGTCGTAAACCGGCGGGTGCGGTGTGTCTGATGCTGCGCATTTGGCAGATTCAGGGGCCGCTTCGCAGCCCAGCGGGAGCAAGCTCCCTTGCCACGGGTTTGTTGATTGCCTTAAGTGAACACCATTACGCTCCCACAGGGGAAATTCAAGATCCTCGGCTTTTCTGTCAGTCTCTTTGGCCGGAATGAGCCCTGTGCCGCCAGCCCGGGCTGGTTAAGATCCCTTCATCCTTTTCCCTGTTTTCGAGGTCGTCATGCGCTTTTCCGATTTGATCGATGCCGTGCGCCGGCAGCCAGGTGCGGTGAGCATCGCGCCTGAATGGGGCCAGGGGCGGGCCAGTTTTGGCGGGTTGGTGGCGGCGCTGCAATATGAGGCGATGCGTGCCCAAGTGCCGGCGGATCGCCCGGTGCGCTCGCTGGCGATCACCTTTGTCGGCCCGGTCGAACCCGATGTGCCTGTGAGTTTCGAAGTCGACGTATTGCGTGAAGGCAAGGCAGTGAGCCAGGTGCTGGGGCGCGCGGTGCAGAACGGCCAGGTGGTGACCGTGGTGCAAGGCAGTTTCGGCGCATCGCGCTCATCCGTGGTGGCAGTGCAGGCCGATCCCGCGCCAGAATTCAAAAGTGTGGAGCAATGCCAGGAACTGCCTTATGTCAAAGGCGCTACGCCGGAATTCATGCGTCACCTGGCAATGCGCTGGAGTGTTGGCGGCTTGCCGTTCAGCGGCAATAAATCCCGGAGCATGGGCGGCTGGGTGCGCTTGCGCGGTGATGTGCGGGAGGAGCCGCTGAACGAAAGTCATATCCTGGCCTTGGTGGACGCCTGGCCGCCAGCCTTGTTGCCGCACCTTTCGCAAATGGCCCCGGGCAGCACGCTCACGTGGACCATCGAGTTCGTCCAGCCGCTGCTGGCGCTCACGACACTGGACTGGTGCAAGTACCTGGCCGAGATCGAACATGCCCAGGACGGTTACGGCCATGTCGCCGCGAAGTTCTGGAGCGCCGATGGCCGCTTGATCGCCCTGAGTCGGCAGACGGTCACGATCTTTGGCTAAGGCTGCTCCGATCAAGATTTGCTTCGGTCAAGGCTTGCGGTTGTGACGGTGGCGCTCCCGCCAGGCGCGCCACCAGCCACCGCTGAGAAAGAACCGCGGAAAAGTCAGGAACTGTTCCACCAGCAGGCGTGACACGGCATCCTTGCGATCGCTGAACGGCTCGGAGGCTTGGGTCTCCAGGCTGTGTCCGTGACGTTGCAAGCCGAGTGCCGCGAGCAGACCGATGATGCCGATGGCGACATCGCCCAGGCTCAAGCTGAACACCCCCGACACAATCAGCAGAAAAGCGATGATGAACAGCGGCACGGCAATCAGGTGCAACACCAGGTTGGTGGGGTGGCGATGATTGTCTGGGTAGGCGCGCCATTGCCAGGCCGGAAGATTGGGGTGACGTTTGCCCATGATGCTATTCCTTGAACGAAACCGAGTAACCCAAGGATAGGTCCGTGCGACCGGGGCGGCGAATGGCGGTTGGCTATCGAGGCGATAGGTGGCCATACAGTTTTGCTGTTGTGGCGAGGGTGGGGGAAAGGCTTGCCCGCGATGCAGGCGCCTCGGTTCACCAAGGACCGCATCGCACCCATCGCGGGCAAGCCTTGCTCCCACAGAGGGAGTCCCTTCACCACAAGGGAGTCGGGCAAGCCGGCGTTCTACAGTTTGAGCTGCCCGATCGCCTTGCTCAACTCGCCCGCCAAGGTCGCCAGTTCATGGCTGGTGGTGGCTGAGTCGACGGTTTGGCGCACGGTGTTCTCGGTCACGTCGCGAATACTCACCACCGCCCGGTTCATTTCCTCGGCGACATGGCTTTGCTGTTCGGCCGCGACAGCGATCTGGGTGTTGCTCTCGCGCATTTGCGCCACCGCTGCGGTGATCTGTGCCAACGCATCGCCGGCCTCGCGGGCCTGTTGCACGCAATCGTCGGCCTTGAGCGAGCTCTCCTGCATGAAGTCCACCGCGTCTCGGGTCCCGGCCTGCAGGGCCGAAACCATGGTGGTGATTTCATCCGTGGAGGTCTGTACCCGCTTGGCCAGGTTGCGCACCTCGTCGGCCACCACGGCAAAGCCTCGGCCCATTTCTCCGGCCCGCGCCGCTTCGATGGCCGCGTTCAGGGCCAGCAGATTGGTTTGTTCGGCGATGCTGTGGATCACACTGACCACGCCATTGATCTTCTGGCTGTCTTCGGCCAGGCGCTGGATCATTTCGGCGGTCTGCTGCACACCCGAAGACAGCCCGGTGATCGACTGTTGCACCCGGGCGACCACGTCGTGACCGTTGCCGGCCAGGGTGTCGGCGGTTTTCGACAGGTCGCGGGTGGCGCCGGCATGCTGGGCGATGTGATAAACCGTGGCGGACATTTCGTTGATCGCCGTGGCTGCCTGATCGGTTTCGCTTTGCTGGCCGAGCATGCCGTGGCGAACATCGTTCATGCTCGACGCCAGGCGCGCGGCACCACTGTCCAACTGCCGGGCGGTGCTGGCAACGGTGTCGACCACCCGTTGATAACCGGCCTGCATGGCGTTGAACGCCGCCGCCATCTGGCCCACTTCGTCCTCGCAGGCCAGGGGCACGCGGGCGGACAGGTCGCCGGTTTTTTCCACGTGCAGCATCACGTCTTTGAGTGTGTTGAGCTGGCTGAGCAAAAAACGGATCAACAGCTGCGAAGCGCCGAGCATCGCCAGCATCAACACGAACACGGCCGCGGCGTATTGACTGAAGCGTTCACTGAACACTTGGCTCAGGCTCACACCTTGGGCCAACACGGCGAGTCGTTGGCTTTCACCTCGATGGATCACTTGGGCGCCCAGCAGCGGGTCGTCGCCAAACAGCAGCCCGGTATCGAGTTCGACCCAGCCCTTGGCCTGGGCCAGCGAAGGCAACGGTTGTTCGTTGAGAACGGGGACCTGGTCGCGCGGGAATGCCAGGAGATAGTCGACCTTGGGCAAGGGCGTTCCGGCAGGCCAGGCATCCAGCAGGTGCGCCTGGGCCTGGGCGTTCGCCTGGGCCGCGTGGTTACGCGCCTGCTGTTCGAGGTGCACCGCGTAGAGCACCAGCAGCAAGGTGGTGACAAAGGCGACCGCATTGACCGCCCAGAATTTGTATTTCAGCGAGATATTGCTAAGCCAGGCACCCATGGAAGGTCTTCTCTGATAGCGGAAACAGCATTGGCAAGGTGCCATTATTCTGCCGCTACTCAGGTGACGGGATTTTGATGTGGGTCAACAGGCAACGAAGTCCCTGGGTTTTGATGTGGGCCAACAGACAACGAAGTCCTCTTGTGGGAGCGAGCTTGCTCGCGATAGCGGTGTCTCAGTCAGCCAATGTGCAGGTTGGTGCGCCACTATCGCGAGCAAGGATTTGCAGGATTCACGAGATCGTGGGTAACCCAAAGAACGCCCGGGCGCAGGCGGTGCTGTGGGCTGCCAGGTCTTCCTGGGTTTCGCCCCGGTGCAAGGCTACTTCACGCAGGACCTCCGTCAGGTAGGCCGGTTCGTTGCGGCCATTCTTGGGTTTGGGCCGCAGCGTGCGGGGCAGCAGGTACGGCGCGTCGCTTTCGAGCATCAGTCGACCGCGGGGAATTTCGCGCACCAACGGGTGCAGGTGCGTGCCCCGGCGTTCGTCACAGATCCAGCCAGTGATGCCGATGTGCAGGTCCAGGTCGAGATAGCTGAACAACGCCTTCTTTTCACCGGTAAAGCAATGCACCACGACTGCCGGCAACTGATCGCGAAAATCCCGGAGGATGTCCAGCAAGCGCTGATCGGCATCGCGCTCATGCAGGAACACCGGCAATTGCAATTGGATCGCCAAGGCGAGGTGTTCTTCCAGGACCTTTTCCTGTTGTGGCCGGGGGGAGAAGTCTCGGTTGAAATCCAGCCCGCATTCGCCCACCGCGCGCACGCGGCTGTGCATCAGCAGATCCTTGAGGTGTCGGGCGCTGTCGGCGGTCCAGTCGCTGGCGCTGTGGGGGTGAATGCCGGCGGTGGAAAACAGCCGCTCGCCCGTTTCGTCGAGGCGTTGGCACAGCTCCAGAGCCTGTTCGCTGCCCTCGATACTGGTGCCGGTCAAGACCAGTTGGCAGACCCCGGATTCATAGGCGCGCTCGAGCACCGCCTGATGTTTGTCGGCGAAACTGGGGTTGGTCAGGTTGACGCCGATATCGATGAGTTGCATGGTGCTACCTCGGCCCAAAGGCTGGAAAGCATATCAGAGCTGTAGATTTATAAGAAAAGCCAAGAACTACAACGAGTTGAGGCTGTCTGTTAAGGCCGCGAGACACATCGGGTTGGTATAAAAGCCATCACTGTGCCAGTCTTCCGCACTTTTTCAGCGCCCCAGGCGCTCTGTTTCTGTCGACTCAGCCTCGTTTTTCAAGGGAGGCGGTCCGCAGTATTCCTTCCGGAGAGTGGATGACACGTCCCCAGGTATTGCTACTGTTGTGTTGTTCGCTGTTGTTGCCAATGCCGGCCGAGGCGCGGCTGCCCGGGCCGGTGCAGGCGGTGGCGCCGGGCACGGTGCGCGACCTGGCGCAAATCCGCAGCAGCCGTGTGTTGAAGGTTTTGGTCAACCAGAGCCGCAACAGCTCCGGTGAAGTCCAGGGCCAACCCATTGGCGTCGAATACCATCGGTTGCGAGCCTTCGAGCAATACCTCAACGGCCACGCGCGGGATGGCCAGGAAATCACCCTCAAGATCATCCCCATGGCCAAGGACCAACTGCTCGGCGCTTTACAGCGCGGGGAGGGCGATCTGGTAGCACCGGGTGAGTTGCTCGAACTGCAGGCCGGCCATGCGGTCAGCGCCAGCGATCCGATTCGTACCGACGTGCCGTTGCTGCTGGTGGGTATCAAGGGCGAGAAGCGCTACACCCGTGTGGAGCAACTTTCCGGCAAGACCCTGGCCCTGCCCAACGGCAGCGCTGCGGGAGACTCGGTGAGCCAGATCAACCAGAAACTGGCGCTGCTCAAACTGCCGCCGGTGAAGGTCGAATGGGTCGATCCCACCTTGGCTGTAGAGGATGTCCTGGAAATGGTCCAGGGTGGGATTTTCCATTTGACCATCGTCGAGCAGCCCATCGCCGAGCGCTGGAGCAAGATCCTGCCCAGGTTGCGCTTCGACCGGCAGGTGCTGATCGGCGAGCCGAGTGACGAGTATTGGTTCGTTCGCCGTGACGCCGCCATGCTGCGGGCGAGCATCGACCGCTTCCTGGCGACCTACAAGGTGCCCGCCAACGAGGACGCGGCATTCCTGCGCATCTACCGGCGTTTGTACCAGGTCCACTATCCGCTGGCCCGGGCTGATCGCCAGCGTCTGGAAAAACTGCGCCCGGTGCTGCAAAAACATGCCAATGCCCAAGGCATGGACTGGCTCAACCTGGCGGCCCTGGCCTTCAAGGAATCAGCCCTGCAACCTAACGCCCGCAGCGGCACAGGCCCCACCGGCCTGATGCAGATCACCCCCTCGGCGGCTCAGCGGGTCGGCGTCGATAACATCCAGAACCTGGACGCCAATGTGCAGGCTGGCGCCAAGTACCTGGCCCTCATCCGCCGCAAGTTCTTTGCCAGCCCCAAGCTCAACGAGCGCGAACGCATGGCCTTCGTCCTGGCCGCTTACAACATGGGCCCCGAGCGCGTCCAAGGCATGCGAGCCGAGGCCCGACGGCGTGGACTGAACCCCAACCAGTGGTTTTTCCAGGTCGAACGCATTGCCATGGAGCAGGTGGGGATGGGCGCCGTCAGCTACGTTAATAGTGTCAATAAGTACTACTTGGCGTTTGATCGTGAACGAGAGTCGCTGGAACCTGGAGATCAAAAGGTCGCCCAGCGAAAATAATCGATAAATTCGATTTGTATCTCGTATTTTTTGCGCTTTTTGTATAAGTTTATTTGATTAATATGGCGACCAACAACCACACACCTAGGGATGAACCCGCATGAGCTCGTTGATCAATAAAGTCTTGTTTACCCGCGCTGGCTACGGCCTGACTGTCCTGCGCATCGCCGTTGGTGTCATATTCGCTGCCCACGGCTCGCAGAAACTCTTCGGCCTGTTCGGTGGCTACGGCCTTGCAGGCACGGCGCAGTGGATGGAAAGCATCGGCCTGACCCCGGGCTACGTGATGGCGACACTGGCGGGCGGTACCGAGTTTTTTGCCGGGCTGGCGCTGATCATCGGCCTGCTGGCGCGTCCTGCTGCACTGGGCCTGGTCTTCCTGTCGCTGGTGGCGATTTTCTCCGTGCACATCGGTAACGGCTTGTTCATGGCCAACAACGGTTATGAGTTTGCCTTGGCGTTGCTGGCGGGCAGTATTGCCGTGTTGATCGAGGGTGCGGGCAAGCTATCGGTCGATCGCGCCATCGCGGGTTGATTGCTCGATTTGAATTCGAGGCCCGTCTTGTACGTAATGCTGCTCACTTAGAAAAACGGCGCTTCTTCCAGAAATGGGAAGCGCCTTTTTTTTTGGGGTTTTTTTGGTGTGTATATCCGTTGCTGCGGTAACGGCGGCTTAGGGTTCCGCTCTTACAGCGGCTCACTTTTGAGAAGCGCAAAAGTAAGCAAAACGCTTCATGCCCCACCACTCGGTGCCTCGCCTAGGCTCGGCATGCCTGAACGAAGGCATTGCTCCGTGGGCCGCCGCGAAGGGCCATCCATGGCCCAGCGCGGCTATCCCGGCATCCATGCCGGGATGCCCACTGCGCAATACCTTCGTTCAGCCAGCGTGGTTAACGGGGCGCCGAGATCAACGTCCACCGCGAGGCGGCCTAACAGCCGACCTGGTTCTTGGTGGGACCGCGTTTCTCCTGTGGGAGCGGGCTTGCTCGCGATAGCAGTGTCCCAGCCACATAGATGCCGACATGTGCCTGCTCTTGCTCTTGCCGTTGCTTTAGATCTTGATCTGGGGCGCCCCGTTAACCACGCTGGCTGAACGCAGGCATTGCGCAGTGGGCACCTCGGCATGGATGCCGAGGTAGCCGCGCTGGGCCATGGATGGCCCTTCGCGGCGGCCCACGGAGCAATGCCGGAGTGAGGGCACACCGAGCCTAGGCGAGGTGCCGAGTGGTGGGGCAAAGCGCTTTTGGTTACTTTTGGCGCTCTTCCAAAAGTGACCCGCTGTAAGAGCGGAACCCTTAGCCGCCGTTACCGCAGCAACGGATATACACACCAACCCACACCTCTCGGAACAGATAATCAGAAAACAGCATTACCGTCTTGTACGGGCCTTTTTTATGGGAAGTGATTCTTGACACTGGCCAGTCAGCTTCTCTAGGATGCCGCTCATGCGCCGATTTAAACAGCTACTTGCGGGGCGCCAGGTGACTCAACCCAGTCGCCGATAGAAGCCGAAGACAAGGCTTCGAAATACCGCTAAAGCGCTGGTTCGGTGTTGCCTCTCACCTGCCATGCAGACTTTTGAGGCAGAGACACGACACGATGAACGCACCCAGCCCCCTAGTACGTCTTGCGCCGATCACGGCGAACCTTGTGCAACGCAACCCGAAAATTCTCCTGGGCGGCACTCACCAGCCAACGCTCTTGCGCTATCTCGACGGCTGGCCGCGTCGTAACCATGGGCCCGCAGCTTTCCTGATCCAGTTTGTCGAAGACGGCGAGTCACTGGCGCGGTTCGCCAATGACAGTTTCGACCTGGCCGTCATCCAGTCCCCCAGTGCGGCGGACGCTCCTCAAATGATCCGGCAGTTGACCCGTGTCGCCCGGCAGGGATTGATCACGCGCCGCTGAGGCGAGGATTACGGATACGAGATGTCCACGATGTAGACCCGTTTTTCGCCGGTAGGCGTCTGGACGCTGACCTCGGCATCCAGGGCCTTGCCGATCAGGGCCCGTGCCAACGGTGAGTCGATACTGATCAGGTTCTGTTTCAGGTCCAGCTCGTCCGGGCCGACGATGCGATAGCGTGATTCCTTGCCGTCCTCATCTTCGACCGTCACCCAGGCGCCGAAATACACCTTGTTCGGATCGCTGGGTTTTTCACTGACCACTTTGAGCGCTTCAAGGCGCTTGGTGAGGAAGCGCACGCGACTGTCGATTTCCCGTAGCATTTTCTTGCCATAGGTGTATTCGGCGTTTTCCGAACGATCACCCTGGGCCGCCGCCTCGCTGACCGCCTGGGTCACCTGTGGACGACGCACATGCCACAGCTCATGGAACTCAGCGCGCATCCGCGCTTCACCCTCGGGGGTGATCAGCGCGGTGCCGGCAGTGCGGGGTGGGCGATAACGGCTCATGGCAACTTCTTGTAATAGCGAAACCGGGAGTCTATCAACCCTCGCGCAATACTGTCAGCGGGCTGGCATTGAGCGCTCGACGGGTGCCGAACACACCGGCCGCGCCGATCAACAAGGCCCCCAGCAGCGGCAATGCCAACAGCCAAGGATGCGGATGCCAGGGCAGGTCGAAGGCGTACCGATAAAGCACCAGGCTCACCAGCTCCGACCCCAGGGCCGCGAGCAGGCCGCTGACGGCGCCCAGCAGGCCGAACTCGATGCGCCGGGCCTTGACCAGCAGGGGCCGTTCGGCGCCCAGTGCGCGCAATAGCGCGCCTTGGCGAATGCGCTCGTCGAGGGTCGCCTGCAGGCCGGAAAACAGCACCGCCATCCCCGCTGCTAGCACGAACAGCAACACATACTCCACCGCCAGGGTCACCTGGGCCAGGATGCTGCGCAGTTGCTCGAGCAGGGCCTCGACTTGCAGGATCGTCACCGCCGGAAAGGCCCGGGACAGGTCGACGATCTGTTGGTCGTGGCCCGACGCCAGGTAGAAACTGGTGAGATAAGTCGCTGGCAGATCCTTCAATGTGCCGGGCTGGAAGATCATGAAGAAGTTGGGCTGGAAATTGTCCCAGTTGATCTCCCTCAGGCTGGTGACCTTCGCTTCACGATTGACGCCGCCCACGCTGAATACCAGGCGGTCGCCCAGCTTGATCTTGAGGTTCTCGGCCACTTTGCCTTCCACCGAAACCCCCGGGATATCGTCCGGTGGCTGCTGCGGCCACCAGGTCCCTGCGGTGACAACGTTGCCCGCCGGCAGGTCGGCAGCCCAGGTCAGGCTCAGGTCACGTTGCAGCGCCCGGTCACCCGCCGAGTCCTTGGTGACGAACTCCGTGGCCGGCTCGCCATTGATGCTGATGAGGCGACCGGGGACCACGGGGTAGAGCGGGGCAGATTGTGCGGACAATTCCAGCAGTTTGTCGGTGAAGGCCTGTTTGTCGTTGGGCAGGATATTCAGGGCGAAATAGTTCGGCGCGTTTTTCGGCAACTGGTTTTGCCAGGTGTCCAGCAATTCACCGCGCAACAACGCGATCAACGCCATGGACAACAGGATCAGGCCGAACGCCAAGGCCTGACCGGCGGCGGCCAAGGGATGGCGCAGCAATTGGCCGAGGCCCAGCCGCCAGGGCAGGGAAGCGCGGGCCAGCAGGCGACGCAGGCTCTGGAGCAGCAGCAACAACAAGCCGCCGAGCACCAGGGCGGCAACGACGCCACCGCCCAGCAGTGCGAAGGTGAGGATCAGGTCCAGGCTCAGGCGCCACATGATCAGGCCCAGGGCACCCAGCGCGGCACCGTAGATCACCCAGGAGCTGGAGGGGATCGGCAGCATATCCCGGCGCAGCACCCGCAACGGTGGTACCCGCCCCAGTGCAGCCAATGGCGGCAGGGCGAACCCCGCCAGGGCCACCAGCCCGGTGCCGATCCCGGCGACTGCTGGCAGCAGGCCACCCGGCGGAACGGTGGTGGGCAGCAGGTCGTGCAGCAGGGCGAACAGGCCCAGTTGGGCGATCCAGCCGAGCAGGGCGCCACTGATGCTGGCGAGCAGGCCCAGCACCGTCAATTGCAGGCTGAACAGCACCATGGTTTCCCGGCGTGACAGGCCCAGGCAACGCAGCAGTGCACTGGCATCGAAACGTCGGGTGGCAAAGCGGTTGGCCGAGAGCGCGACGGCGACTCCGGACAGCAATACGGCCACCAGGCTGGCCATGTTCAGGTAGCGCTCGGCCTTGCCCAGGGCACCACCGATCTGCCGGTTGCCGTCGCGGGCATCCTGCAGGCGCTGGTTGGCTTCAAGGCCAGGCTTGACCAGGTCGCGGTAGGTTTGCAGCGCCGATGCCGGGCCGCGCCACAGGTCGCGATAGCTGACACGGCTGCCCGGCTGGACCACGCCGGTGGCCTCCAGGTCTTTGAGGTTGATCAGCACTCGCGGGGTGAGGCTGTAGAAATTGCCGGCGCGATCCGGTTCATAGGTCAGCACTCGGGCCAACCGCAGGGTTTGGTTGCCAACGTCGATGCTGTCGCCGATCTTCAGGTCCAGTGCCGTCAGCAACCGTGCTTCGACCCAGGCCTCGCCAGGGTTCGGGCGTCCGCCGGTTTCTTCCGGCGCGAACGGGGCGGGGCTGCTTTTCAGTTCGCCGCGCAATGGGTAGCGGTCATCGGCCGCCTTGACGCTGGACAGCTGGATGCCATTGTCGGTGGCCACGACACTGGAGAACTCCACGACCTGGGCGTGTTCCAGCCCCAGGTCGGTGCCGTTGCGGATCTGCTCCGGGCGGGCGGGGGAACTGCCTTCGAGCAACAGGTCGGCACCGAGGAATTCGGTGGCGCGCATCATCATCGCGCCGTTGAGGCGGGCACCGAAGTAACCGATGGCGGTACTGGCCGCCACCGCCACCAGCAGGGCGAAGAACAACACCCGCAACTCACCGGCGCGGGCATCGCGAAGCAATTGACGGACAGCGAGACTGAACAGGCGCAACAGCGGCAAGCGTGCCATCAAGGCTCCAGAGGGGCGACCATCTCGCCGGCTTCAAGTCGGATTAGGCGCCGGCAGCGATGGGCCAGGCGTTCATCATGGGTCACCAGCACCAGGGTCGTGCCGCGTTCCTTGTTCAATTCGAACAGCAGGTCGCTGATGCGCTCGCCGGTGTGGCTGTCGAGGTTGCCGGTGGGTTCGTCGGCAAACAGCACGTCGGGTTCGGCGGCAAAGGCGCGGGCAATCGCCACGCGTTGCTGTTCGCCGCCGGAGAGCTGGCGCGGCGAGTGAGTCAGGCGCTGGCCCAGGCCGACGCGCTGCAACAGTTGCGTGGCGCGTTCGCGGGCATCCTTGCGCCCGTCCAGTTCCAGCGGCAGCATGACGTTTTCCAGTGCATTGAGACTGTCGAGCAACTGGAACGACTGGAAGACGAAACCGACGTGCTCGGCGCGGATCCGCGCACGCTGGTCTTCATCCAGAGTACTGAGGGCCCGGCCGGCGAGCGTCACCTCGCCGCTGCTGGGCAGGTCGAGGCCGGCCAGCAGGCCCAGGAGGGTGGATTTGCCGGAACCGGACGCGCCGACGATGGCCAGGCTATCGCCTTTGTTCAGTTCCAGGCTGAGTTCGTGCAGGATGGTCAGTTCACCTTCCGCGCTGGAGACCACTTTGCTAAGGTCCGTCGCGGTGAGAATGCTTGAGCCCATGGAGAATCCGATGCGTGTGTGGTTTTTGAGTGCCGGCCTGGCCTTGATGTGCATGGCCCAGAACGCAGCGGCGGGTACAGTCCTGATCGTTGGCGATAGTATCAGCGCGGCTTTCGGCCTGGATACCCGGCAAGGGTGGGTGTCGTTGCTCGAACAACGGCTCAAGGCCGAGGGTTTTGACGATAAAGTGGTCAATGCCTCCATCAGTGGCGACACCAGCGCCGGAGGCCAGGCGCGGCTGCCGGCGCTGCTTGCAGCCCATAAGCCGGACCTGGTGATCCTGGAGCTGGGCGGCAACGATGGCTTGCGCGGTCAACCGCCAACACAATTGCAACAAAACCTTGCAGCGATGATCGACAGCGCTCGCGCCAGCGGTGCCCAGGTGCTTTTGCTGGGTATGCAACTGCCACCCAATTACGGACGGCGCTACACCGAAGCCTTTGCCCGGGTCTACAGCACCCTGGCCGAGGAGAAAAAAGTCCCCCTGGTGCCGTTTTTTCTCAAGGACGTCGGTGGCATCCCGACCATGATGCAAGGCGACGGATTGCACCCGTCCGTCGCGGCCCAGGGCAAGTTGCTGGAAAATGTATGGCCGACACTGAAACCGCTGCTTTGACGCTTTTCTACCGGCGGGCTTTCGGCTAATGTGGCGCCCCCGATTTGGAGCCCCCGATGCCGCGTCCCGCCTGGTCCCTGTTTGCCTACCAACTGATCGAGCCTGACGAGCAGCTGGATCTGTTCGCCTGCCAGGAAGTGCGGGTGCACCTGGTGACCCGGCAGTTGGAACTCGGTGGCTCGGCCGATCGGACTCTCTGCGGCAGCCTGCTGCCGGCCCAACCGCGCTGGTCGAGCGTCGATCGCAAGATTTTCCAGGATCATCGCCTGTGCTCGTTGTGCCGGGCGATCCTGGAATCCCAGAAGCGCGGCACATCGCCGATCTGGCCGGAGCTGCGGTTCGAGTTGTAATCCCTTCGCGCGTGCCATGACCCGCGGCTCCCACAGGGCGCGGGGTGAATGCCGAACAAAATGCTGTGCATCGGACGCTTGATTGCCGCTCTCCCCGAAATAACAGGTGGCAGTGTACAATCGCATGTTTCATAACCCCTTGTTCGATCTGCGAAGGATTTCCCGGATGTTGCCGCGCTTGCCTGCCGTCGCCCGCTGCCTGTCTCTTGCCGCCCTGTGTATGGCGGGCCACGTTGCCGCCCTGGAGCTGCCTCTGCCACCACCGGGTGAAGACATCGTTGGCCAGGTGCAGGTTATCAAGGCCAAATACGAAGACACCTTCGCCGACCTGGGCACCACCTATGACCTGGGCTACAGCGAGATGGTCGCCGCCAACCCGGGGGTCGATCCCTGGTTGCCGGGCGCAGGCACCGAGATCGTGCTGCCGACTCGTTTCATCCTGCCGCCGGGCCCGCGCGAAGGCATCGTGATCAACCTTGCCGAGTACCGTCTCTACTATTTCCCCAAGGGGCGGAACGTGGTCTACACCTTCCCGCTGGGGATCGGGCGTGAGGGCTGGGGATCGCCGATCGCCCACACCAGCATCATCGCCAAGACGCCGAACCCGACCTGGACCCCGCCGGCATCGATCAAGGCCGAACACGCCGCCGACGGCGACCCGCTGCCAAACGTCGTGCCCGCCGGCCCTGATAACCCGCTGGGGCCCTTCAAGTTCACCCTGGGCACCCCGGGCTACCTGATCCATGGTTCGAACAAGAAGTTCGGCATCGGCATGCGCACCAGCCACGGCTGCTTCCGCATGTTCAACAATAACGTGCTGGAAATGGCCGGCATGGTGCCGGTGGGCACATCGGTGCGGATCATCAACGACCCCTACAAGCTGGGCTTGAGCGGTGGCAAGGTGTACTTGGAGGCTCACACACCGCTGGACGACAAGGGCAACCCTTCGGTGGTGGACAAGCACACCTCAGTGATCAACGCGATGCTCAAGCGTGAAGACATCACCAGCAACTTGCGCATGAACTGGGACGTGGTGCGGGACGTGGTGGCGGCCGAAGATGGCATGCCGGTGGAAATCGCTGTTCCGAATACCTCGGCACCGATGGTCACGAGCGCGCCGATCGACTTGCAGCAATAAAGGACTCGACAATAACCCGCCGACGTTTCGCGATGTCGGCGGGTTTTTTATTGCTTGGGAAAACACCGGGCAGCCGCTCTCGAATCCAAAAAAAAAGCCGACCCAAAAATGGGTCGGCTCGATAACAATCCCGGGGGACTATTACTTGCGGCTAGCTTTTTCCAGCATGCGCAGAGCACGCTCGTTAGCTTCGTCAGCAGTCTGTTGTGCTTTTTGAGCAGCAGCCAGAGCTTCATCAGCTTTACGGTAAGCTTCGTCTGCACGAGCCTGGGAGCGAGCTGCTGCGTCTTCGGTAGCAGTCAGACGTGCTTCGGTTTCTTTCGATGCGCTGCTGCAACCGGTAGCCAGAACTGCGGCCAGGGCCAGAGCAGAGAATTTCAGAACGTTGTTCATCGTGTTCCCCTTCAAGGACATTCTATTAGTGACTGTCTCCCCAGACTGAGGAGTTAGCCGGCGTACATACTACCCATTACTTGTAGTAAGTAAACTGACGTAGCGCAAGAAGCAAAAAAATTGTAGGCGGTGATTCTTTTTCGAGCAACTTTTCTAAGGGGTGTTTAAAAAATATACAGCCCAAAGCCCTTGGCTGGAGCACGTCGACGAAAAAAAGTTCCGTGGCGGCGGAGAACTCTAGCAGCCCTCGCTAACGTCGTTGTTTATTGATTCACCTACACTTTTGTACATTTTTTGTGCAATGCCCCAGGCATCTTTATTGGTATTGGCGGTGACTTTAACTACGCGCGCTCGTCTCAAGACTCAACAACTGGCGATGTTCAGCTATTGCACCGTGACCGACTACAGCGCGACGATGGCGCTCAATCGATAAACCCGACGAGGTTTACCCCTTCGATGACAGGCGTGCCTTGAGCATTTGCGTCATTGGTGCCTACTATTCACGACGTGCTCGGGTTTGAGCGGATCGATTTTGGCGCTCGGTGACCAGGAAGGCACGGGGTGGCGTAGATGTTCCTTCGCCGGAAAAACATCGGTAAGGTAGGGGTCGGCATTCAGACCCGCGAGGAGTAGTGATGAGCGAGGCGGTTACCATCCACCATGACCAGGCTGGTCATCAGTTCGAGACCAACGTGGACGGTCATCGTGCTTATCTGACCTATATGGACCTGGGCAAGCAGACCCTGGATATCTATCGCACCTTCGTGCCCAACGCCTTGCGCGGCCGGGGCATCGCGGCGGCGTTGACCGAAAGTGCGCTGCAGTACGCCGAAGAAATGGGCTACACGGTGATCCCATCCTGCTCCTACGTGGAGCGCTACATGGAGCGTCACCAGCGGCACGCGGCGAAACTCTGAGAAAAAGGATTCCCAATAAAAAACGCCGGGCTGAAGAGCACGGCGTTTTTTTATGCCTTGAGGAAAGTAAAGGATCGCAGGCTTCGCCAGCTCCTACATCCCCGCTCCAAACATGTGCAGGAGCTGTGTAGGAGCTATCGAGTGAAACGAGGCTGCGATGTTTTTTAACCGCGCTGACGCTTCGGCAGAACATCCTTGAGCTTGGCATGCATGCTGCGCAGGGTGTTCTCGGTGGCACTCCAGTCGATGCAGGCATCGGTGATGGAGACGCCGTACTGCAAGTCGGCGAGGTCTTTCGGGATGGCTTGGCAGCCCCAATTCAAGTGGCTTTCGACCATCAGGCCGATAATCGACTGGTTGCCTTCCAGGATCTGGTTGGCCACGTTCTCCATCACCAGCGGCTGCAGTGCCGGGTCCTTGTTGGAGTTGGCGTGGCTGCAGTCGACCATGATGTTGGGCTTGATCTTGGCTTTGTTCAGCGCCTGTTCACACAGCGCGACGCTGACCGAATCGTAGTTCGGCTTGCCGTTGCCGCCGCGCAGTACCACGTGACCATAGGCGTTGCCCTTGGTGGTGACGATCGACACGCCGCCTTCCTGGTTGATGCCCAGGAAACGGTGTGGGCTGGAGACCGACTGCAAGGCGTTGATCGCCACGGTGAGGCCACCGTCGGTGCCGTTCTTGAAGCCCACCGCCGACGACAGGCCGGAGGCCATTTCGCGGTGGGTCTGGGATTCTGTGGTGCGCGCGCCGATGGCCGACCAACTGATCAGGTCCTGCAAGTATTGCGGCGAGATCGGGTCCAGGGCTTCGGTGGCCGTCGGCAGGCCCATTTCCGCCAGGTCCAGCAGCAACTGACGACCGATGTGCAGGCCGTCCTGGATCTTGAAGGAGTCATCCAGGTACGGGTCGTTGATCAGGCCTTTCCAGCCGACGGTGGTCCGGGGCTTCTCGAAATACACCCGCATGACCAGGTACAAGGTGTCGGAGACTTCCGCAGCCAGCACCTTCAGGCGCTCGGCGTATTCGTGGGCGGCCTTGATGTCATGGATCGAGCAGGGCCCGATGACCACGAACAGGCGATGATCGGTGCCGTCCAGGATGTTGCGGATGACTTCCCGGCCCTTGGTCACGGTGCGCAGGGCAGCGTCGCTCAGGGGAATATCGCGCTTGAGCTGGTCAGGCGTGATGAGGGTCTCGTTGGAGGCGACGTTAAGGTCGTTGATCGGTAAATCAGCCATCGTGTTACTCGTCAGGTCACGGGTGCCGGCCGCCAGCGATCCCCGCGCGGCGGTGCACAGCGGATTTTAAGCGCGTCGGGGAGCCGAACCTTATCGCGTTACGAGGGGGCTCGACAATGGGCTGGGACGGGTTTAATGCCCTATAGGCGGGGGAAAAGGCCTTGGCGATGGCTCAGCAGCAGATTCGTGAGCAGATGTAATGATGATTGCATGCCATGCTGCTCGCGCTGATAGTGTGCAGGGACTTTTACCAGGAGAGTTGCAAAGATGCAGGCAGGCGTGAAACCGCGGATCGGGATGATCGGCACCGGGGCGATCGGTGGGTTCTACGGCGTGATGCTGGCGCGTGCCGGTTTTGACGTGCACTTTTTACTGCGCAGCGAATTTGCCGCCGTGGCCGAAGCCGGTTTGCGGATCGACAGCGCGGTCCACGGTACGCTGGCCCTCAACCCCGTCCAGGCGTATCGCTCGGCAGCCGACATGCCGCCCTGCGACTGGCTGCTGGTTGGCGCCAAGACCACCAGCAATACCGAGCTGGCCCCGGTCATTACCCAGGCTGCCGCTGAGGGGGCAAAAGTCCTTTTGCTGCAGAACGGCCTGGATGTCGAAGACGATCTTCGCCCTTTGTTGCCCGATTCGTTGCACCTGTTGGGCGGCCTGTGCCTGATCTGCGTGCATCGCGTCGGCCCTGGTGTCGTCACCCACCAGGCCCTGGGCGCGGTCAACGTCGGTTATCACAGTGGGCCTTGCGCCGATCAGGCACAACGCATGGTGATCGTCGAAGAGGCGGCGACGCTGTTCCGCAGCGCCGGTATCGACGCCCAGGCCATGCCGGGCCTGCAACAGGCCCGCTGGCAGAAGCTGGTGTGGAATGTGCCGTACAACGGGCTTTCGGTCCTGTTGGGCGCCAGTACCACGCCGTTGATGGCCAACGACCATAGCCGCGAATTGATCCAGGCACTGATGGGGGAGGTGGTCCGCGGTGCGCAAGCCTGCGGGCATCATATCGCGCCGGGTTATGCCGAGTATCTGTTCACGATGACCGAGAAGATGCCCGACTACTGGCCGAGCATGTACCACGATTATTCCCACAAGCGTGTGCTGGAACTGGACGCGATCTACGGCCGGCCATTGGCGGCAGCGAAAGCGGCAGGATGTGAGCTGCCGAAAATCGAAGCCTTGTACCAGGCGTTGGCGTTCGTGGACCGATATAACCGCTGAGCGGGCAAAAGGGGAGCGGTATGGCAAACAACATCGACGACAAACTGGTGCTGGCGATTTCGTCGCGGGCGCTGTTCGACCTGAGGGAAAGCCACAAGGTGTACTTGTCGAGTGGTGTCGAAGCCTATCGGCAATACCAGATCGAGCATGAAGACGAAGTCCTGGCACCCGGCGACGCCTTCGCCCTGGTGCAAAAGCTGCTGAGCCTTAACGAGCACCTGGGGCGTGCCCGGGTCGAAGTCATCCTGGTTTCGCGCAACAGCGCCGACACCGGCCTTCGGGTGTTCAACTCGATCCATCATTATGGGCTGGCGATCTCGCGCGCGGCTTTCGTGGGCGGTCGCAGCCCGTACCCGTACCTCAAGGCGTTCGGTTGTGATCTCTTTTTGTCCACCCACGCTGAAGACGTGCGCAGTGCCCTGGACGCCGGGTTTGCCGCCGCGACCATCCTGTCGGGTGGTGCCAGTCGCGCGGCCAGCGAGGAACTGCGCATTGCCTTCGACGGCGATGCCGTGCTGTTTTCCGATGAGTCGGAACGCGTCTATCAGGCCGATGGGTTGGAGGCCTTCCAGGCCAGCGAGCGACAGGCCGCCCGCGAGCCGCTGCGAGGCGGGCCGTTCAAGGGGTTCCTGGCGGCGCTCAATGCACTGCAGCGTGAGTTTCCCGAGGACGCCTGCCCCATTCGTACGGCGTTGGTGACGGCCCGTTCGGCACCGGCCCACGAGCGGGTCATCCGGACCTTGCGTGAGTGGGATATTCGCCTGGACGAGTCGTTGTTCCTGGGTGGCCTGACCAAGTCGGCCTTCCTCGAAGCCTTCGCCGCCGATGTTTTTTTCGATGACCAGACCGGCCATTGCGAACTGGCCCGGGAGGTGGTCGCCACCGGTCACGTGCCCCACGGTATCAGTAACGAAGTGAAGCCCTGACTGCCCTTGGTCCGGGACGTCAAGCCGCACGTCGCAGTCCCCTGGGCGCTGCTAAGCTGAATCAATCTCCGCCATTTTGGCACGCGAGGAGGTCACATGATTCGTTCGATGCTGTACGCCACAGACCTGGGCCTGTACGCCCCTTATGTGATGCAGCATGCCTTGGCGTTAGCACGGACGTTTGAAGCCGAGTTGTATGTGGTGCATGCGGTAGAACCGATGGGGCTGTTCGCCGAGTCGGTGTTGCAAAGCTATCTCGACGAGCAGGCGCTGAACGAATTTCACCGCCAAGGTCTGAATACGGTGATGGCCAATATCGAACAGCGGGTGCTCGACAGTTTCCGCGAGGAGTTGGGGGAAGGGCAGCAGGACTTGAAACTGATCAAGTCGGTCAGGGTGTACCAGGGCGATCCTTCCCAAGTCATCCTGGAGCAGGCTGCGAAACTCTCCGTCGACTTGCTGATCGTAGGCAGTCATTGCCAAGGGGCAAGCGGTGAAACCCCCTTGGGCAGAACCGCTGCACGGGTATTGCAGTTATCCCGGGTGCCGGTCTATCTGGTACCGCTGGTACAGCGCCGACGCCAGGGAGAGGCCTGAGGCGAAACGATGGCTTTTTATAAAAAGTTCTAGATTTATTGTCGAAACCTTTCATATAGTTATATACCGTCGCTGATGCCCGTGGCGTCCAACTGCTTTGAGGGATACATATGAAGCTTCAACAACTGCGCTACATCTGGGAAGTGGCGCACCACGACCTCAACGTTTCCGCTACTGCCCAAAGCCTCTACACATCGCAACCCGGCATCAGCAAGCAGATCCGCCTGTTGGAAGATGAACTGGGCGTCGAAGTCTTCGCCCGCAGTGGCAAACACCTGACCCGCGTGACGCCGGCCGGTGAGCGCATCATCACCACCGCTGGCGAGATCCTGCGCAAGGTCGAAAGCATCAAGCAGATCGCCCAGGAATTCTCCAACGAGAAAAAAGGCACCTTGTCGATCGCCACCACCCACACCCAGGCCCGTTATGCGCTGCCGCCGGTGATCAGCAACTTCATCAAGCAATACCCGGACGTGGCGCTGCACATGCACCAGGGGTCGCCGATGCAGATCGCCGAAATGGCCGCCGACGGTACCGTGGACTTTGCCATTGCCACCGAGGCCCTGGAACTGTTCGGGGACCTGGTGATGATGCCGTGCTATCGCTGGAACCGCTGTGTGGTCGTGCCCCAGGGCCATCCGTTGACCAAGCTGCCGAAGCTGACCCTCGAAGCCCTGGCCGAATACCCGATCGTGACCTACGTATTCGGTTTCACGGGTCGTTCCAAACTTGACGAAGCCTTCAGCCATCGTGGCCTGACGCCCAAGGTGGTGTTCACCGCCGCCGACGCCGACGTGATCAAGACCTACGTTCGCCTGGGCCTGGGTGTGGGCATCGTCGCGAAGATGGCCGTCGATACCAAGCTCGACAGCGACCTGGTGGTACTGGATGCCAGTGAGTTGTTCGAATCCAGCGTGACCAAGATCGGTTTCCGTCGTGGCACTTTCCTGCGGGGGTTCATGTGCGATTTTATCGAGAAGTTTGCACCGCACCTGACCCGGGAAGTGATGGCCAAGGCCATCCAGTGCCACAACAAGCAAGAACTTGAAGAGTTGTTCGACGGCGTCGAGCTACCGGTGCACTAAGACCCTTCTAGATCGCCTCGGTGACAGCGAACTGTTGCCGGGCGCCCGCTACCACGATCTCTACTTCATCCCCTTCGAACTTGCCCAAAAGGCCGCGGCCCAGCGGTGAGCGAGGGGTGATGACGGTGATCGGCTGGCCCACCAGCGAGACCTTCAAGCCCGCCGCATCCGGCCCCAGGAACAGCCATTGCTGGCGACCGTCCTCATCCTCTAAACCAATCAACGTGCCCACCTGAATGCCGCGCTGTTCGTCGTATGGCCTTAGTGTCAGGTTCTGGCAGAGGGCGAGGGCCTGGCGTATTTCTTCCACGCGCCTGGCTTGCCCGGCAGCGAGGTAAGAAGCTTCAAGGCCCAGGGTGTCGTACTTGTTCTCGGCGATGTTTTCTTCGTGGGTCGCGGTTTCGTAGGCGGTCTGCGCGGCGCGTTCGGCGATGTCGAGATCAATTTTGAGCTTGTCGAGAATCAACTGGTGGACGGTCTGTTTGTTCATGGTCATTCGCAGAATTGCAGGACGTTGGCGCGGCTTTTCTCACTGGGTGCATTCTGGTCCTGTTGCAGCCAGAACTGGCACTTGGGGTTGGACTGGTTGCGCGGATTGTTGCGGGACTGATCGAGCGCCTGGCGCTGCTCGTTCCTCTGCAGGTTCTGCTGGTACTGCTCGAACATCGGCGTGGGCGGCTCTGGTGGTGGTTGCACCACCGGTGGTTGCGCCAGTTGATGGACGGCGGCGGCCACGGGTGCCAGTTGTTCGTTGAACAGAAATCTGGACAGTAGCCAGCCCGTCAACACGATGGCGAGGAACCCCAGCCACAGGCCCAGGGCGATGCTGAAGGTCAATTGCAAAGCCGTGAGGCGCGAGGGTGTCGGGTGATCGGGCATGGCTGCTTCCTGGCAGGGGCATGGGCAGGCGATATTGTCGCATGAAGATTAATCGCCGTCGGCTCTTCTGCGTGATCGGTTTATTCGGGACAATCAGGCCTTTGCCACAGGGAGTCGGGAATGACTGTGCGTTGGGATATTTTTTGCACCGTCGTCGATAACTTTGGCGACATTGGTGTCACTTGGCGCCTGGCTCGGCAGTTGGTGGCCGAGCATCGATGCGCGGTGCGGCTATGGGTTGACGACCTGCGTGCCTTCGAACGAATTTGCCCGGAAATCGACATCACCCTGTCCGAGCAATGGCAGCAGGGCGTGCAAGTGCGTCACTGGCCCGGGGAGTGGGCGCCCACCGAAGCCGCCGACGTGGTAATCGCCGCATTTGCCTGCCAACTGCCGAGCGCCTACATGGATGCGATGGCTGCGCGCCAGACGACGCCCCTGTGGATGAACCTCGATTATTTGAGCGCCGAGGACTGGGTGATCGGTTGCCATGGCTTACCGTCAGTCAAATACAAGCACGTGCAGAAATATTTCTTTTTCCCGGGCTTTCGGGAGGGAACGGGTGGCTTGCTGCGCGAGGCCGGCCTGCTGGAGCGCCGTCGGCAATTTCAGCAGGATGCCGAAGCGCAACGCAGTTTCCTGCAAGGATTGGGCGTGGAGCGGGCGCCGCAAGCCTGCCTGATCTCGCTGTTTGCCTACGAGAACGCTGGGCTGGCGAGTTGGTTTGACGCGATGGCAGCCGATACCCAGGCATTTCATGTGCTGGTTCCCGAAGGGCGAGTGTTGGGCGACGTCGAGTGTTGGCTCGGTGTCGAAGGCCTGAAGGTCGGTGCGCTGCATCGATGCGGTGCACTGACGGTGCAGGTGCTGCCGTTCGTTCGCCAGGATCAGTACGACCAGTTGCTATGGTGCTGTGATTTCAACGCCGTGCGTGGCGAAGACTCCTTCGTGCGCGCGCAATGGGCTGGCCGGCCGTTGCTCTGGCACATCTACCAGCAGGAAGAAGACGTCCACCTGGAAAAGCTCGAGGCATTTCTCAGGCTCTACAATCAGGGGCTTTCACCGGCTGCGCAAAACGCGATCAGCGGTCTTTGGCGGGCCTGGAATGCCGGCCAGGACATGACCGAATATTGGAAAGCCACCCGTGAACAGCAGCAGGAACTGGCCGAACATGCCCAGGCGTGGTGTCTGGAACAGGCCTCGCGAGCCGATCTTGCCGCAGCGCTGGTGAAGTTTTATGTAAATTGGATATGATACGCGGCCTAGATTTTTGTAAATCCCATCCAAATTCGGATATTCGCAATGAAAACTGGTAAAGAACTGAAACCCGGGACCGTGATCCGTCTCGAAAACGATCCTTGGCTGGTTCAGAAAGCTGAGTTCACCAAGTCGGGTCGTAACAGCGCGATCATGAAGACCAAGCTGAAGAACCTGCTGACCGGTTACAAGACCGAGATCGTCTACAGTGCCGATGACAAACTGGACGATGTGATCCTCGACCGCAAAGAAGCGACCCTGTCCTTCATCAGCGGCGACACCTACACGTTCATGGACACCACTGACTACACCATGTACGAGCTGAACGCCGAAGACATTGAAAGCGTTCTGCCGTTCATCGAAGAAGGCATGACCGACGTCTGCGAAGCCGTGTTCTTCGAAGAACGCCTGGTTTCCGTAGAACTGCCGACCACCATCGTGCGTCAGGTTGACTACACCGAAGGCTCCGCTCGCGGTGACACTTCCGGCAAGGTGATGAAGCCTGCCAAACTGAAGAACGGTACCGAGCTGTCGGTCGCTGACTTCATCGAAATCGGCGACATGATCGAGATCGATACCCGCGAAGGCGGTTCCTACAAAGGCCGCGCTAAATAAGCGAAGCCTTGTGTATGAAAAAGCCCGACCATTGAGTCGGGCTTTTTTATTTCAAAGTGCCACAGCAGACCCCTGTGGCGAGGGAGCTTGCTCCCGCTGGCTGTACAGCAGCCCCAAACCCAGACAACGCAATTATCCAGTCATACCGCATTTGCCCATTTTACAACTGTTGCGCAGCCGAGCGGGAGCAAGCTCCCTCGCCACAAAGGCTCCGGGGCCCAGTTATTTCAAGTGCTGCTTGAGCTCTTCGGACACCTGCAACATCGCCGAACGCACCGCTGGCACCTGGCTGACCACGTTGAGCAAGCCATAGTCGTGGATCATGCCGTTGTAGCGCACGGCGGTGACGGGTACACCGGCCGCGTCCAGCTTGCGGGCATAGGCTTCGCCTTCATCGCGCAAGACATCAGCCTCGGCGGTCTGCACCAGTGCTGGCGGCAGACCCTTGAGTTGTGCGGTGCTGGCCCGCAGCGGCGAGGCATAGATCTCGCCGCGTTGCCCGGCATCGGTGGTGTAGTTGTCCCAGAACCATTTCATCATGTTTTTACTGAGGAAGTGCCCTTCGGCGAACTGGTTGTAGGACGCCGTCTCGAAGCTGGCGTCGGTCACCGGCCATAGCAACGCCTGGAAACGGATCGCCGGCGTGCCTTTGTCTTTCGCCATCAGGGCCACGACCGCCGCCATGTTGCCGCCGACGCTGTTGCCCACCACGGCCAGGCGCTTGCCGTCGACGTTGATCTGCTTGCCGTGTTCGGCCACCCATTTCGTGGCGGCGTAGGCCTGGTTGATCGCCACCGGGTAATGCGCCTCGGGTGAGGGCGTGTAGTTGACGAACACCGCGACAGCGCCCGAGCCCGCCACCAGATCTCGAACCAGGCGTTCGTGGGTCGGGAAATCACCCAATACCCAGCCACCGCCGTGGAAGAACATGAACACGGGCAACTCACCCTTGACCCCGGCCGGGCGAACGATGGTCAGGCTGATCGGCTGACCATCGACCTGGATGGTTTTCTCGCTGACGTCGGCCTTGGGCAAAGTCAGTTTCACCCCCGCCTGGGCGCCCACCAATACGGCGCGGGCGTCCTTGGGCGACAGTTGCTCCAGGGGCTTGCCAGTGCCGGCATTCAGCACGTCGAGAAACGCCTGGGTGTTGTGTTCGACGATGCCGTCGGCGAAGGCACTGCTGACGCTGAGGGCGAGAAGGGTGCCGGCAAAGGCTTTGCTGAGCGTGTTCATGTGCATCTCCTTAGGTTCGGGTCCAGGGTTGGTGGTCAGACGGTCACGTGCAGGCGCACATCAACGTTGCCGCGGGTGGCGTTGGAGTACGGGCAGACTTGGTGAGCCGCATCCACCAGGCTTTGCGCGTCGGCCTGGTCCAGCCCTGGCAGGCTGATGTGCAGGTCGATGTCGAGGCCGAAACCGCCGGGGATCTGGCCGATACCGACATGGGCGGTAATCGAGGCGTCGTCCGGGATCTTGCGTTTGCTCTGGCTAGCCACGAATTTCAGTGCGCCGATGAAGCAGGCCGAGTAGCCGGCGGCGAACAGTTGCTCAGGGTTGGTCGCCACACCGCCTGCACCACCGAGTTCCTTGGGCGTGGCGAGTTTGACGTCGAGGATGTTGTCACTGGAGATCGCACGACCATCACGGCCGCCGGTGGAGGTTGCGATTGCGGTGTAGAGAGTTTGCATGATGAGAGCCTCGTTTCTAGGGTGGTGTTATCGCGCTAAATGTTTGCGCGCTAATTAGGTGTGATGCAAATGTATAGCGCTAATATTTTGCGCGCAAGACAATTTTTTGAAGCGAGTTGGGTGGGCGCCACTAAAAGGGCGTGTAACCCTTGAGCTAGAGCGTTTCAGCGCAGCAAAAAAAAATTTAGATGGGCGAGTTAGAGATCAAGGAGCTGCAGGATCCCCACTATCGCGAGCAAGCTCGCTCCCACATTAGATTTGCGTCGAACGTAGATTTATAGCCACTGAGCATCAAGTGTAGGAGCGAGCTTGCTCGCGATAGCGGTGGGTCAGTTGGAGGTCAGTCAGAGGCTGTCTTGCAAATGCCCGCGCAGTGCCTGCAGGTCAAGTTGCAGCTTCTTCAACTGCTCCAGGGTCAGGCCGCTGGCGGCGAGGATGCATTGGGGGATGTCGAGGGCTTTTTCGCGCAGGGCGCGGCCCTGTTCGGTGAGTTCGACAATCACCACACGTTCGTCTTCACGGCTGCGGGTGCGGCTCAGCAGGCCCTCGACCTCCAGGCGCTTGAGCAGTGGCGTCAGCGAGCCGGGGTCTGTCAGTAGGCGCGTGCTGATTTCGCCGACGGTCAATCCGTCCTTTTCCCACAACACCATCATCGCCAGGTATTGCGGATACGTCAGGCCCAGGGCCTGTAGCAGCGGCTTGTAGACTTTGGTCATCAGCAGCGACGTGGAGTGCAGGGCGAAACAGACCTGGTTGTCGAGTAGTAGGGCTTCGCAGGCTTCGGGGGTGTCGCGCAGGGTGTTCATGGCAGAACCTTCAATCAATGATCGATACGAATCTAGCGGGCGAATCTTTAATGCACCAGATAATTCTGATATTTCGGATGGATGTTACGTTTCCCCGCTGGCGCCGACTGCGTAGGATAAGCGCCCTGAGGAAAAGGGGAGTCTTCTGTGTTCGAATTTGCACTGTTCTTGGTCTTTGGTGCCGTGTTGGGCACCTTGGGGGGATTGTTCGGGATCGGTGGTGGCCTGATTGCCATTCCGGTGCTGGGCGTCTGGTTCGGCCTCGACCAGCAAATGGCCCAAGGGACAGCGCTGGTCATGGTGGTGCCCAATGTGATGCTTGCGTTGTGGCGCTATCACCAGCGCAATCGCATCGAATTGCGCCATGTCCTGCCGTTGGCTTCCATGGGGTTCTGCTTTGCCTGGCTGGGTTCGATCTGGGCCGTGGGGATCGACGCGAACAGCATGCGGATCGGCTTCGTCGCGTTCCTGATCGCGCTGACACTCTACAACATGGCCCGCATGTTCGCCGCCAACGCACCGGCTTCGGCGCAGATGCGTTATGGCTGGCCATGGCTCGCCGTGCTTGGGGCGGCGTCCGGTACCATGGGCGGCCTTTTCGGTGTTGGCGGGGCCGTGGTCGCGACGCCGATCCTGACCAGCATTTTTGGCACCAGCCAGGTGGTCGCCCAAGGGTTATCCCTGGCACTGGCCTTGCCCAGCACCGGCGTGACCCTCGCCACTTATGCGTTTCACCATGAGGTGGACTGGAGCATCGGCCTGCCGCTGGCCGTCGGTGGCCTGCTGAGCATCAGTTGGGGGGTGAAAGTCGCCCACGCCTTGCCGGAGCGGCTGTTGCGCGGGCTGTTTTGCGGTTTCCTGGTGCTGTGCGCGGTGCTGCTCGCCTTTAAAGTTTGAAGCCTTCGACGATGTGCTCGGCCAGGCACTCGGTGATCGGCGATGGGTTATGCAGGTTGCGGATCAGCATGATGCTGGCCTCGGGCAGTTCCGGCAGGTCTTCAGCTTCGCCCAGTACGCGCATGTCCGGGGTCAGCAGGCTTTCCAGTTGCGCCGTGATTGCCAGGCCGGCGCCCACCACCGCCATGAGCGCCGACAGGCTCGAGCTGTTGTATGCCACGCGATAATCGCGACCCATGGCATCCAGCGCATTGCAGGCCCATTGCCGGCAGAAACAGTCACTGTTGAACATCGCCAGCGGCAGCGGTGTTTGTTCATGGACATTGAAGCAAGCGGCTTCGGCCCAGACAAAGCGTTCCTTGCGCAGCAACTGGCCGATTTCGTCCCCCGGTTTGCGGGTGACGATGGACAGGTCCAGGTCCTGGCGCAGCAGCAACTGCTTGGACGACTCACAGTGCACTTCAATTTCGATCAGCGGGTAGAACTGGGCGAAGCGTTGCAGGATGCCTGGCAGAAAGCGCATCACGTAATCGTCCGGCGTGCCGATGCGCACCGTGCCAACCATGTGCGGTTCACGCAGGGTATTGAACACTTCGCTGTGCAGCTTGAGGATCCGCCGCGCGTAACCCAACAGCACCTGGCCTTCAGCGGTGAGCTTGACCTGGCGTCCGTCACGCTCGAACAACCGTCGTTGCAACACGTCTTCTTCCAACCGCTTCATCTGCATGCTGACGGCAGACTGGGTGCGATTGACCAATTCCCCGGCCCGGGTGAAACCGCCTTGGTCGGCGATGGCGACAAAGGTACGCAGCACTTCCGTATCGATGCTCGGGTAACTCGACAATTGATCAATCTCCGAGATGTATTGCATAAGAAACATTCGTTGGATTGATCTTATCGTTAGCGCGAGACTTGATCCATCCCCAACGGAGGACATCACGATGAAAGGTCAAAAAGGTTATCTACTGATAGACAAACTCTCCCACGGCTTTTCCGTCAGCGCCCTGCTGCACAAGTTTAGCCGCTGGTACGAATTGCACCACGAGCGCGAACTGCTGGCCGGAATGAGCGACGAGGCGCTCAAGGACATTGGCGTGAGTCGTGCCGATGTGGAGCGGGAAGTGGTTCGGCCATTCTGGGACGACCCAATGCACAAATGAGCCATCCTTTCCTACACAAACCCCTTATTGGTGAGGTAGGTTGCGAGCAGACAAGGAGATCTCCATGCCCGCGACTCTGTCCTTTAGCCTCAAACAGGCCCGGCGTCTGGCGTTGGCCGCCCAAGGATTCGATGGGCGCTCACCGCCAGCTTCGGTGCAACCCTCACGCCTCAACCGCCTGATCGAACGCCTCGGCGTCCTGCAGATCGACTCAGTCAATGCGTTGGTGCGCTCGCATTACCTCCCGCTGTTCTCCCGTCTCGGCCACTACAATCGCGATTTGCTTGATCAAGCAGCCTGGAGCCAGGGCCGACGTCGTACGCTGTTCGAGTACTGGGGGCATGAAGCCTCGCTGCTGCCGATGTCGATGTATCCGCTGATGCGCTGGCGCATGAATCGGGCGTCGGGTGGCGAAGGGATTTATCAGCAGTTGGCGCGTTTCGGCCAAGAACGCCAGGATGTCATCCGCCGCGTTCTGGCGGCGGTCCAGGAGCAGGGCGCCCTGGGTGCTGGCAGCTTGTCTACGCGTCAGGAAAAGGCCGGGCCTTGGTGGGACTGGAGTGCGGAGAAACATGCGCTGGAGTGGCTGTTCGCCGCAGGCGAAGTCACGGTGGCGGGGCGGCGCGGGTTCGAACGGCTCTACGACTTGCCCGAACGCGTACTGCCGGCCTCGATCCTGCAGCAACCGTTGCCGGACGAGGCCCAGGCCCAGCGCGCCTTGCTGCTGCATGCAGCTGACGCCTTGGGCATTGCGACAGAGAAAGACCTGCGCGACTACTTTCGCCTCGCTCCGGCCGACAGCCGCGGGCGCCTGGCTGAGTTGGAGGAGGCCGGAGAGCTGCTGCGCTGCCAGGTGCAGGGCTGGAAACAACCGGCCTGGTGTCGACCCGCGGCGAAAATCCCTCGCAAAGTCGCCGCCAGTGCCTTGTTGTCGCCGTTCGACTCGCTGGTCTGGGAGCGCGACCGCACCGAGCGGTTGTTCGACTTTCGCTACCGGTTGGAGATCTACACGCCTGTCCACAGGCGGGTGTATGGCTATTACGTGTTGCCGTTCCTGCACAATGAACGCATCGCCGCTCGGGTGGACCTGCGGGCGGAGCGGGCCCTGGGCCGGTTGGCGGTGCATGCGGTGCACGAGGAAGAGCCGGGGTTGGACGAGGAGGGGGTGCAAGCCTTGGCGGTGAACCTGCGGCGCATGGCCGATTGGTTGGGGTTGGAAAGGGTCCAGCTCAATTGTCAGCGGGTGGGTGGGGTTCGGTTGGCGGTGGCATTGGCCCAGTTAAGTGGTGACTGACCCGACGCTATCGCGAGCAAGCTCGCTCCCACATTGGATCTGTTGTGAACACAAAACCTGTGGTCACCCGGGACCCTCTTGTGGGAGCGAGCTTGCTCGCGATAGCAGTCCAACCGGCGAAGAAGAACCTACCGCCGAACCTGCTTCAATGTCTCGGCAATCAAAAACGCCAGCTCCAGCGACTGATCGGCGTTCATCCGCGGGTCGCAGTGGGTGTGGTAGCGGTCCGATAGCCCATCCTCGGTAATCGGGCGCGCGCCGCCGATGCATTCAGTGACGTTTTGCCCGGTCATCTCGATGTGAATTCCGCCGGCATAGGTGCCTTCGGCTTCGTGGACCTGGAAGAACTGCTTCACTTCGCCGAGGATCTGCGCAAAGTCCCGGGTCTTGTAGCCGCTGCTGGCCTTGATGGTGTTGCCATGCATCGGGTCGGAGCTCCACAACACTTGCTTGCCTTCACGCTGCACGGCGCGCAATAGCGGCGGCAAGTGTTCGCCGACCTTGTTGGCGCCCATCCGGGCGATCAGGTTCAGTCGGCCGGGGTCGTTCTGCGGGTTGAGCACGTCGATCAGGCGGATCAGGTCGTCCGGGTCCATGCTCGGGCCGACCTTGACCCCGATCGGGTTGTTCACCCCGCGCAGGAATTCGACATGGGCGCCGTCCAACTGACGGGTACGGTCGCCGATCCACAGCATGTGGGCCGAGCAGTCGTAATAGTCGTTGGTCAGGCTGTCACGGCGCACGAAGGCTTCTTCGTAATTGAGCAGCAACGCTTCGTGGGCAGTGAAAAAGCTGGTTTCACGCAGTTGCGGCGAGCTGTCCATGCCGCAGGCGCGCATGAATGCCAGGGTTTCGTCGATGCGGTCGGCCAGGTGGCTGTATTTTTCCGCCAGGGCCGAGTTGGCGATGAAGTCCAGGTTCCACTTGTGCACCTGGTGCAGGTCGGCGAACCCGCCCTGGGCGAAGGCGCGCAGCAGGTTCAAGGTGGCGGTGGACTGGTGGTAGGACTGCAGCAACCGCTCCGGGTCCGGTACGCGGCTTTTCTCGTCGAAACCGATGCCGTTGACGATGTCGCCCCGGTAGGCCGGCAGGGTCACGCCGTCGATGGTTTCGTCGTTGGCCGAGCGCGGCTTGGCGAACTGTCCGGCCATGCGCCCAACCTTGACCACCGGGCAGCCGGCGGCAAAGGTCATGACGATCGCCATCTGCAAAAGGACCTTGAAGGTGTCGCGGATCTTGGCCGCCGAGAACTCGGCAAAGCTTTCGGCGCAGTCGCCGCCTTGCAGCAGGAACGCCCGGCCTTGGGTCACCTCGGCGAACTGACGGCGCAACTCCCGGGCTTCACCGGCAAACACCAGTGGCGGATAGCTGGCCAGGGTCTGCTCCACTTGCAACAGGTGCGCGGCGTCGGGGTAGCGGGGTTGTTGCTGGATCGGCAAGGCGCGCCAGCTGTCAGGGCTCCAGGGTTGGCTCATCGTGATCTCTAGGTGATTTACGCTCGGACGGCCATGTTATCAGCAAATTAGTGCGTGACCTGCTCCGGTTGCTTCGCGGACAATCGCGCCTTTGTCCCGTATCCGCAGGCTCAAGCCGGCACGGTCACCATCAGGAGATGAAATGACAGAGGAGCGCGTCGAGCATTTGCTCGCCGAGGTGCACGACGAGTTCGGCATGATTCGCGTATTCGAAGTGGCCGATTATCGGTTTCTCGAGTTTGGCGATGCCATCGAGCAGAGTTGCGTGTTCACAGCCGATCCGAGCTGGCTCGAATATGACTATACCCGCGCCATGCTCATTGGCGCGTTGTGTCACGAGCAGCCGGAAAGTGCACTGTTTCTGGGGCTGGGCGCTGGTACGTTGACCCAAGCCTGCCTCAAGTTCCTGCCGTTGGAAGATGTCGAGGCCATCGAATTGCGCCCCGACGTGCCGCGCCTGGCCATCGAATACCTGGGGCTGGATGACGATCCGCGACTGTACATCCGTGTTGGAGATGCACTGGAACTGCTTGAAAGCGCTGAGCCTGCGGACCTGATTTTCGTCGACCTCTATACCGATGTCGGTCCTGGCGTCGGGCACCTGGCCTGGGGCTTCCTGGAAAACTGCCAGAAACGCCTCAACCCGGGCGGCTGGCTGGTGATCAACCAATGGGCCACCGACGACGGCAAGCCATTGGGCGCGGCGCTGTTGCGCGGTTTGTACCACCGGCATTATTGGGAGCTGCCGGTGAAGGAGGGCAATGTGATCCTGATCGTGCCGGCGGACCTGGATCAGGAGCTGGACATGCAAGGACTGGTGGCCAGGGCCGAAGGGCTGGCGCCACGCTTGGGGTATTCGTTGCAGTCATTGATCAAGGCGATCCGGCCGGCGACCTGATCAAAGGCCCCCAAAACCTTTTGACAAGTGAGTTCCCCTGTGGCGAGGGAGCTTGCTCCCGCTGGGCTGCGCAGCAGCCCCTCTCAAGCTCACTCAATCAACCTGATCCACCGCGTCGCCGGGCTC
>NZ_FMXH01000008.1:85024-89020 GCF_900103575.1 Pseudomonas sp. NFACC51 | reverse complement strand
GGGTTAAGGGAATGCCTCGAGTCAGTGTCAGTCTCAAGAGCAAATCGGTTGATCGACCGGGATGCTTTTGTGGCGAGGGAGCTTGCTCCCGCTGGGTCGCGAAGCGGCCCCCTTCGATTTCAGATATCAACCCAGGCGTCTGCTTCGCAGCCGAGCGGGAGCAAGCTCCCTCGCCACCAAGGGCAAAGTTGTCTGGAGGTGAACCGTTTTAGCCGGCTGTCCCAAGGCCCAGGCCAACGAGCCCCATAACGGTATCTGGCAATAAAAAAAGCTCCCTTTTCGGGCGAATTCCGGTATAGTGCGCGCCGGCCTTTAGCCGGGCCGCGTCAAGGTAGCGCAATTCCCCGAAGTCAGCTTCGGTTGCATGTCCGCACAACGGATGCTTCCACGACGTTCTTTTTCATTCATTCGTTTTCGCAAATCCCCGCCGACAAAGCAGCCAGGGCGACTCTTGAGTCTCAACACGGCATGCGCAGCTTTGGAGCATGGGTCTTTGCGGATGCACTTAGAGGCAGACCCATGACCCAGGAAACCGGCGGCTTCGCCGCTTTTAATCTCAACCCGAACATTCTTGCTGCCGTCACTGCGACCGGCTACGAAGAACCTTCGGCGATTCAGCAGCAATCGATCCCGATCATCATGGCCGGCCACGACATGATTGGCCAGGCGCAAACCGGTACGGGTAAAACCGCTGCGTTCGCCCTGCCGATCCTGCATCGCATCGATCCTGCCAAGCGCGAACCGCAAGCCCTGATCCTGGCGCCAACTCGTGAGTTGGCGCTGCAAGTAGCAACCGCTTTCGAAACCTATTCCAAGCAGATGCCTGGCGTTACTGTTGTGGCCGTTTATGGCGGTGCCCCGATGGGCCCACAACTGAAAGCCATCCGTAATGGCGCGCAGATCGTTGTCGCTACTCCGGGTCGTCTGTGCGATCACCTGCGTCGTGACGAAAAAGTCCTGGCCACCGTGAACCACCTGGTTCTCGACGAAGCCGACGAAATGCTCAAGCTGGGTTTCATGGATGACCTGGAAGTCATCTTCAAGGCCCTGCCAGCGACCCGCCAGACTGTATTGTTCTCGGCTACCTTGCCGCAATCGATCCGTGCCATTGCCGAGCGCCACCTGCGCGATCCGCAACACGTAAAGATCCAGACCAAGACCCAGACCGTCACCGCGATCGAACAGGCTCACCTGCTGGTTCACGCCGACCAGAAGACTTCCGCCGTTCTCAGCTTGCTGGAAGTGGAAGACTTCGACGCCCTGATCATGTTCGTGCGTACCAAGCAAGCGACCCTGGACCTGGCCAGCGCCCTGGAAGCCAAAGGCTACAAAGCCGCAGCGCTGAACGGTGACATTGCCCAGAACCAGCGTGAGCGCGTGATCGACTCCCTCAAGGATGGCCGCCTGGACATCGTTGTGGCGACCGACGTTGCTGCCCGTGGCCTGGACGTTCCGCGCATCACCCACGTATTCAACGTGGACATGCCGTACGATCCGGAATCCTACGTTCACCGTATCGGCCGTACTGGCCGTGCTGGTCGCGAAGGCCGTGCGCTGCTGCTGGTCACCCCGCGTGAGCGTCGCATGCTGCAAGTAATCGAGCGTGTAACTGGCCAGAAGGTAGCTGAAGTTCGCCTGCCGGACGCCCAGGCCGTTCTCGATGCCCGCATCAAGAAACTGACCAACAGCCTGTCGCCACTGGTGGCTGACGCCGAATCGACCCACGGTGATCTGCTCGATCGCCTGACCGCCGACATCGGTTGCAGCCCGCGCGCTCTGGCCGCTGCACTGCTGCGCAAGGCCACCAATGGCCAAGCGCTGAACCTGGCTGCAATCGAGAAAGAGCGTCCCCTAGTGCCGAACAACGCACCGCGTGGCGATCGTCCTGAGCGCACCGGTGATCGTCCGGACCGTGGTGATCGCGAGCGTCGTGCTCCGATTCCGCTGGCCGAAGGCCGTGCCCGCTGCCGTACCGCGTTGGGTGCCCGTGACGGCATCGCCGCCAAGAACCTGCTGGGTGCCATCCTCAACGAAGGCGGCCTGGCTCGCGAAGCGATCGGTCGCATCCAGGTGCGTGACAGCTTCAGCCTGGTGGAACTGCCGGAAGATGGTCTGGAGAAATTGCTGACCAAGCTCAAAGACACTCGTGTGGCTGGCAAGCAGCTCAAGCTGCGTCGCTATCGCGAAGATTGATCAGCTCTTGGGCTGATTGATCGAGCATGAAAAATCCCCGACTGGTTCGGGGATTTTTTATGCCTGTCGTTTGGTGTGCCGTCAGGGGGCGTGGATGGAGGCCAATCAGTCAATCGAACCGATAGATGTCCATCCCCAGCGTCCCCATCGTGAACCCCGCATGGACAACGCTGAACTTGCCCCCCGCACCCCGGGCAAAATACAGCGGCAGCAAGTGCTCATCGCTGGGATGGCTGCGCACGGCGTTCGGCGCCTGGCGACGGTAATCATGCAGCGCGGCCTCGTCGTCGGCCGCCAGCTTCTCAACCATCCAGTCGCGAAAGGCCTTGGCCCAGGGCTCAATGCTGTCGGGGCCGGCGTTCCAGTCCAGGTCGCGCAGGTTGTGGGTGATGCTGCCGGAACCGATCAGCAAGATGCCTTGCTGACGCAGGCTCGCCAGGGCCTGGCCGACCTGTGTCTGCAACATCGGTCCCTGGCGGCTGGGCAGGGAAACCTGCACCACCGGGATGTCGGCTTCTGGGTACATCAAAGACAATGGCACCCAGACGCCATGGTCGGACGGCCGTTGAGGGTCGAGGCGTGCCGGAAGGTTCGCGGTGTTGAGCACGGCTGCGATTTGTGTCGCCAGTTGAGGATCGCCAGGCGCGGGGTACTGCACCTCATACAAGGCTGGTGGAAAGCCGCCGAAGTCGTGCCAGGTGCGCGGCTGCGGATTGGCGCTGACCAGCAATTCGTTGCTTTCCCAGTGGGCGGACACGATGACGATGGCCTTGGGCTTGGGCAATTGAGCGGCCAGGCGAGCCAATGCCGGACCGCTGTCGCCGGGCTCCAGGGCGAGCATCGGTGAGCCATGGGAGATAAACAGGCTGGGCAGCATGAAGGGGCTCCTGAGCGTTAAGATGTGATCATCTTCCGTCAGGTCAATGATCTAAATCTAATATAAGTTTTAGCCCGTTTTTATCGAATTTCTTGGAGTTAATCATGGAGCCCGAGTTTTGGCACAAGCGCTGGTCATCGAACCAGATTGGTTTTCACTTACCGGAGGTGAACCCGTACCTGCAACGGTTTTGGCCGCAACTGGGCCTGGCCCAGGGCAGTCGGGTGCTGGTGCCATTGTGTGGCAAAAGCCTGGATCTGCTGTGGCTTGCCCATCAGGGGTACTCGGTGCTGGGCGTGGAGTTATCGGAAAAAGCCGCCAATGATTTTTTTCTTGAACATCGGCTTGAGCCGAGCGTGAGTGAAGAGGGTGTGTTCAAGGTCTTCCGTGCCGGGGGCATCGAAATCCGCTGTGGTGATTTCTTTGCCTTGAGTGCTGCAGATGTGGCCGATTGCACGGCGTTGTACGACCGCGCTGCGTTGATTGCCTTGCCAGTGGCGATGCGAGAGCGGTATGCGGCCCATCTGCAGAAGATCTTGCCCAATGGCGTCGGATTGTTGATTACCCTGGATTACAACCAGGATGAAATGCCTGGCCCGCCTTTCTCCGTGGGCAATGATGAGGTGCTGAGGTTGCTGGGTAATGCCTGGCGACTGGAGGTCTTGCAGGAGCAGGATGTGCTGGGGGAGAGCTGGAAGTTCTTGCAGGCTGGGGTGAAGCGGCTGGATGAGCGGGTGTATCGGATTTCCAATCGTTGACGGATGAAGCTGTGGTGAGGGAACCCCCTGCTTTTGTGGCGAGGGAGCTTGCTCCCGCTGGGCTGCGCAGCAGCCCCTCTCAAGCTCACTCAATCAGCCTGATCTACCGTGTCGCCGGGTTTTAGGGCCGCTTCGCGCCCCAGCGGGAGCAAGCTCCCTCGCCACGGG
>NZ_FMXH01000008.1:0-84769 GCF_900103575.1 Pseudomonas sp. NFACC51 | reverse complement strand
TCTCAAGCTCACTCAATTAACCTGATCCACCGTGTCGCCGCGCTCCAGGGGCGCTTCGCGCCCCAGCGGGAGCAAGCTCCCTCGCCACAGATTCCCCGGCTGTCAGCCGCGACGACGCAGTGCGTCGATACGCTCTTCCAGCGGCGGGTGGCTCATGAACATGCGAGCCAGGCCCTGCTTGATGCCACCGTTGATGCCAAAGGCATTCAGGGTGTCGGGCATGTGCACCGGCAAGCCTTGCTCGGCGCGCAGGCGCTGCAGGGCGCCGATCATGGCGCTGGTGCCGGCCAGGCGTGCACCGGCGTCGTCGGCGCGGAACTCGCGTTTGCGCGAGAACCACATGACGATGGCGCTGGCGAGGATGCCCAGTACCAGCTCGGCGAAGATGGTTGCCACGTAGTAGGCGATACCCTGGCCTTCTTCGTTCTTGAAAATCACCTTGTCGACGAAATTGCCGATGATGCGGGCAAAGAACATCACGAAGGTGTTCACCACGCCCTGGATCAACGCCAGGGTCACCATGTCGCCGTTGGCGACGTGGCCGATCTCGTGGGCCAGCACGGCCTTGACTTCATCGGGGGAAAACCGCTCGAGCAAACCCTGGCTGACGGCGACCAGTGCGTCGTTCTTGTTCCAGCCGGTGGCGAAGGCGTTGGCCTCGTAGGCTGGGAAAATCCCGACTTCCGGCATCTTGATACCGGCTTCGCGGGACAGTTGCTCGACAGTTTGCAGCAGCCATTGTTCGTGACGCGTGCGCGGCTGGCTGATGATCTGGGTGCTGGTGCTCATCTTCGCCATCCACTTGGAGATGAACAGCGAGAACAGGGAACCGGCGAAACCGAACACCGCACAGAAAATCAGCAGCTGATTGAGGTTGAGATCAACCCCGTTGGCCGCCATGAACCCGTTGAAGCCGAAGAGGCTCAGGGTGATGCTGGCAATCAGCACGACCGCCAGGTTAGTGGCCAAGAACAGCAGGATGCGCATCATGGTTGTGAAAATCTCCTCGTGCTAAAGATGTAGCGTTATGCGGGGTATATAAGGTGCCGCCGCAGGCTATTCAACTCGCCGACTATTTCAAACTGTGTCCTACACGCGTCCTAAATGTTTGAAAGACTTTTCTGAAAGTGACCAGGGAAAAGAAATGCGCTGCTTGCCCCCCGTGAACGTTGAGCCCAGATGCATGTTGACCGTCCAATCCCCAGTGTAGAAGGCCCGACGGAGTCGGCGGAACGGATATGTTGCTGAATCAAACAGCGTGCGAGGTGAGGACGCCTCGCACGCTGCCTGGCTTACTGACGGTAGGACTTGAGGAAGTTGCCGATCCGGCCAATGGCCTGGTCGAGGTCATCGACCCGTGGCAGGGTCACGACGCGGAAGTGATCCGGCCACGGCCAGTTGAACGCCGTGCCCTGGACCACCAGCAGCTTCTCGGACAGCAGCAGGTCGAGGACGAATTTTTCATCGTTGTGGATCGGGCAGACCTTCGGGTCGATCCGCGGGAAGGCATACAGCGCGCCCATCGGCTTGACACAACTGACGCCGGGAATGTCGTTGAGCAGTTCCCAGGTTCGATTGCGCTGTTCCAGCAGCCGGCCCTGGGGCAGGACCAGGTCGTTGATGCTCTGGTAGCCGCCCAGCGCCGTCTGGATCGCATGCTGGCTCGGCACGTTGGCACACAGGCGCATGTTGGCCAGCATGTCGATGCCTTCGATGTAGCTCTGGGCGTGATGCTTGGGACCGGAAATAACAACCCAGCCTGATCGGAAACCCGCTACCCGATAGGATTTGGACAGGCCGTTGAAGGTCAGGCACAGCAGGTCCGGTGCCAGGGATGCAGTGCAGATGTGCACGGCGTCGTCGTAGAGGATCTTGTCGTAGATCTCGTCGGAAAACACCACCAGGTTGTGTTGGCGGGCCAGTTCCAGCATGCCCAGCAGTACTTCCCTGGAATACACGGCGCCGGTCGGATTGTTCGGGTTGATGATCACCAGTGCCTTGGTATTGGGCGTGATCTTGGCCTTGATGTCCGCCAGGTCGGGAAACCAGTTGGCCTGTTCGTCGCACAGGTAATGCACCGGATTGCCACCGGACAGGCTCACGGCAGCGGTCCACAGCGGATAGTCCGGCGCCGGCACCAGCACTTCGTCGCCATTGTTGAGCAGGGCCTGCATGGACATCACGATCAGCTCGGACACGCCGTTACCCAGGTAGATGTCCTCGATGCCGACACCTTCGACCTGCTTCTGCTGGTAGTACTGCATCACGGCCTTGCGGGCGCTGAACAGGCCCTTGGAGTCGCTGTAGCCCTGGGCGGTCGGCAGGTTGCGGATGACGTCCTGGAGGATTTCATCGGGCGCTTCGAAACCAAAGGGGGCCGGGTTACCGATGTTCAGCTTGAGGATGCGATGGCCTTCCTCTTCCAGGCGTTTGGCGTGCTTGAGCACCGGGCCGCGAATGTCGTAGCAGACGTTGGCGAGCTTGTTCGATTTGCTGACCTGCATGGCGATGTGTTCCCGAAAATGAACGATCCAGGCGGCGTATGAACCACCGTACTGGGAATCCTGCGTCTGTGCCCAGGCCTGACGCGGTATAGGCGTCACAATCCGTTTGAATGCGCATGACGTGACTGCCAGACTGGCGTCTGACGAGGCGCAATCATACGTGCCGCCCGATCTGCGGAAAAGCGTCGGATCGGGCTTTTTCAATTGCCGAGGTAGGACGATGGAAAAGTTGGAAAAAACCCTTGAAGAATGGCACTCCATGCTCGACCCGGAGCAGTACAACGTCTGTCGGCTGAAGGGCACCGAACGGCCATTCTCCGGTAAATACAACGCCACCAAGACCGACGGCGTGTACCACTGCATCTGCTGCAACGAGCCGTTGTTCGATTCGCAGACCAAATTCGATTCGGGCTGTGGCTGGCCAAGTTTCTACGCGCCGATCGAAGGCAGCGCGGTGGTGGAGGTGCGGGACGTCAGCCACGGCATGATTCGCACCGAGGTGGTCTGCGCCAGATGCGACGCCCACCTGGGCCACGTCTTCCCCGACGGCCCGCCGCCCACGGGTTTGCGGTACTGCATCAACTCGGTGTGCCTGGATCTCGTACCCCGTTAGGCACTGCTCACAATCCCCCTGTGGCGAGGGAGCTTGCTCCCGCTGGGCGGCGCAGCCGCCCCAATAGGGGATGACGCGGTCTTGCAGGAAAACCGCACCAGCCGGGTTTACGACGGCTGCGCCGCCGAGCGGGAGCAAGCTCCCTCGCCACAAGAGCCTGTGGGCTCCACAGACCATGGGTTCGGATAATTAAATTGCACACAATTGAATCGCTCGCTATCTTCACCGCCTGTCCTATTCGTTTTGGAGCCTTGCCATGAGCGACAATCTGCTGAGCATCCCGTGCACCACCATCAAGGGGGAGCAAAAGACCCTCGCCGATTTCGCCGGCAAGGCTGTGCTGGTGGTCAACACGGCCAGCCAGTGCGGGTTCACTCCGCAATACAAGGGGCTTGAGGCGTTGTGGCAGACCTACAAGGACCAGGGCCTGGTGGTGTTGGGCTTTCCCTGCAATCAGTTTGGCAAGCAGGAGCCGGGCGACGAGGGGGCGATTACCGAGTTCTGCGAGTTGAACTTCGGTGTGAGTTTTCCGCTGTTCAAGAAAATCGAGGTCAACGGCGCCAACGCCCATCCCCTGTTCGTCCAGCTTAAACAGCGGGCGCCCGGGGTGCTGGGGTCCAAAGGCATCAAGTGGAATTTCACCAAGTTCCTGATCGGCAGGGACGGCCAAGTGGTCAAGCGTTTTGCCCCGACCACCAAGCCCCAGGACCTGACCGGTGAGATCGAAGCGCTGCTCAAATGAATGACCTGTCAGTCGATTCCCTGAAGCTCGACAGCCAGTTGTGCTTCAAGCTGTACGCTGCTTCGCGTGCAGTGATCCGTGGCTACAAGCCAATGCTCGATCAACTCGGCCTGACCTATCCGCAATACCTGGCGATGCTGGTGCTGTGGGAATGGCAGGACACGGCCCCGCTACAGCCCACGGTCAAGGCGCTGGGTGAGCGTTTGCTGCTGGATTCCGGGACGCTGACGCCGCTGCTCAAGCGCCTGGAACAGCTGGACCTGGTCCAGCGCCAGCGTTCGGCCCGGGACGAGCGGGAGGTGCACTTGAGCCTGACGACTGCCGGACGAGCCTTGCGTGAACAGGTCGGCCCGCTCAAGGCCCGCCTGTTGTGCGACAGCGGTATCGACCTGGACCGCCTCGCAACATTGCGAGACGGTCTCGATCACCTGTTGGGCCAGATCAAAGCGCTGACGTAGTCGGCACCCACTGGTCCAGCACTGCCGCCAGTTCTTCGCGGCGGAACGGCTTGGACAGGTAATCGTTCATGCCGGCCGCACGGCAGCGCTCACGTTCCTCGGGCATTGCGTTGGCCGTCAGGGCGACAATCGGCAGGTCCGACCAGCGCCCGCTTTGGCGGATCTG
Organism: Pseudomonas sp. NFACC51; assembly: GCF_900103575.1. Classification (NCBI taxonomy): domain Bacteria; kingdom Pseudomonadati; phylum Pseudomonadota; class Gammaproteobacteria; order Pseudomonadales; family Pseudomonadaceae; genus Pseudomonas; species Pseudomonas sp. NFACC51. Next base: position 80,286 of record NZ_FMXH01000008.1, on the reverse strand, counting down.
TCGACTGGCTTCGTAGCCATCCATTACCGGCATGTTGCAGTCCATCAACACCAGGTCGAACACCCGCTGTTCCAGTTGACTCAGGGCTTCGGCGCCGTGGGCTGCGACGGTGACTTCGCAGCCCAGTTTTACCAACATCCCCTTGGCCACCAGTTGGTTGACCGGGTTGTCCTCCACCAGCAGCACCCGTCCACGCCTGGACGGCGCCAGGGCTTCGATCTGTGCGTCATCGATGACGGTCGCCTCGCTTTGCATGGCGCGCCGCAGAATCTGGTACAGCGCATGGCGCGCCAGCGGCCGGGCCTGTTGTATCAGCGGGGCGAGGGCGGCGGCTTCTTCGCTGGGCATGAAGCTGCCATAGGCGGTCACCAGCAGGATCGGTGCATCAAAGGTTGGCCGCAGGTTGAACAGACATTCCGGGCAGTCGGTAATCAGTACGTCGGGTGTGAGCCCCAGCAACCGGTCGTCGATGGAGCGCTGCACATAATCCAGGCCCCATCCCGGCAACAGCATGCCCAGCAACTCGGCCAGGCCGCTGCTGCTGGCGGTGATGGCGACGACGTTGCCGCGCAACGGTTCGACCGGCGTTGCCGGCAGATGGCAGGGCAGGGGCAGGTCGGCACAGAACTGACTGCCGAAGCCAGCTTCGGAACTGATGGTCAACCGGCCCTGCATGGCTTCGCAGAGGTTGTAGGTCAGTGCCAGGCCCAGCCCGGTGCCACCGAACTGGCGGGTAATCCCGGCGCCGGCCTGGGTGAACGGCTGCAGGATTCTCGCCTGGGCTTCCTGGGGGATACCGATGCCCGTGTCGCAGACCTCGATGCGCACGCCGCCGTCGTAATGACTCAACTTCACGTCGACCCGGCCGAAGCGCGTGAACTTCAGTGCATTGGACAGCAGGTTGCTGACGATCTGACGCACCCGGGTCGGGTCGCCGAGAACCTGCGCCGGGAACTGCGGCTTGATCAGGCAGGCCAGTTCGACACTCGGGGCCGCGTTCTGGGAAAGCAGATTGGCCGTATCCTCCACCAGGGAGCCGAGGTCGAACGGGATGCGTTCGAGTTCCAGTTGACCGGCGTCGAATTTCGACAGGTCGAGGATATCGTTGAGCAGTTCGACCAATACCTTGCCCGAGTCATGGGCAATCGATAGCTGTTGCTGTTGTTCGGCCGTCAGGGGGCCGTCCAGGGACAGGGCGATCATTCCCAGCAGGCCGTTGAGCGGTGTGCGGATCTCGTGGCTCATGTTGGCGAGGAACGCAGAGCGGGCCTCGGCCATGTCCAGGGCCGTGCGCCGGGCCACTTCCAGTTCCTCGTTGGACTGGCTGAGGCGGGCGTTGCTGGCCTTGAGTTCGGCGGTGCGTGCCGAGACGATGTTCTCCAATTGCGCGAGGTATTCGGTGAGGCGATTTTCGGCCGTGCGCCGCTGCTGGATTTCGGTGGAGATATTTTCGAACTGCTGGTTGGCGACGGAAACCAGTACGCCGATTTCATCGGACTGGTGGCCGGCAGGGCATTCCAGGTGATTCTGTTCGTTGCTGCTCGGGTCGCGGCTGCTCAGTTCGCGGATGACCCGCACCAGGGGCTTGGTCAGCATCACGTAGAACAGTGCCAGCAGCAGGCCCGTCAGGATCAGGCTGCGGGCGAAGCCGTTGAGCAAGGTGACCTCGGCACGGCGCAGGAAACGACTGCCGAACGCATAGGTGTCGACGTCCAGTCGCAGCATGCCCAGGGATTCGTTGGGCAAATGATCCAGGTAGAGCCGATCCTCGAACTGACGCTGGGCGCCGAACAGAAAGTCGCTGATGAACCGGTAGCTGCTTTGCAGCTCGGGCCGCTTGACGCTGGCGAGCACGGTATTGTTGTTGTCGATCAGCTCGGCCCCAATGATGGCCGGTGAGCGCAACAGGCCCATGGACAGCTCCTGGGCGAGCTCGGCGTCGATGTTGTAGGCGATACGCGAGGCCGGGTTGTGGCTGATTTCCAGCAGCGAGAGGATTTCACGGTTGATCGACGCGTCTTCGCTGGCATAATCGATGCCGATCTGCATCAGACTGAGCAAGGTGCCCAACACGAAGCCCACCAGGACGGTCAGGCGGGCCTGCTTGTAGGAAAGCCGTTGGGTGAATCTGATGTCCATTGAGTGATGAACCACTTACGTTTCCCTTCGCCGGTCAAGCATAGCTGATCATCTCTGAGTACCGGTGCAGCCGGTGTGTATTGTGTGAAGTAGACCCGCCATTGGATACGACGTTTCGTAGCTCGAGCGCCATCATTACTGTGAACCTGTCCGAGGAGAAGACGTGGACTCGCGATTGAATGCTTTTCTTGAGCGTGCCGATGCCGTGCTGGCCCGGATCGAGCCTTTGCTGCCGGCGCCCCGGCCCACCATCGATTGGACCCAGACCCTGGCCGCCCGCTGGCAGCGTGACGGCCGTAGCGGCTACCTGCTGCCGCTGCAGGTCAGCCTCGACATGCGCCTGTCTGACCTGATCGGCGTGGACCGCCAGGTCGAACAACTGGGCCGCAACACCCGGCAGTTCATCGATGGCATGCCCGCCAACCATGCCTTGCTCTGGGGCTCGCGTGGCACCGGCAAGTCGTCCCTGGTACGCGCCCTGTTGGCTGAACATGCCCCGCATGGCCTGCGCTTGATCGAGATCGAACGCGATCACTTGGCCGATCTGCCTCGGGTGGTGGAGCAGGTTGCGAAACTGCCCCAGCGCTTCGTGTTGTTCTGCGATGACTTGTCGTTCGAGTCCGGTGAAGGCGATTACCGCGTGCTCAAGAGCGTGTTGGATGGATCCCTGGAGCAGGCGCCGGACAACGTGTTGCTGTATGCCACTTCCAACCGTCGTCACCTGGTACCGGAGAAGGAAAGCGACAACGAGAACTGGAAACGGGTCGACGGCGAACTTCATCCCAGCGAAGCGGTAGAGGACAAGATCGCCTTGTCCGACCGCTTTGGCCTGTGGCTGTCGTTTTATCCGTTTACCCAGGAGCATTTCCTTAACGTGGTGGAGCACTGGATCGGCGAATTGGCAGCCAAGGCTGGGCTGGCCTGGCAGCGCGACGAAGCGCTGGATGTACTGGCGGTGCGCTGGGCAACCGGTCGCGGCAATCGCAACGGACGTTGCGCCTATCAGTTTGCCCGCTATTGGGTAGGCCTGAAATTGTTGGAGCACAAGGCATGATCGATTTGAAGGGCACCGGAGTCGGCCTTGACGGCTACGCGTTGTTATCGGCACAGCTGGAATCCTTGCTGGCCGATGAGCGTGATTTCATCGCCAACGCCGCGCAGTTCTCGGCTTTCCTGTCCAGTCAGCTGGACGACCTGAACTGGGCCGGTTTTTACCTCAATCGCAACGAAGAGCTGGTCCTGGGACCGTTCCAGGGCCAGATCGCCTGCGTGCGGATCCCCTTTGGCCGCGGCGTGTGCGGTACGGCGGCCGCGACCCGGCAGACCCAGCGCGTCGAAGACGTCCATGCCTTCGCCGGGCACATCGCCTGCGACAGCGCGTCGAACAGCGAACTGGTGGTGCCGCTGGTCAAGGACGGGCGCCTGATCGGCGTGCTCGACCTGGACAGTCCGAAACTGGCGCGTTTTACCGAGCATGATCAAGCCGGCATCGAGCAGTTGGCCGCGATATTCCTGCGCCTGACGGATTGCTGATCATACCTTCAACCCTGCCTTGACCAGCAGGCCGTGGGGATCGATTTCATCGATCTGGTGCGGGTCGAGGAACTGGTTGGCGTAGCTCAGGTAGATCTTTTCATCGATGAACAGCCCGAACAGCTCGGGATCGATATGGGCGTCACGGCACATGGTGGCCATGATGCCCAGGGCTTCGCTCAGTTTCTTCGCTTTCTTGTAGGGGCGGTCGGCTGCCGTCAGCGCTTCGAAAATGTCGGCAATGGCCATCATGCGCGCCGGCAGGCTCATCTCTTCGCGTTTGAGACGCTTGGGATAACCGCTGCCATCCATCTTCTCGTGATGACCGCCAGCGATCTCCGCCACGTTGTCCAAGTGGCTGGGAAAGGGCAACTGGCTGAGCATCAGGATCGTCTGCACCATGTGATGGTTGATGACATAGCGCTCCTCGCGGGTTAGCGTGCCTCGCGTGATGCTCAGGTTGTAGAGCTCGCCGCGGTTGTATTTCCAGGCCGGTACGTCGAGCTGGAAGCCCCACGGATTTTCCGCCGGGATCAGTTCGGCTTCGTGGTGTTCGAGCAGGTGCTCGGGCTTGTCTGCCAACAGTGGCTCAGTGACCGGTAGTGTCGGCTTGGGCGTGCGGGCCTGGCGCCGGTTTTCTTCCCAGGAAACCCCCAGGCGATCATCGAGGGTTCGGGTCCACGGGCGTTGCGCGATGTGTCGCAGGCGCTGCAGATCGGCTTCGGCCATGGCTTCGGAGCCCAGGTTGCAGCGGGCGACGAAAGCAAAGTCGTCATCCAGTGCCGTCAATGTCGCGTCGCGCTGTTGCGCCAGGGATGACGGCTCGCCGCCGCTTGCCACGGCCTGCCAATAATCGACCCAGGCGTCGCGCTTGAGCACCTCGAAGCGGGTGCGTATCTCGTGGATCCGGTCGTTCAGGGTTTCCAGCTTGGTGGCCTTGTCGACCACATATTCGGGGGTGGTGACCTTGCCGCAATCGTGCAGCCAGGCGGCGATGTGCAGGGCTTCCCATTCGTCCTCGGTGGGCCGATAGGTTTCGAATGCCGGTACCTGGCTGGCAGCGGCCGCCTGGGCGAGCATCAGGGTCAGGACCGGCACCCGCTGGCAATGGCCGCCCGTGTAGGGACTCTTGGCATCGATCGCGCCGGCCAGCAACTGGATGAAGGCGTCCAGCAACTGCTTTTGCCTGGCTTGCAGGCGCTGACCCTCGATGCTCACGGCGGCGGCACCGGACACGGCCTGCAGGAAGGCGATGCGGTCGGGCTGCAGTTTTTCCAGGTCGGCTTCGGTGCCGCTGTCGGTGATCAGCAGTACCAGGACGCCGACGGTTTCCTGGTGCCGATTGCGAAGGCGAATACCGATCAGATGGACGCGCGGCGAGTCCAGCTCCCGCAGAACGCTCTGCAGATCGGCCGCCTGTTCGAAGCCCAGGGAGGCCACGAGGTTGTCCGAGGTGGCCAGTTGCTGGAGCCATTGCGGGCTGTCGCCAGCCTGGAGCTCATGACTGCGTAACTTGAAGGCCTCGAGATCCCTGGGTGTTCCATTGATGACCAGCCCATACGGCTTGACCCGGTTGTCGTCGTTCTCGCGCAAGTAGATCAGGCCTGCCTGGGCCTGGCCGATTTTTACGGTTTCAAACAACACCCGTTCCAGCAACGGGGCGAAGCGGGTTTCGGCGCGCAGGCTGGCGGTGATTTCAAAGAAACTCGCCAGGGTCTCTTTCATGCGCGCCATCGACACGCTCAACTGATCGACTTCCAGCACCGGGGAGCGACGGGACACCGGGTAGTTGAAGTCAAAGCTGCGAATGGCATCGGCCTCCTGCACCAGTTCGCGCAAAGGCTTGACCAGGATCCTGGACGTCAGCCAACCCAGGGGCAGGCACAGCAGCAGCGTGGCGAGGGTGATGAGCGCGCCTTGCCAGCGCATGCGATAGGCATTGTCCAGCAGCTCATCTTCAGGGACCAGCAGCGCCAGTTCCAGGCCCTGGGGCCCGCCTTCCTGCATGTGGCTGCGAGAAACGATCCACTGGCGTCCGTCCGCTTCCAGGCGCGTGGCATCGGTGTTGTCGTCGAGCGCAGCGGCGATGGCCAGGCTGAGGTCTCGGGCCTTGATCAGGCGTGCCGACTGGGCATCGGCGAGCAGCCGGCTGTTGTCGGGATAACCCACTGCGTTGCCCTTGGGATCGAGCAAGACGACTTCGGTGCCGGTGGTCACCTTGTGTTTGGCCAGGGTCTGGGACAGGGCCGCCAGGGTCAGGTCGGCGCCGATGACAGCCTGCTCGCCACTGCGCAGGGCGAGGGTGGTGCCGACGTTATGGGTGGAGAAAAAAACGTAGGGCTCGGTGGTGATCTGCTCGGTGCTGCCGGCGGCGCTGCGAAACCAGCTGCGGCTGCGGGGGTCGTAGGTTTCGTCGGCAATGTCCCGGCGCCCGATGAGCGTCAGCGTCTCGTCGTAGAACAGCGACTGGGAGTGAACCGGGCCTTGCTCGGTTGCCCGCTCCACGGTCCAGACTTGGTAGACCGCCTCGGCCGGTGCCTGCAGGGCGACTTTCAGGGCCGCGGTGCGCAATGGCCGGACCATCATGAAGTTGCCCTGATGATCGCCCAGGTACAACGATGCCAGGTTCGGGTTGTCCCGCAGTGCCTGGCTGAAGGGCACGAGCAGGGCCAGGCGTTGCGCCATCTGGGGAGTGCGCGTCGCCGGGTAGTCGGCCAACAGCCTCAACAGGTGGCGGATGGGTTCGTAGGTGTCGTACAGATCCAGGCGCACATCCTGTTCAATACGGTTGAACAGTTTCTCACTGCTGGACAGGATGATTTGCGTGGTTTGCCGGTAATTGAAAATCCCCAGCACCACCCCGGTCAGCAACAGAAGCAGGGTAAACATCACGCTGATGTGAACGTGCAGGGGGAACCGGCGTTTTTCCGGACGCGGTGCGCTGGGCATTGCAGTCACTCCAAGTGTCAGGGGGCGTTCTCGATGGTGTTCCCGCGTGCAGGGAAACCGATCGAGAACCCCCAGGTACGCACTGCTGAGCGAATAGCATAGTAAACGCTGGATTATTTTGCCTTGGCGATCTCCGTTTCGAGGGCCCGCTCCAGTTCGCTCATGGCTCGGTCGAGGGCGTCGATGCAATCGCTGATTCGCCTGGGCGCTTGCGCCTGGTGACAAGCGTGTTCCAGCGCCTCGCACCGCTGGATCAGTGAGGTCGCCTGGACGATGCGGGCGACGCCTTTTATCTTGTGCGCTATTTCGGCCAGTGCTGACCGGTTTGCGCTGTGGGCGATGTCGAGCAACTCCTGGCGGTCCGAGCGGCTGCTGCTGAGCAATTCGGCCAGCAGCCGTCGGTTGGACGACGGGTCGCCGCCGGTCAACGCCTGCAGGCTTTGTATGCTGAAAGCTGCCGGGCAACTGACGGGTTTGACTGCCTTGATCCATTGGCTCAAGGCGCTCAGGCTGATTGGCTTGAACAGGCAGTCGTCCATCCCAGCGTCCTGGCAGCGTTGTTTTTCCTCCGGTTGGGCATTGGCAGTGAACCCCAGTAGGGTGCAGGGCGGTCGTTGCTGCTCGGATTCATCGCGACGAATCGACCGGGCCAGTTCGTAGCCGCTCATGATGGGCATGTTGCAATCGGCGATGATCAGATCGAAGTGGTTCTTTTGCCAGACCTCAAGCCCGTGGGCACCATCATGGGCGACCTGGTAGTGATGGCCCAGGTATTCCAATTGCTGCGACATCAGCAGGCGGTTGGCGGGATGATCGTCCACGATCAGGACGTTCAGGGGAGCCTGGGCCGTTTCGATGACCGGTTCAGGTGGGGGGCGAACCGGCGCCGTCGCCAGGACGGTCAGCTGCAGGCAGACCTGGACCTGGGTGCCGGTGCCGGGTTGGCTGTTCATGTGCAGGCTGCCGCCCATCATCCGGCACAGGTTACGACTGATCACCAGCCCCAGCCCCGCACCGTTGCGGGCCATCCGGCTGGTGTTATCGACCTGGGCAAACGGCTCGAACAAACGTTGCAGGTCCGCCGGAGCAATACCGATGCCGCTGTCGTTGACCTCCAGGTGCATTTGCAGGACGTCGTCCCGGTCGGTTGGAGACAGCCGGACCTTGATCACTACCTGGCCCTGCTCGGTAAATTTGAGGGCATTGCTGATCAGGTTCGACAGCACCTGTTTGAACCGCAACGGGTCCATCAACACGTCAGGGCTGCCCTTGGCGGCGTCGAACTGCAGGGACAACGCCAGGTTTTTCTGCCGGGCCACGCCCTCGAATACCCGAATGACCGATTGCAGCAAGGCCCTGAGATTGACGCGTTCGGGGGCCAGGCTCAGATGACCGGATTCGATACGGGCGATGTCCAGAATATCGCCTATCAGTTCGAGCATGCCGGAGGCCGACTCGTACGCGACTTCGATGGTCGAACGGTCTACACGGCCCTTATCGGCCTGTTTCAGGGCCAGCTCAAGCATGCCGATCACCGCGTTCATGGGGGTGCGGATTTCATGGCTCATGGTTGCCAGGAACGTGCTTTTGGCGCGGTTCGCGTCATCGGCCCGTTGCTTGGACGCGCGCAGCTCCTCGAACAGCTGGCGCCGCTCACTGATGTCGATCCAGCCGCCGATGATGCCTTGCACTTCGGCGGCGGAGTTTCGGTAGGGGAGGATCCAGTGATAGATCGTCAGTTGCCGGTCCCCGATGTGCAGGGGCCGGTCGACGATCAGGGCGGTGCCTTCGGCCATGACGCGTTGGTAGTCCGCCTGGTACTCCTGCGCTTCGAAGGCGTTGCTCATGGATCCTGGCATCAGGCTCTTGCCGATGACGTCTTCGCGTTTGACGTCGAACGTTTGCAGGTAGCTGTCGTTGCAGCTTTGCAGGATGCCGTTGCGATCCCTCACGTAGATGGGATGGGGGGTGCCGTTGAGCAGTGAATGCATGAATTCGAGTTGATCATTGAGGGCCAGTTCCGCCCGTTGGCGTTGCCTGATCTGGCGCTGCATGTAGGCGTTCCACGCCAGGGAAAACAGTAACAACAGGCCAACGCCCACGACGACCTGGAGGAACAGGCGGTTGTAGGCGCGCCAGGTGTGTTCCGAGGGCGAGACGTAACCGCGCCAGCGGTTGTTGATGACGCCCAGTTCGTCAGGGTCGATGCTGGTCAGGGCCTTGTCGAGGATGGCGTTCAACTCTGTGGCGTTTTTTGCCGTGGCCAGCGCGAACATGGCCTGTTGGGTGCCCACCGTGCTGCTGATTTGCAACCTGTCGCGCCACGCATAGGAGGAGATGAAGTAGTTGGCCATCACCTGCGAGTTCACGCTGCCGTCGACCTGGCCATGGGCGAGCATTTCCACGGCGCGCAAGGGGCCGTCCGTTTCGATGATTTGAAGGTTCGGGTACTGGCTGCGTAGCCATCCGATGACCGGATTGCCTTTGGCGATTGCCAGGCTGGCGTGGCCTAACTGATCGAGTGTCGTGGGCGTGTCGGACTGTTTGCGGGTCAGCAGGACGAACGAGCTATCGACGTAGGGGCGGCTGAACTTCAACTGGAGTTGTCGTTCACTGCTGGGCAAAAGTGCGGCGATCATGTCGGCTTGATCGTTGAGGACCGCAGCAATCATTTCGCTGTCGTTCTGGCGGTGCTGGATGTCCAGGCGCAGGCCGGTGCGCAGCCGGATCAGTTCCAGCAGGTCGGCACTGATACCGCGAAAGTCCCCCTCCGCATCGAAGAAGGTGAAGGGCGCGGAGGTTTCGTTCACCACCACCCGGACCACCGGATGCCTCGCCAGCCAGCGTTGCTCGCGGTCGGTCAGTTGTATCCTGTGGTCCGTGAGATACAGGTCGCTGCCAGCACTCCAGCGCTTGGAGATGGCGGCTTGCTCGGCAATGGAAACCTGGCTCAGCGTAGCGTTGATGACTTCCAGCAAGCGGGTGTCGCTACGCCGTACGGCGAAACCGAACCCATGGGATTCGTGTTTGCCGAAGCTGGCCATGCGGATATTGCTCAAGTAGCCCTTGTTGATCATGTAGTGGGTGGAAAGGGTATCGCCGAGAAATACATCGGCCTGACCGAAGGCGACGGCATTGATGGCGTTCTGGTAGGACGGGTAGGTGGTAATGAGTGCCTTGGGGTAGAGTTTTTCAATTTCCCGTAGCGGCAGGTAGTGATAAACCATGCTCAGCCGCAACCCCTCGAGATCGTCAGTCAGGGATCGGCTTTCATTCGTTCGGGTGACGAGAACGGGTTGGTCCACTGCGTACGGCGTCGACAGCACAATGTCGGGGTTGCGCGCCTCGAAACCGTTGGCGGTGCCAAGCATATCGATTTGCCCGTCCTTGAGTGCGGCCATGGCCGCCTCGCGGGAATCGAAGCGCAGGACTGTTATGGGCAGGTCGATGGCCTTGGCGATGATGTCGGCGTAATCAGCCGTCAGGCCTTCGTAGTCGCGTCCGCTGGTGGAAAGATCGAAGGGCGGGTAATCCGGGGCGGAAGTTCCCAGGACCAGCGCTTGCCGATCCTGTAGCCAGGCGCGGTGAACATCATCCAGCTTGACCTCGGTATGGGCCATGGACGAGCGGCCCAGCAGGGTATATTGCTCGGGCGCATTCGCTGCCGCCGTGAGCATTCCTGTATAAAACGCTGCGCTGATCAGCAGGAGACATTCGGTTATGCGTCTGAGCATCCTGTTTTTCTCACACCAGCGCGTTGCGCTTCGCCATTTCAATCAGATCGACCAACGACTTGACCTTGAGCTTCTGCATCAGCCGTTTCTTATAAGTACTGACGGTCTTATTGCTTAGAAACATTCCTTTGGCTATTTCCTTGTTGGTACGACCCTGGGCAAATAGTTGCAGCACCATCAGTTCCCGATCATTGACACTTTTGAAAAGGTCCAGCTCGATACTGCGTGGGTCATCCGGGCGTACCGGATTCAGCGCCTGGCTGGGAAAGTAGTTATAGCCGGACAATACTGCTTTGATTGCGCTGACAAGTTCGCTGAGGTCTTCCTGTTTACAAACGTAACCAGAGGCACCGGACTGCATGCATCGAATGCCGAAGAGCGTCGGCGACTGGGCCGTGAGCACCAGCGTCTTGAGCGGAGTGGTCATGGCGTTGAAGCGCGAGAGGATTTCCAGCCCGTCGAGTTTGGGAATGCTGATGTCCAGGATAACCAAGTCTGGCATGCATTCGCGCACCATTTGCATCGCATCGACGCCGTTGTCAGTTTCTCCCACGACCTTATAGCCCTCATGCTCCAGAAGCATGCGAACAGCGAGGCGGATGACCGGATGGTCGTCGACAATGAAAACGGAGTTCATGAATAAATTACCCTGCGAACTTGAATAAAGCGCGCACCTTAGCCCACTTACAACCAGGGCCGTACGAAGAGACGGGCATGCAACTTCAATTTCAGAAGTTTCCTACAAAAAAAGAGGCAAGATATTACGATGTAATCGGTTTTTTAGTAGGTGGATGGCAAAAAGAGATGAGAGGAGTTGGCAGTGTGTGAAGGGATATTTCTTTGATTGTGTTGGTTGTGCAAACAAAGGAAGCGTTTTTAATCGAGGTGTGTGTAAGCCATACATTATTTATCTACTTCAAACTCCCTGTGGCACAGCGCTACAGAATTCACATTCACCGCCAATCCCCTGTGGGAGCGAGCAAGCTCGCTCCCACTTTTTTCGAGGTGCTGCAAAGGGTGCCTTTTATTGGCGCGTGCGGCCGGTCATTTCCTGGGCCATTTCGCTGGCGTAGCTGTCGGTCATGCCGGCAATGAAGTCGATCATTCGCAGGAACGCGCCATGCAAAGGTCCATTGGGATTCGGCGCATTGTTCCCCAGCAGGTCGAGAATGCGGCGATTCTTGAACGAAGGCGTGCGGCCCCCATGCTGTTCAAGGGCCGCTCCGCAAAATCCGTTGAGCAGGATTTCCAGCGTGGTGTAGGCGCCGATTTCATGCAGGGTCTTGCGCTTGTCCTGGAAAATTTTCCGGCGCGCCATGTCCTTGGCATTCAACACGCAGCGTTTTGCCGGGCCGTGCATATGCTCCACGAGATCTCCTGGCAATGTGCCGGCAAGCAAGGCTTCCTGCTGTTCGACAAACGCCCGGGCGGCGGCGTTGGTCAGGTGTTCGATGGCCTTGCCCCGCAGGATCGCCAGTTTGCGTCGCCGCGAGTCCAGTGGCCCCAGCTGCCGGTAAGTGTCCGGAAGATCATCGCCCACCAGGTCCAGGAGCAGCGATTCCACCTGGGGGTATTCCAGGAGATCCATCTCCACGCCGTCTTCCAGGTCGATCAGCGCGTAGCAGATGTCATCGGCGGCTTCCATCAGGTACACCAAGGGATGCCGTGCCCAGCGTTGATCCTCGATCTGTGGCAAACCGAGTTTGTGGGCAATCTGCTCCAACAGTGGCAATTCGCTCTGGTAGCAACCGAACTTGTGCTTCTTGTAGCCCAGCGAGTCCGCGTGGCGGGCAGTCCAGGGGTATTTCAAATAGGTGCCGAGGGTGGCATAGGTCAGCCGCGTTCCGCCGTCGAACTGATGGTATTCAAGTTGGGTGAGGACGCGGAATCCCTGGGCGTTACCTTCGAAGTTGAGGAAGTCGTTGCGCTCGGCTTCGCTCATTGCATCGAGCCAACCACGGCCGGCAGCCTGCTGGAACCAATAGCGGATAGCATCCTCGCCGGAGTGACCGAACGGCGGGTTGCCAATGTCGTGGGCCAGGCAGGCCGATTGCACCACCATGCCCAGGTCGCTTGGCTCGCACCAGTCAGGCAGGGCATTGCGGATGGTTTCCCCCACGCGCATGCCCAGGGAACGCCCGACGCAGCTGACTTCCAGGGAATGGGTCAGGCGCGTATGGATGTGGTCGTTGCTGGAGACCGGATGCACTTGCGTCTTGCGTCCGAGGCGGCGGAAGGCGCCGGAAAAGATGATGCGGTCGTGGTCCTTGTGGAAAGGACTGCGGCCCAGTTCTTGCGGACTGTGCAGCGGTTTTCCGAGGCGTTCGCGAGTCAGCAGGGTGTGCCAATCCAAGGCCGGTTGCTCCGTTTGATGGTGTCGGTGTCCTAGCTTCCCGGTTCGTGGGCTGCCCTGCAAGGCTTATAGGCCTGCACAGACTGGATACACAACCCTGTGTGGCGAGGGAGCTTGCTCCCGCTGGACTGCGAAGCAGGCCCATTTTTGTGAGTGCTTCGCACTCAAGCGGGAGCAAGCTCCCTCGCCACCGGGGCCTCAGGGTTTGCGCATATCTTTGGCCAGCTTGATCAACGGCAGCAATGTCGTTGCCAGGCGGATCAGGCCCGTCAAGCCACCGCCACCACCATTGCGGGTTCGTTTTCCGGTGATGAAACCGAGCAGGGACACCGCCGCCACACCCCACAGTGGCGCGTGCTTGATGCCGAAGCCTTCGTGCCAGCTTTGCGTCAAGCCGCGTGCCCGGTGCAAGGGCTGCAGCAACTGGCGTGTTTCCTGGCGGATTTCCTGGCGGTGCATTTCCATGCGCAGACGCACCAGCGCCTTGCGCATTTCCTGTCGTGTCCGGGCTTGAGGAATATCAGGCAGGCTCATGGCAACAGGCGCTCCCGATCATTGGCCAGTTCTTCGAGGGTGGCGTGGAAAGGAGAGGACTCGTCGTAGATCGCCGCCTTGAGCCGAAGCCCGCAGAACAGCGCCGCCAGCAGATAAAACAGGCACAGGCCGATAATGCCGGCCAGACGATAGGTGTCCCATACCAGGATCAGTACCAGCGCCGAAAGCCCGACCAACAGCAGCAGGCCGAACACCAGCGCAAGGCCGGCGAACAGCAGGAGACTGACAGTGCGTGCCTTCTGTTCCTGCAGCTCCATGCCGAACAATTCGACGTGGCTATGCAGCAAGCCAAGGAACGCCGCGCCCAGGCGGCGTGCTGTAGTTTTTGTGCCCGCTTCGGACGAGCCGGATTCGTCGATACCCATCATCAGCGCCGTGTCGCCAGCAGACCAATCAGAAAGCCAACGCCTGCCGCAATGCCTACGGATTGCCAAGGGTTGGCCTGTACATATTCCTCGGTGGCGACCACCGCAGCCTGGCCGCGTTCGCGCATGGAATCTTCCGTCAGCTTGAGCGTTTCGCGGGCGCGCAGGAGGGTTTCGTGAATCTGGCTGCGCAGTGCATCGGCTTGATCGCCTGCCAGCGTCGCGGTGTGATCGAGCAACCGCTCCGTGTCGCTGACCAGCGTCTGGAAATCTTCCATCAGGGTTTCTTGAGCAGTCTTTGCCTGGGGTCTGGTCATCGGTGAATCTCCGTAAGTGACGTCTGAAACGTTCGAGTATGAGCCTTGCTGGAAGGTTCAGTACAAGTGACTGGTACAACTTTTGCTCAGGTTTTTGCCATGTACTGGTGCATCAACCTGCGCCAGTGCGCTGAAGCTGGGCGAAAGCCCGAAAAACCTTAACCCAAATAATCAAAACCCGCGAAGCACCTCCAAGCGGGATTTCGTTTTGACCGTTCTTGCGCACCAAAGCGGTTCGTCGGCCTGCGTACGGCCAATGAGTCGTTTCAACTTGGTGCGCTCGCAAGGCTGGCGAACCGGTTTGGTGCTTTTTTCAACTTTTTCAGGTCTGCCCATACCATGGAAAATATGCAAAACGCCGTGGACGGTCTGGTCCACAGCTCCAACACGCTGTTCATCCTGCTCGGCGCGGTCATGGTCCTGGCCATGCATGCCGGCTTTGCGTTTCTTGAAGTGGGAACGGTCCGGCAAAAGAACCAGGTCAATGCGCTGTCGAAAATCCTCAGCGATTTCGCGGTCTCGACCCTGGCCTATTTCTTTATAGGCTATTGGATTGCCTACGGTGTGACCTTCCTGCAACCGGCGGCGGCGCTCAGCGTCGATCATGGCTATAGCCTGGTGAAGTTCTTCTTCCTGCTGACCTTTGCCGCTGCGATCCCGGCCATCATTTCCGGTGGTATTGCCGAACGTGCCCGGTTCGCACCGCAGTTGTGCGCCACGGTGCTGATCGTGGCGTTTGTCTATCCGTTTTTCGAGGGCATGATCTGGAACGGCAATTTTGGCCTGCAGGCCTGGCTGCAAGCCCGGTTCGGCGCCAGTTTCCATGACTTCGCCGGCTCCGTGGTGGTGCATGCCATGGGCGGCTGGCTGGCGTTGGCTGCCGTGCTCTTGCTCGGCCCGCGTAATGGCCGCTACCGGGACGGTCGCCTGGTGGCGTTTGCGCCTTCGAGCATTCCATTCCTGGCCTTGGGTTCGTGGATCCTGATTGTCGGCTGGTTCGGTTTCAACGTGATGAGTGCCCAGACCTTGCCCGGGGTGAGCGGGCTGGTGGCGGTCAATTCGTTGATGGCCATGGTGGGCGGTACCGTGGCGGCATTGATTGTCGGACGCAATGACCCGGGCTTCCTGCACAACGGCCCGCTGGCCGGTTTGGTGGCGGTCTGTGCCGGTTCCGACCTGATGCACCCGGTCGGTGCGCTGGTCACGGGGGCCATTGCCGGTGCCTTGTTTGTCTGGTGCTTCACCGCGGCCCAGGGCAAGTGGAAGATCGACGATGTGCTCGGCGTCTGGCCGCTGCATGGGCTGTGCGGTGTCTGGGGCGGCATTGCTTGTGGCGTCTTTGGCCAGAGCGCCCTGGGCGGCCTGGGTGGGGTCAGCCTGGTCAGCCAATTGATCGGCACGGCGCTGGGCGTTGTCGTCGCCCTGGTCGGTGGGTTCGCGGTCTATGGCGCGATCAAGGCCGTGCTGGGGCTGCGCCTGACCCAGGAAGAAGAGTATTACGGCGCCGACCTGTCGATTCACAAGATCGGCGCGGTCAGCCAGGACTGAGCGTCAAACTAGGGCTCCTTGTCCTGGTTGCCGGGATAAAAGCCATGGAGCAGGCGGTAGCGGTCATGACGAACCTGGTCCACATGATGCCGGACCTGCTGCTCGGGCAGGCCGAGCATGATCAAGGCGTGGGAGGCCAGCATCAGGCTCGACTCCAGCAGTTCCGGGACCACTTCGCTGGCCCCGGCAGCCTGCAACTCGGCCAGTTGGCTGTCGTCACGGGTGCGTACCAGGATCGGTACCTGGTGATTGACCTGGCGGGCCGCCTTGAGCACGGTGATGGCGATGTCGGTCTTGTCCACCGCGATCACCAGCAGTCTGGCGCGGCTCAAGCCAACGGCCGCAAGCAGGTCACCTCGTCGCGAATCCCCGTAATGCACGCAGTTTTCCCCGACGGTGGCTTCCCGGATAATCACCGGGTCGTCATCCAGGGCGACGAACGCCTGGCCTTCGCGACGCAGGAACCGCCCGATGGATTGACCGACGCGCCCGTAGCCGCAAATGACCACATGGCCCGACAGGCCGGCGTTGAGTGCGCTGATCTGGTCCAGTTGCGCCTCTTCGTTGGGTTTGCGATGCAGGCGCGCGGCGATGCGTGGCGCCGCACGCAGCAACAGGGGCGTCAGTAGCATCGAGCAGAAGGTCGCGGCCAGAAGCAGGCCGCTGATGTCGGCGGGCATGAGGCGGTTCTGCTGCATGAGGGCCATCAGGGCGAAGCAGAATTCACCGCCCTGGGCCAGCGCCAGGCCACTGCGCCAGGCGGTTTCAACGTCACTGCCGCGCCATTTCACCAAGATGGCGACCACACAGCCCTTGATGAGCATCAGGCCGATGGTCAATCCCAGGATCAACAAGCCGTCGTCGAGGAACAACTGCAGGTCGATCAGCATGCCGATGCTGACGAAGAACAGCCCCAGCAGGATATCTCGGAACGGACGTATGTCGGCTTCGATCTGGTGCCGGTAGTGGCTCTCCCCCAGCAGCATGCCGGCCAGGAACGCTCCCAGGGCTGGCGACAAACCGAGCAGGTGGGTCAGCCATGCCGTCAGCAACACGATCACCAGGGCCAGCAGCACGAACAGTTCCGCGGACCGGGACGCCGCCACCTCATGGAATAGCCGGGGCAACAGCAGTCGGCTAGCCAGCAGCAGACCACCGAACAGAACCAGGGTCTTGCCCAAGGTCAAGGGCAGTGCCCAATACCATGGATGGTCGCTACTGCCGGCGAATACCGGCACCAGGGTCAACAACAGCACCGCGACAACGTCCTGGAACAACAACACTCCGATGGCGTTCTGGCCATGGCTGCTGAAGATTTCTCCCAGGCTGGTCAACTCCTTGCTGACGATGGCGGTGGAGGACAAGGCAAGTCCTGCGCCGAGCAACAACGCGGCGATCACAGGGGCGCCGGCCAACGCCAGCAATCCCGCCAGGACCGCCCCTGAGCACAGCACCTGCAGGCTGCCGAGGCCGAACACGACCCGACGCAGTTCGAGCATTTTCGACAGGGAAAACTCCAGCCCCAACGAGAACAGCAGGAACACCACTCCGAGCTCGGCCAGGTCTGGCAGTTCTTCGCTGTCGTTGACCCAGTCCAGCGCGGTGGGCCCGACCGCCAGCCCGACGCAGAGATAACCCAACACGGGTGGCAGGCGCAGCCGTCTGAACAAGGCGATGACCACCAGGGACGAAGCAAGGATGATCAGCAGGTTGGCAAACAAGGGGAACTCCGTTTCAAGGCTACAACGCACAGCGTAGAGGGGAAAATGCGACAAGCGTCGCTGGAAAGGCATTGACGTTCAGTGATTTGCATCAGCGTTTTACCGAAACACCTTGAAGCGAGCCAGCGACTCGACGGTTTCCCGGGGCGGGCCTAGAATGACCGTCTATCTTTTTTGGGTCTACCCGCCATGCTTCCTGAATGCCAGTTGTTCGGCACCCTGGGGTGTCATCTTTGCGAAGTAGCTGAAGCTGAACTGATGCCTCTCGTCGAACATGGATTGTTGGTGGAGCTGGTGGACATTTCAGAACGCGAAGCCTGGGTGGACAGTTATGGGCTGCGTATTCCCGTGCTGCGCAGGCTGGATACCGGTGCCGAGCTGGACTGGCCCTTCGAGGCCGAACAGATCGTGAAGTTTCTCGGTTGAGCAGCTCATCTGTCAGTTCCTGATACTGCGGTTGGCGAAAGTATCGTGCTTCGGTTACTGTATGTGCATACAGTTATCTGGAGTGCATCCCCTTGGTCAATGTCGAACAACTGAAAAGCAGCGTGAACAGGATGTCCGCGGACGTTGTGCGCGAGGCAGCCCTGGAACTGCGCCTGGATGGCTTGGTTACCGAAGGCAAGACGCCCTTCAATAAACTGCATTTCAACACCTGTTTCGCCGAGATTGAAGCGTTGTTCCAGCGTGCCGGCTATCACAAACAGCTGGATGTGGTGGGTTACCAGGGCCTGTTGTACGCGTTGTACGATCCAGGTCGCTGGGAGGCGGTGGAAGTGCTGCGCTGGTTGAAGGAGTTCACCGAAGCTGCGGCAAAATCGACGTCGGTCACCACGTGAGCAATCATTGCTGGGCTGGCCTGTGCGACTGTCGGATAATACCGCCTCGCAAAAATGCCTAAGAGTTTTCAATGTCCGGTTCATCGTTTTCCGCCGCTCATCATCAGGCCAGTACGCTGTACCTGCCGCCCGGTTCCTGGCAGACGGTGCTGGAGTGCCTGTGCGAGCATTTCAGCGCCATCAGTCGCGAGCAGTGGCTGGACCGGATCGCTCGGGGTCGGGTATTGGACGGGGAGGGCAAGGCCATCCAGGTCGACCTGCCATACCGTGAAGGCCTGCGCATCCACTACTTCCGTGAAGTGCCCGACGAGAAGCCGATCCCGGTGGTGGAGTCGATCCTGTATGCCGACGAGCACTTGGTGGTAGCAGACAAACCGCATTTTCTGCCTGTCACTCCGGCGGGCGAATACGTCGAGCAAACCTTGTTGCGCCGGCTGATCCGGCGCCTGGACAACCCCCATCTGGTGCCCTTGCACCGCATCGATCGGCACACGGCCGGGCTGGTGTTGTTCTCGGCCAACCCGCACACCCGTTCGGTGTATCAGTCGTTGTTCCCGACACGGCAGATCGAGAAGCGCTACCAGGCCATTGCCCGCGCGTTGCCTGGGTTGACCTTTCCCCGGGTGCATAGAAGCCGGATGATCGATGGTGAGCCGTTCTTTCGGATGCAGGAAGGACCGGGCGAGCCCAATACCGAAACGGCCATCGAAGTGCTGGAAAGGAACGGCGAGTTGTGGCGCTATGGCTTGTATCCGGTCACGGGCAAGAAACACCAGTTGCGGGTTCACATGAATGCCCTTGGGGCGGGGATCTGCAATGATCCGTTTTATCCTGATGTGCTTCGGGACGCCGAGGATGACTACGCCAACCCGCTCAAGCTACTGGCGCAAGGGCTGCGTTTCATCGACCCGATCACCGGCCAGGAACGTGTATTCCAGAGCGAGATCATATTGCAGTGGTAGTGCCCCCTGGTTTCCGACCAGGCATAAAAAAGCCCGCAAATGTTGCGGGCTTTTCGTATCTGGCGGTAGCGCTGAAGATTACAGGTCTTTAACGGTACGAACCTGATCCTTGTTCACGCGAGTCTGCTTGCCATCCAGTTGCTCGAATTCGTAGAAGCCGCTTTCTTCATCGTAATGAGGGGTATCGACGGCCTGGATTTCGCGACCGTCATTCAAGGTGATCACTGTTGGCGAAGCGCACCCGGCAAGGGTGGCGAGGCCCAGAGCGAGCATGAACGTGGCGAGGGTCCGTTGTGTCATGGTGTTTCTCCGAAATGGATTCTTCAAGTTACTGACCTTCAGACGTATACATTGCGCGCAAGTTCCTGGCTAGTGTCAATCTGACACGCCTTTATGTCGGGCCAGTAATTCCGGGGTGTTCAGATTGGCCAGCCGTGGGTCGTCGGCAGGGCATTGCAAGGCAACGGCGTGCAACGCGCGCATAACCCGACCGGGGCTGCGTTCGCCCTCGCTCCAGGCTTTTTCGAAGCTCGCTGCCAGGGCCAATGGGATGACACACAGCAGAGGTTCCCAATGCTCGCCGTGCCGCACCATCAATGGCTGATCGGGGTGCTGGCTGGCCGTCCTGCGCATGTTGTCGAGCAGGCCTGCGTCGATCTGCGGCACGTCGCACGGTAGCACCAGCAAATACGGATGCTTCGCAGCCTTGAGGCCTGCCCGGATACCTGCCAGCGGCCCGGGAAAGTCGCCTTCCTCGTCATGCACCAACTGATCGGCATACGGTGCATAACGTTGCGCATTACGGTTGCAGGAAATGATCAGGTCATCGCTCAGGGCGCGGGTCTGGCGATGGATATGGGCAATCAGCGGTTCGCCTTGCCACTGCACCAGGCCTTTGTCCTGACCGCCCATGCGTTGCCCGCGGCCACCCGCCAAGAGCAGAATGGAGCAGGATGGCAGCGGCGTAATCGAGGTCATGGCGTGTCTCCGCACGGGCGCAAAAATGAAGCGCTGTGATATAACACCGGGCTGTTTCCTTCACAACTGGACGAGCCTATGAAAGCCAAGGCTGATGTACCTTTCGTGCCGCTCAATATCGCGGTGCTGACTGTCAGTGATACTCGTACCCTGGAAACCGATACGTCCGGGCAGGTCTTCGTCGATCGGCTCACGGCGGCCGGCCACAACCTGGCACAGCGGGTCCTGCTCAAAGATGATTTGTACAAGATCCGTGCGCAAGTCGCGACCTGGATTGCCGAAGACGTGGTGCAGGTGGTGCTGATCACCGGCGGCACGGGTTTCACGGGACGTGACAGCACGCCGGAAGCCGTCACGTGCCTGCTGGACAAGCAGGTCGATGGCTTTGGCGAGTTGTTTCGACAGATATCCGTGGCCGACATCGGCACTTCCACCGTGCAGTCCCGCGCGCTGGCAGGCCTGGCCAATGGCACGCTGGTGTGTTGCCTGCCGGGTTCGACCAACGCGGTGCGTACCGGATGGGATGGCATCCTGGCCGAACAGCTGGATGTGCGGCATCGGCCGTGCAACTTCGTGGCTCATTTGAAACAGGCAGCGCCTTGTGAATCCCGTGGGTAAACCGGGCAAGGCCGGGGCCTTGATGGCTGTTGAGGTCGCGTTGGAGCGACTGCTCGAGATGGCGGCTGCCACGCCGATTGTCCAGCGCGAGCATTTGCCTTTGGCCGCGGCGCTAGGGCGAGTGCTCGCCGAGGATCTGGTGTCGACCCTTGATTTGCCGCCATGGCCCAACAGCGCCATGGACGGCTATGCCTTGCGGTTGGCTGACTGGAGCGGCGAGCCGTTGACGGTCAGCCAGCGGATTTTTGCCGGGCAGGCCCCGGAGCCGCTGGCGGTTGGCACGTGTGCGCGGATCTTCACCGGGGCGCCAGTCCCTGCTGGCGCCGATTGCGTCGAGATGCAGGAAAATGCCGTGGTTGAAGACGACCAGCGGGTGCGGTTTACCGAGCCCATGGTCAGCGGGCAGAACATTCGCCCCCAGGGACAGGAGACCACCGTCGGCGAGCAGGTGCTTTCTGCCGGTACGCGCCTGGGGCCGATCGAGCTGGGGCTGGCAGCCTCCTTGGGCTGTGCCTCGCTGGAAGTGGTGCGCAAAGTTCGCGTCGCAGTCCTGTCCACGGGGGATGAGCTGGTCGAACCCGGTCAGGCGTTGGGCCCGGGCCAGATCTATAACAGCAACCGCGTGCTGCTGTGTGGCTGGCTGCAATGCATGGGTTGTGAAGTGATTGACGCGGGTATCCTGCCTGACGATTTATCGGCCACCCGCGAGCGCCTGGCACAGTTGTCTGATGTCGATCTGATCCTGTCCACCGGTGGAGTATCGGTGGGGGAGGCGGATTTCCTGGGCATCGCCTTGCGCGAGGACGGCGAGCTGGCGCTATGGAAACTCGCCATCAAGCCGGGTAAGCCGCTGACGTTCGGGCATTACCGTGGCGTGCCGGTCATAGGCCTGCCTGGAAACCCTGCCTCGACCCTCGTGACTTTCGCACTGCTGGCACGGCCCTACCTGCTAAGACGCCAGGGCGTTAAGTCGGTGGCGCCGCTCATGTTCAAGGTGCCGGCCGGTTTCGCCTGGCCGAAGGCTGGCAGTCGACGAGAATACTTGCGAGGCAGCATGGAGAATGGTCGAGCGATCATCTACCGGAATCAAAGCTCGGGTGTCCTTCGCAGCGCCGCCTGGGCCGAAGGGTTGGTCGAAGTGCTTGAGGGACGGACGCTGGTGGAGGGCGATGAGGTGGGTTTCATTCCCTTGAGCGAAGTCCTGGGTTAGCACCGTGGCAGGTGTCCTGCGGCCCGAGCCGGATCCTCGGGCCTTCACGCCTCTCACCTTCATCGTGTGAGCAGCATCACCACCTGATCGAATCGATTGTTCGCAATCCAGCCCAGCAGACCGAGCACCACCGCTGCAGCGCCAGCCGAATAGGCCAGCCTGTGGCGGATCACCTTTACGTCGGTGCGAATTTCATCCATGTCTTTGCGGATGTATTTGAGGTGGGTTTCCAGTTCAACGACGCGCGGTTCCAAATCAATTCCTCCAACGGGATTACTGCAACTTTTGCATGCGTTCTGAGTATTGGCCCGCCCGCTTCCAAGGGGAGCGCGCTGCTGGGGCAACAGCTTGTATTCACGGTTATGCATGGGACGGTTCATCCCCTTGGCCATAACTGTTCAAACGACTGATCCGGCCCCAGCGGGCCGTGACGTATCCATCCATGGGTAAGTGCTTCCTTGTGTGAAGAGGGTTTTAGCGTTCCAGCAAAACAGAAGGCCAAGGTGTCTCAATACCGCTAGAGGGTCAATTGAGCTGATTCGCCAGATCGTGTAAGAAAACTCTTCGAATCAAGACGTCCCGGTCGAACGAGCTGCCCTGCGGGTTTTTCCCGGGGGCAAGCCTTCCTGCTTTTTTAATAAATTGAGATGTTTCGGGCTTTTTCGCTCGAATGAGTGGTCCCATTTCCTGAACCTTCCAATGACGGAGACAACGATGAGCAAAGGCAAGGCGCTGTTGATTTTGCATGGCAAGCAAGCGCTCAACGAAGAGGTTCGCACGGCAGTGATGCTCAAGCGCGAGCAGGGCTGGGACCTGGCGGTACGGTTGACCTGGGAGGCCGGTGATGCCCAACGATGCGTCGATGAGGCGCTGGAGGCCGGTTATACGCGACTGATCGCCGGCGGCGGTGATGGGACCTTGCGTGATATCGCCGAAGCGATCGTCCTCCATTCGAGTGAAGCCAGCCTGGTACTGCTGCCGCTGGGCACTGCCAACGATTTCGCCCGGGCGGCTGGCGTTCCGTTGGAGCCTGCGCAGGCCCTGGATTTGCTCGACGTTGCGCCGCAGGCCGTGGATGTGGGGGAAGTCTGCGGTCGGATTTTCCTGAACATGGCCACCGGCGGTTTTGGCAGCCAGGTGACGGCGAACACTTCCGAGGATCTCAAGAAAGTCCTGGGAGGCGCGGCCTACCTGTTCACCGGCCTGTCGCGATTCAGTGAGCTGAGTGCCGCCTATGGTGAGTTGCAGGGCCCCGATTTCCACTGGCAAGGCGATTTGCTCGCGCTGGGCATCGGCAATGGCCGTCAGGCGGGGGGTGGCCACGTGCTGTGCCCGCAGGCGTTGGCCGATGATGGGTTGCTGGACATCAGCATCTTGCCGGCGCCTCAGGAGGTGGTCAGTACGTTGAAGGACTTGCTGGCGGGTGGCCTGGGCATCGACAACATGTTTGTCCGCGCGCGCTTGCCATGGGTGGAGATCAAGGTCGCGCAAGGCCTGGATATCAATCTCGATGGCGAGCCGTTGCAGGTAGACGCCCTGCGTTTCACTGTCCGCCCAAAAGCACTGAACGTGCACCTGCCGTCCGATTCGCCGCTGTTGGGTGGCGCGACGGCGCTCAATCGTCCAGGCTGATGATCTGTTCGCGAACCGCGAACAGCACAAGGCCGGCCACGTCATGGATCTGCAGGCGCTTCATGATTTGCGCCCGGTGGGTTTCCACGGTCTTGATGCTCAGGTTCAGGCCGTTGGCTATTTCCCGGGTGGACTTGCCGCGCACGATCAGCCGCAGTATTTCCAGCTGGCGTGCCGTCAGGTTATGAGTCCGGGCGGGGTCCGACTGATGCTTCTGGACGCGGGTCAGCGCCTGGTTGATCACGGTATGGGCGATGGCCGGGCTCAGGTAGCGTTCGTTGTTGCGCAGCGCCTCCAAGGCGTGTTTCAGCTCATTGGCGGTGGTGTCCTTGAGCAAATAGCCATGGGCTCCGGATTCCAGCGCCTGCATGATCAGCGCCGGATCCGTATGCATGGACAGGATCAGCACCTTGCTGTGGGGGCGCACCCGCTTGAGCTGTTGCAAGGCGTCCAGGCCGCAGGTGTCCTTCATGGAAATGTCCAGCAGCACAATATCGGGGTTCAACCGTTCGACCAGTTCGACCAATCGCGTGCCATCGCTGGCTTCACCAATGACGGCATAGCCCGGGATATCCATGACCAGCGCGCGCACGCCGGCCCTGATCAGGGAGTGGTCATCGACCAGGAGCAAATTACAAATCAAAGGAGAACCTTATTCTTACTGGCTCGTTCCAGGGCTCGCGGCGCCCAGGGAAAGCGTGCTTCGATGTGCGTGCCCTTGCCGGCCTCGCTGATGACCTT
This sequence comes from Pseudomonas sp. NFACC51, assembly GCF_900103575.1. Lineage (NCBI taxonomy): Bacteria > Pseudomonadati > Pseudomonadota > Gammaproteobacteria > Pseudomonadales > Pseudomonadaceae > Pseudomonas > Pseudomonas sp. NFACC51. The sequence goes on along the minus strand of NZ_FMXH01000008.1, from coordinate 56,092 downwards.
GAGGGTGCCGCCCAACTGTTCGACCCGCTCCGACATGCCGGCCATGCCCCGTTGGCCTTCGCGAGCGGGGTGGGTGGCCGGGACAAATCCCTGGCCATCGTCGCTGATCAGCAGGCTCAGGCCGTCAGGCAGGCGTTGCAAGCGTACCAGCAGATTCGTCGCCCGGGCATGACGCAAGATGTTGGTGACCGCTTCCTGGGTGATCCGGAACACCGCGACCGACATTTCCTCCGGGATGCCTGCCATGCGCTGTTGGCAATCGAGGCTCCACTTCACCGGGGCATTGGCCAGCGTCTTGAGCAGGTGCGCCCGCAGGCTGGCTTCCAGTCCGAGGCTGGCCAGTTGCCGGGGGTTGAGGATCGCCGATACGTCGCGAACCTTGTTGAGGGTTTCGTCCAGGGTCTCGCAGAGTAGCGCGCATTGGCCTTGCAATTCTTCCGGCATCCGCCGCTTGAGCCATTCGCCTTGCAGCTTCGCTGCGGTCAGCAACTGGCCAATGTCGTCGTGCAATTCGCGGCTGAGGCGATGGCGCTCGTTTTCCTGGACCTCAAGCAACCGGTCGGCCAGTTCCTGAGGCTGGAACTTGATGGATTTGCGTGACAATCGATGGTGGATCGCCACACAGGTCATGGCCGCGACATTCAGTACCAGCAGGCTCAACGGCACCGTGTAGGCGAACAGGTAGGCCAGCAGGCAGCCGAGGGTCGAGCAGATACACAATAATAATGTGAAGCGACGGGCGTTTTCTCGGGAGGGAGGCCAGGTGATGAATGACTTGAGGCTGGCGTACATAGCGGATGGAGCCAATGAATGTTCGCTGCGGGCTGGCCGGTCAGCGCATCTGACAGGCCCGGTCGGGTAAACGTTTCAGGTCGAGGGCAGCTTCGGTCGGCGGCTTTTACGGCGCTGTCTTGAAGTGGCTGACGCGAGAGATAGTACCACTTCACCTATCGTTGGTCGCGCTCGGCATGGCGCGGTGAAAGCGCTACGTACCAGGCACGCAGCACTGAGCCGGCATCGTCGCCTCAGGCTTGTTTCTGGGGGTAGGGTACCAAGGCCAGCGGACGTGACACTGCCGATGCTTGGTCGGGGCTCTGGCCTACCTGGAAAGCGAATGCCTCGATCAACGAGATCTGTTCACTGGTGTCCAGGCTCAACTGGCCGGTGGTGTGATCGACCAGTTCCAATTGCCAGGCCATCAGGGTTAAACAATCCTTCAGGGCGTCCAAGGCCTGGTCATGCAACTCCATGTGGCTTTGCGCGTGACTGAGCAAACCATGGATGTGCAGTGAAAACTCCGAAACGGCTTCCAACGCCAAGGCATTGGCCTTGTTCGACAGTTTCAGCAAGGTGCTGAGCATGCAATCGATGGCATCCTTGTCGTTGTTGATCAATTGCAGATGGCTCAGGCATTCCTCCGACTTGGCCAACAGCGTCTCGGCTTCGATCAGAAGCTCGGGAAGACGCTGACTCCAGTTCCTGCGATCGTTCGGCATGCTTATCTCCACAACATCATGTCAGGCGAAAGGAAACCGCTTATGGCGAACGGCTGGATCTCAAGGTCGACCGCGGTCGGACGCACGGCGACACATCCCTGCCGATCCGCGAAAGTGAATTCGCAAACAATTGCACGGGTGGGATCGGCCGAAAGACTGGAGGTCCGATGTCCTGTGGTCGCGCACAAAAGCCTGACTCCGTTCAGCAATGAGAATGGCGTCACATTAATGGCTATTGGATAACGGGAATATCAGGTTGGACCTGATTGTGCCTAGGGGAATCCCTTAGGCAGGGGAACTTTGCACACAAGCGAGGGTCGCGTGGCAGGGAAAAATCGCAGATGAAATCATGAAGCCAGTAAAGCATGATGTTAATGTGACATCAATGCCCCGCGCTTGTATTTTATCCGGGGGTCAAGATTCGGTCCGTCCAGCCGATATCTCATTCATTGGATTCATCCGAACAAGCCCAGGAGTCATCAATGGCCGGCATTCTCGACACAGTAGATCAACGAACCCAACTGGTGGGTGAGAATCGCCTGGAAATTCTCATGTTTCGCTTGGCGGGTCGACAGTTGTTCGCCATTAACGTGTTCAAGGTCCAGGAAGTGCTGCAGTTGCCGAAGCTGACCCTGATGCCGCAGCGTCACGCGTTCGTGTGCGGCGTGGTCAATCTGCGCGGCCAGACGTTGCCGGTGATCGACCTGTCCCAGGCCATTGGCATGCGTCCTTTGGTGCCGGGCCCCAACAGCACCATTATCGTGACTGAATACAACCGCTCGGTTCAGGCATTCCTGGTGGGCGGCGTCGACCGCATCGTCAACATGAACTGGGAAGCCATCCTGCCACCGCCGACCAGCGCTGGCCGTGAGCACTACCTGACGGCCATCAGCAAGGTGGACGATCAGTTGGTGGAAATCATCGACGTGGAAAAAGTCCTGGCCGAAATCGTGCCGTACAACGCCAAGGTCTCCCGGGACAAGCTCGAAGATCCGGTGCTGGAGCGCGCCCGTGGTCGCGAAGTGTTGCTGGTGGACGACTCCAACGTCGCGCTCTCGCAACTGCGCGATACCCTGGGGCAACTGGGCGTGAAAATGCACATCGCCAGCGACGGCCTCAAAGCCCTGAACATGCTCAAGGCCTGGGCCGATACCGGCGAGGTCATGACCGATAAATTGCTGATGATCTTCACTGACGCGGAAATGCCCGAAATGGACGGCTACCGGCTGACCACCGAAATCCGCAACGACCCGCGCTTGCGTGGGCTCTATGTCGTACTGCACACCTCGCTGTCCGGCAGCTTCAACGATTCGATGGTCAAGAAGGTCGGTTGCGACAACTTCCTCTCCAAATTCCAGCCGGACAAGCTGGTCGATGTAGTGCGCCAGCGGCTGATGCTCGACTGAAACCGATGGTGGTTTGCTTCAATGGCCGGCTCGTATAAGGTGGCATTTTTTCGCCACCAGGGAAGTTGACCATGTTGCGGCTGAGCGCGCTGTATCGGTATCCGTTGAAGTCCGGCAAGGGCGAGTCCTTGCAAGGGATCGGCCTGGACAAGCTCGGGCTGGAGGGTGACCGGCGCTGGATGCTGGTGGATGAGGGCACAGGGCGTTTCCTGACCCAGCGAGCCGTGGCGAAGATGAGCCAGCTCTCAGCCTTGTGGAACGAATCGGGCGGCCTGACGCTCAGCGCGCCGGGCCATGGCGCCATCGACGTGCCGCTGCCGCCAGTGGTGGAGGAACAGCGGCGCGGGGTGATTATCTGGCGTGACACCTTGCGTGTGCCGGATGCCGGTGACGAGGCCGCGGCCTGGGTCAGCGAATTCATCGGCAATCCTACCCGCCTGGTGCATGTGCCGGTGGATCTGGCGCGTACCACCGCCGCCGGTTATGGCAAGGATGACGATAAGGTTGCCTTCGCCGATGGTTTTCCCCTGCTGCTGATTGGCCAGGCGTCCTTGCAGGACCTGTCGAGTCGGGTCGGTCGTTCGCTGGAAATGTTGCGCTTTCGCCCCAACCTGGTGGTCGAGGGCAGCGAGGCGTTTGCCGAGGACGGCTGGAAGCGCATTCGTATCGGCGAGGTTGAGTTCCGGCTGGTCAAGCCATGCTCACGTTGCATCATGACCACGGTCGATCCGCAAACCGGCGAACGCGATCCGAATCGCGAACCCTTTGCCACCTTGCAGCATTACCGCTCGACACCGGACGGTGCGATGTTCGGTCAGAATCTGGTCAACGACAGCAACGGTCGGCTTGAAGTTGGCATGCCGGTTGAAGTGCTCGAATAAAAGGATCCGTAAACAAAATGCCCGTGTCGCTGGACACGGGCATTTTTGTTTACCACACAACCGCTTTTCTAGCTTTTGTGGCGTGGGAGCTTGCTCCCGCTGGACGCGCTAGCGTCCCCGGCCAAGAGGGGCTGCTTCACGCCCAGCGGGAGCAAGCTCCCTCGCCACAGGGGTAACTGTGTCCCCACTTTGTATTGCGCCGAATCAGCCGCGGTATTCACACAGGTAAGCGGTGTCGACGGCCACTTTGAGCTGGAATTTGCTGTTGGCCGGAACGTTGAACTGGCTGCCGGCTTCGAAGGTTTCCCAGTCGGTGCTGTCAGGCAGCTTCACGGTCAGGGCGCCGGAGACCACGTGCATGATTTCCCGTTGGGCCGTGCCGAACTCATATTCGCCCGGTGCCATGACGCCGATGGTCGCAGGGCCTTCGGCAGTGCCAAAAGCGATCGACTTGACGGTGCCGTCGAAGTACTCGTTGACTTTAAACATGGGCGATTCCTCGAAAAAGGGGCTGAAAAAGGCCGGCCAGTATGCACAAGGCCGCAACATTCGTCATCTGCCGCGCTGGGAGGTGGCTGCCGCTCAACCCGGAAGCACCAGGGGCAACAACCGTGCGGTATTGCGGGCATCTTCCAGCGCTCGGTGCTGTTGACCGCAGAATTGCAGGCCCGCCAGTTGCAGCGCGCCATTGAGCCCCAGCGGTCGCTCCAGTCGACGGGCCTTGGCGAAGCGTTGCTTGAGGTTCATGTGCGGCACCTGGCCGAGGACACTGTGCAATTGCTGGTGCTGCCATTCCTGAAGCAGTTGCTTGCGGTCGTAATCGCCCCAACTGACCCAGCTTTCCAGCTTCGACTGATACGGCGCCAGCCAGCGCTCGAACACCGGCCAGACCTCGGTCAAGGGTGCGGCACTGTCGATATTGGCCTGGGTGATGTGGGTCAGTTCGCGACAGAAGGGCGTCAGCAGCGGTCGCCTCAAGGGCCGCACGAAGCGCTGGAAATGATCCACTTCGCGGCCGTCACGATTCACCAGCGTGGCGCCGATTTCGATAATTTCCATTTCGGTTACCGGCCAGCCACCTTCATCGGTGGTGGCCTCCAGATCAATCACCAGCCAGTGAGGCATTGCAGGGTTCCCGGTATCGGCGTGCTGATGGGTTTGAGCGTAGTCAAACCCTCGGCATCCGACTAGTGGGCCCTTTCAACGCGCAACAAAACCTGGCGTTTTTTCACCTGGTCACCCCGCGCGACCTGCAATTGCCTGACCACGCCGTCGACGCCGGCCTTGAGTGGGTGCTCCATTTTCATGGCCTCAAGCACCATGAGCAACTGGCCTTGGTGCACGGTGCTGCCTTCGCGGACCCGCAGCTCGACAATGGCGCCGTCCATTGGCGCCTTGAGCGTGCCGTCGCTGGCGCTGGTCTTGGCGGCGATGGGGGCCAGGGTCCGATCTTGCAGGTGCAGGCCACCAGGGCAGGCGAACAGCCAGAGATCGTTGCCATCGAGGCGCCACGCATGCCGCCGGCTAATCCCATCGATCACCAATGTTGCGCCATGGGGGGTAGCGTCGAGCAACCTCAGTTCGATCAAGCGCCCGGCACTGCGGATATTGAATGTGCCGTCGGCTTCGCCCATCAGGCTCAGCGTCCAGTCGTGCTCCCCGACACCGATCCGGTAATGCAGCGCCACGCCGATGCTGTTGCGCCATCCGCCCAGGCCTTGAGCATGCCGTGCCTGCGAGGCCTGATAAAACGCTGCCGTGGCGATGGCGAGTTGTTCGGCAGAGGGCTCAAGGGGCCGGAGCGCCGCATGATCGGCAAAGTGCTGCCCGATGAATCCGTTGCCGAAGTCACCGTCGATGAACCGCGGATGTGCCAGCAACCCGGTGAGCAGCCGCTGGTTGCTCTGGACGCCAAGCAGGACGCAATCTTCCACCGCTCGCAATAATTTGCGTCGGGCCTCCTCGCGAGTGGCGCCGTGGACGATGAGCTTGCCTAGCATCGAGTCGTAAAACGGGGTGATGGCTTGGCCCTCCAGCAGGCCATGGTCGATTCGCACGCCGTCCTGCATGGGCGGCTCCCAACCGATCAACCGCCCGGTCTGGGGCAGAAAATCCGCTGCCGGGTCCTCGGCGTACAGCCGCACCTGCATGGCATGGCCGCTAAGCGTCACCTGCTCCTGGCGCAGGGGCAGCGCCCTGCCGGCGGCGACGTCCAATTGCCAGGCCACCAGATCCAGGCCGGTGATCAACTCGGTGACCGGGTGTTCGACCTGCAGGCGCGTGTTCATCTCCAGGAAGTAAAACCGACCGTCCGCAGCGAGCAGGAACTCCACGGTCCCGGCCCCGACATAATTCACTGCGCGTCCGGCCTTGAGCGCCGCGTCACCCATGGCCCGGCGCAGGTCGGTGGTCATGACCGGGCAGGGCGCTTCCTCGATGACTTTCTGGTGGCGCCGCTGGATCGAGCAGTCCCGTTCGCCCAGGTGGATCAGCTGACCGTGATGGTCGCCGAAGATCTGCACTTCCACATGCCGCGGATCGATCAACGCCTGTTCGAGGATCAACTCGTCGCTGCCAAAACCATGCAGGGCCTCCGAGCGCGCGCCGCGCAACTGCTCCAGCAGGTCCTCGGCCCGCTGGACCAGGCGCATGCCTCGGCCTCCGCCACCGGCGCTGGCCTTGATCATCAATGGGTAGCCGATACGCCCGGCTTCGCGCTGCAGCGTGTCGTCGTCCTGGGCGGCGCCCTGGTAACCGGCGATGCAGGGAACGCCGGCTTCAATCATGGCGATTTTTGCCCGGCGCTTGCTGCCCATCAGGTCGATGGCCTCGGGGCTGGGGCCGATGAACACGATGTCGGCCGCTTCGCAGGCCTTGGCGAACCCGGCATTTTCCGAAAGGAAGCCGTAGCCGGGATGGATCGCATCGGCTCCGCAGCGCCGGGCTGCATCGAGAATGGCCGAGGGGTTGAGGTAGGACTGCTGCGCCGCGGCTGGGCCGATCAACACCGCTTCATCGGCCATGCGCACATGCAGCGCGTCGGCGTCAGCCTCGCTGAACACCGCTACCGTGCGATAACCCAGGGCTTGGGCGGTGCGCTGGATGCGACAGGCGATTTCGCCGCGGTTGGCGATGAGGATTTTGCTGAAGGCGGGCATGGGTTCATTCCTGGCGTCTTGCGGTGTCTGTATGGGCCTCATCGCGAGCAAGCTCTGCTCCCACAGGCGAATGCACTCACTGGGCATTGTGGGAGCAAAGCGTGCTCGCGATGGCGCTCTGGCAGGTGATGCACTCAGTTTTTCTTTCCCGGCAAAATCCCCATGAGTTTGCAGATGATGCCCAGCATGATCTCGTCCGCACCGGCACCGATGGACACCAGCCGCACGTCGCGATAGGCCCGGGCGACCGGGTTGTCCCACATGAAGCCCATGCCGCCCCAGTATTGCAGGCAACTGTCGGTGGTTTCCCGGGCCAGGCGTCCGGCCTTGAGCTTGGCCATCGACGCCAGTCGCGTGACGTCCTGGCCGTTGATGTACTGCTCGGTGGCCTGGTAGACCAGCGCCCGCAGGCATTCGATCTCGCTGGCCAGTTCCGCCATGCGAAAGTGGATCACCTGGTTGTCGATCAGGGGCGCGCCGAAGGTCTTGCGTTCCTTGCAGTACTCGATGGTGCTGTCGATGCAATGCTCCAGGCCCTTGAGCATGTTGGCCGCGCCGAACAGGCGTTCTTCCTGGAATTGCAGCATCTGCATCATGAACCCGGCGCCCTCCTGGCCGATGCGATTGCGTTGTGGCACCCGCACGTCGTCGAAAAACACCTGGGCGGTTTCCGAGCTGCGCATGCCGAGTTTGTCCAGGTGCTGGCCAAGGCTGATGCCGGGGCTGTGCATCGGCACCATGATCAGCGATTTGTTGACGTGGGGCTTGTCGTCCGAGGTATTCGCCAACAGGCAGATGAAGTCAGCGCTTGGCGCATTGGTGATCCACATCTTGCTGCCATTGATGACGTAGTCGTCGCCGTCCTTGCGCGCGGTGGTCTTGAGGCCGGCGACGTCGGAGCCGGCGCCCACCTCCGAGACGCCGATGCAGCCCACCTGTTCGCCGCGGATGGCCGGGCGCAGGAAGGCTTCACGCAACTCATCGGAGCCGAAGCGGGCCAGGGCCGGGGTGCACATGTCGGTCTGCACGCCGATGGACATGGGCACGCCGCCGCAATGAATGGTGCCGAATTCCTCGGCCGCGACGATCGAATAGCTGTAGTCCAGGCCCATGCCGCCGAAGGCCGCTGGTTTGGAGATGCCCAGCAGGCCCAGCTCGCCGGCCTTGCGGAAAACCTCATGGATGGGAAAACGCCCGGCTTTCTCCCATTCGTCGACGTAAGGGTTGATGTCATGCTCGACAAACTGGCGAACGGTGCGCCGCAGTGCTTCGTGTTCCTGGGTGAAGATCATTTTCAGTGTTCTCCTGTGAGCCGTGGAGCGTCCTCAGAAACGGGCCACGCCGAAGCTGTTGGCTTGCAGTGGCCGCTGCTCGGCCTCGTGACAGATGTCCAGCAGGTAGCCCAGCAAAGTGCGCGTGTCGCGCGGGTCGATGAGCCCGTCGTCCCACAGGCTGGCGCTGCCGTAGAGGGCAGTGGACTGGCTGTCGAGTTTCTGCGCGGTGGTTTGTTCGAGCAGGTCCAGCGCCTTCGGGTCGGGGAGCAGGCCGTTCTTGATCTGCGTGGCCTCGGTGACCATGCGCAGGACCTTGCCGGCCTGGGCACCGCCCATCACCGCCGTATGGCTGTTGGGCCAGGCGAAGATGAAGCGTGGGTCCAGCCCGCGGCCGCACATGGCGTAATTGCCGGCGCCGTAGGAGCCACCCACCACGACGGTCAGCTTGGGCACTCGGGCGTTGGCCACGGCCTGGATCATCTTGGCGCCGTGCTTGATCACCCCTTGTCGCTCCGACTCGGTGCCGACCATGAACCCGGTGGTGTTGTGCAAAAACAGCAACGGCGTGCGGCTCTGGTCGCACAACTGGATGAATTGCGCGGCCTTGGCCGCGCCCTGTGGCGTGATGGGGCCGTTGTTGCCGATCAGGCCGCAGGCATGGCCGCGAATGTGCAGGTGACCGCAAATCGTCTGGGCGTCGAACTCGCTTTTGAAGGCCAGGAAATTCGAGCCGTCGGCGATGCGGGCGATGATTTCCTGCACGTCATAGGGTTTCTTCGGGTCGTCGGGGACCAGTCCCAATAATTCGTCGGCAGGGTAGAGCGGTTCCGGCCAGCTCCGTTCGGGCTGCGGTGGCAGTTGTGCATTCCAGGGCAGCAGGCTGAGAATCTCCCGGGCCAGGCGCACGCCGTCGGCGTCGTTCTCCGCCAGGTATTCGGCGGTGCCCGCCACCTGCGCATGCATCTGTGCACCGCCCAATTCCTCCTCGCTGGCCACTTCGCCGGTCGCTGCCTTGAGTAACGGCGGCCCGGCCAGGAACAAGCGCGCCTTGTCGCGCACCACCACCACGTAATCCGACAACCCTGGCTGATAAGCCCCGCCTGCGGTGGCCGAGCCATGCACCACGGTGATCTGTGGCAGGCCCATGGCCGACATGCGTGCCTGGTTGGCGAAGCAGCGTGCGCCTTCGACGAAAATCTGCGCGGCGTAATTGAGATTGGCGCCGCCACTTTCGGCGAGGGTGATGACCGGCAGTTTGTTTTCCATGGCGATCTGTTGCAGGCGCAGGGTCTTGTACAAGCCGCTGGGGGAAATCGTGCCGCCCTTGATTGCGCTGTTGTTGGCCACCACCAGCACCCGCACCCCGGACACGTAGCCGATCCCGGCGATCAGGCCGCCGCCGGCCTGGCTACCGTCCTTGTCGTCATGGAGTTTGTAGCCGGCCAGGCTCGCCAGTTCGAGGAACGGCGCGCCAGGGTCCAGCAGCAGGTTCAGGCGCTGGCGCGGCATCAGTTGGCCGCGCTGGTCGAACTTGCCCTGGGCCTGGGCGGCTTTCTCCAGCACGGCCTGTTCGAGCTGGCGCAGCTGTTCGACACCGGCCAGCATCGCCGCGTGGTTGCGAGCGAAGTCAGCGCAGTGCGGGTCAAGGTGCGATTCGATGACTGGCATTGGAGTTCCTCATGTTCGAACAACTGCGCAAAACCCTGTGGCGAGGGAGCTTGCTCCCGCTCGATTGCGCAGCAATCGCAAAAATCGGGGTCGCTGCGCAACCCAGCGGGAGCAAGCTCCCTCGCCACACAAAAGCTGCTGGTCATGTGCTTGACCGAGCGGCACGGGTCATGGCGACTCTCCCTGGCCGACCCGGTCGGCAATGTGCTGCGGCACCGGTATCTGGATCTCCAGCAACTGTTGGGCGAACGCCTTGCCCTGGGGATCGATGCGCAGACTGGCGACACCGCCCCCGCCGAGGGCGTTTTCCAGCAGGAAATTCAAGCTGTGGGTGCCCGGCAGGTACCAGCGTTCGACCCGGCCCAGCAGCGGGTCGAGCACGTGGCTCATCCAATCGACCAGCACCTCCGGGGTCAGCGCCTCGGCGATCCAGGGCAGGTAATCGGGGTCCCGGGCGATCACGCCAATGTTGCTGTGGTTGCCCTTGTCGCCGGAGCGCGCCACCGCCAGTTTGACCAACCGCACGCTGGCATCGGTCCGGCCTTGGGGTTTGGGCAGGTCCGGGGCGACGGGCAGATCGATGGTGTGCAGCGGTTTGAAAGCGGGCAGGGGACAAGGGTGACGCTGGCCGTCGAGTTCAATCTCGAGCCGGCAGGTGGCCTTGTCGATCAGGAACGAGAACAGGCGAATCAACGGTGACACCGTCGGCCGGCCGCCGACCAGCCCTGTCAGCCCTGGCGCCATGCCGGTGGCGGCTTGGGCGATTTCCCTGGAAAACAGCACCAGCGGCTGTTTCTCCGGGTGCCGAACCGCCAGCTTGATCACCACCTCACGACTGTCCCGGCGCTGACTGTGCTGGCCGTAAGTGGCTTCGCTGCCCAGCAGTTCGATGTTCACTTCGCTGTAGGGCGACCAGCCTCGTTGGCTGAAAATCTGTGAGGTCTTGGCGACGATTGCCTGGCTGACGCGTTCGGCCTTGGCCACCGCATCAATGCCGGCGATCAGGCAGGTGGCGGTGCAGCGCCAGCCGTCCGGCCAGGTGGCGCTGACCTTGTATTGATCGGTGGGCGGCAAGCCCTTGGCACCGTGGACGCGCACGGCGTGCTTGCCTTGCTGGATCAACCTGACCTGGCTGAAATCACAGATCACGTCCGGCAATAGATAGCCTTGCGGGTCGCCGATTTCGTAGAGCAACTGCTCGCCGACGGTCAATGGCGTGACCAATCCGCCGCTGCCTTCGGCTTTGGTGACCGTGAATTGGCCGTCGGCGCTGACCTCGACGATGGGAAAGCCGATGTGCTCGTAATCCGGCACTTGCTCCCAGTCGGTGAAGTTGCCGCCCGTGCACTGGGCGCCGCACTCGATCAGGTGCCCGGCCAGTGCGGCCTGGGCCAATCGGTCGTAATCGTCCCAGGCCCAGTCGAATTCATGCACCAGGGCGGCGCTGACCACGGCGCTGTCCACCACGCGACCGGTGATCACCACATCAGCCCCCAGGCGCAACGCCTCGACGATGCCGGGCGCGCCGAGGTAGGCGTTGATAGACACGCACGCGCAGGGCAGGGGTTCGCCACTGAACATTTCGCGAATGCCCTGGGCGGCGAGCCGTTCGAATTGCGGTTGCAGGTCATCGCCCAGCAGCACGGCGATCTTCAACGGCACGCCCCGCTGGTCGCAGGCCGCTTGCAGGGCCTTCGCACAGGCCCGGGGATTGACCCCGCCGGCGTTGCTGATGACACGGATCCCGTTGTCATGCAAACGTCCTAGCAACGGTGTGAGGACCTCGATGAAGTCCGTGGCGTAGCCGCTCGAAGCATCCTTCAGCCGCGCCCCGGCCATGATCGACATCGTCACCTCGGCCAGGTAGTCGAACACCAGGTAATCCAGCGCCCCGCCCTCGACCAGTTGCGCCGCCGCAGTACAGGTATCGCCCCAGAAGGCGCTGGCACAACCGATACGGATCGTTTTGGGCATGGCGTTCCCTCCGGCAAAGGTGGTTCGAGACTACCAAGCAAGCGCTTGGTTTGTAAACGACCGCTGGTTCTTCTGGCCGAGCGCTTGCTTGGTTGCCTCGGTCAGCTTAAATTGCCCGCGCCACTGATGGTTTGGTGTGCAATTGCTCGCGCGTTGGTTGATCGACTGTAGGAGAGAATGGGTGGACGAGCAAAAAGCCCTGGGCGTGATGCGGGAGCTGGTCGACAACGGGCAACTGACCGACCCGGACAGTGCTCGCGGCAAACTGCTCCAGACCGCCGCCCACCTGTTTCGCAACAAAGGCTTCGAGCGCACCACGGTGCGTGACCTGGCCAGTGCCGTGGGCATTCAGTCGGGCAGCATTTTTCACCATTTCAAGAGCAAGGACGACATCCTGCGGGCGGTGATGGAAGAAACCATCCGCTACAACACCGCATTGATGCGCGCAGCCCTGGCCGAGGCAGACAGTGTGCGTGAGCGGGTATTGGCGCTGATCCGCTGCGAATTGCAGTCGATCATGGGCGGTACCGGCGAGGCCATGGCGGTGCTGGTCTATGAATGGCGTTCGTTATCGCAGGAAGGGCAGCGGCACGTGCTGGCCCTGCGTGATATTTATGAAGACTTGTGGCTCGAGGTCCTGGGCCAGGCCAAGGAGGCCGGGTATATTCGCGGTGACGTGTTCATTACCCGGCGGTTCCTCACGGGAGCGTTGTCCTGGACCACCACCTGGTTTCGCGCCGAAGGCAGCCTGAGCCTCGATGAGCTGGCCGAGCAAGCCCTGATCCTGGTGCTTGAAGAAAAACAATAATCGAGCAATACCTTAAATGACCGTGCGTGGCTGGCTAAGTGACTGAAACCGCCTAGCTTGATTGTTATTGATGGGGACTTTTGGGGAGTGGGTTATCTTGACGTTTTCGCCGATGGGGATGACCTCGCGTCTGGTGCTGGCTGCTCTGGCCGTTTTCCTGGTGTTGCCGACCGAGGCAGCGCAACTGGTACGGATCGGTGCGGCGCATTTTCCGCCTTATACCGTTCGTCCTGAGAACGGCGCCGACACCGGCCTGCTGCCGCAAATGGTGGAGGCCTTGAACCAGGCGCAAACCGACTATCAGTTCGTGCTGGTGCCGACATCGATCCCGCGTCGCTTCAATGATTTCAAGCAAGGCCGGGTCGACATGGCGATTTTCGAGAATCCCGAATGGGGTTGGCAGGATGTGCCACACACGTCGGTGGACATGGGCCTGGAAGATGCGGAAGTCTTCGTCGCCCAGCGCCAACCGGAACGCCAGCAAAGTTATTTCGCCGACCTCAGGGGCAAGCGCCTGGCGTTGTTCAGCGGTTATCACTACGCCTTTGCCGAATTCAACGCCGACCCCAAGTTTCTCGCCGGTCAATACAACGCCACGCTGACGTATTCCCACGACAGCAATCTGCTGATGGTCTTGCGCGGGCGGGCGGATATCGCCCTGGTGACCCGTTCGTACCTCAATGATTACGTGCTGCGCAATCCCGAAGTCGGTCCGCAATTGCTGGTATCTGAACGCATCGACCAGATTTACCACCATTACGCGCTGATTCGGCCACAGGCGCCCATTTCCAGTGAAGCGTTCGCACAGTTGCTGCAAACGCTGCGGGATAACGGTCAGATGCTGAAGATTTTCCAGCCCTATCAGATCCAGCTGGTCTCCACGCATTCCCACTGAGGGCGACACTAAATTTCCCGCCCCGGCTCACGTCACACGTTGACTACCGACGAATACGCGAGCCGCTCCCATGTCCAACCTCAACCACCCGACGACGTTGCCCTTGCCCGGCGGCCGTCGCCTCGGCGCCGATGAAACCGAACGCCACCTGAGCCTGATGCTCGAAGGTGCGCCGCTGATCCGGCTGCGCCTTGCGCGCGGTCCCGAGCTGCACGTGCACTTGCAGGAGATCAACGACCGACCAGTAGGCCCGGCGCTATGGGCGGCCTGCTATTGGCTGTTTGCTCGCCATCCCGACTGCCAGCGCCTGACCTGGCACCTCGACGAGCGCCCCGGCGAAGCCTTGCTCAGCGGTTTGTTGACGGCCACTGAACGTGCCGGTGAGTACTTTTGCGAGCGCACAATGTTCTGGCAATTACCGCAGCCCTGGCTGGGGGAGTCGTTCAACGGCAGTTACCCGCAACAGATGGTCATCACCGATGGCCGCCGCCATCCACGTCGGCCCATCAAACCCCGTGGCGAGGTGTATCGGCGTTTCGATGCGCGGCTGGGGGCCTGGGTGTCCTTGCGCACCCTGGAAATCGAGCAGGACTTGGAACGTTTCAACCGCTGGCAGAACAGCCCGCGGGTGGCGAGCTTCTGGCAGGAGGAGGGCAGCCTGGAACAGCATCGCCAGTACCTGGGCAAGCTGCAGGCCGATCCCCGGGTCTTGACCCTGATCGGCTGTTTCGATGACCAGCCGTTCGCTTATTTCGAAGCCTATTGGGCCAAGGAAGATCGGATCGCGCCGTTCTATGACGCTGGCAACTACGATCGCGGCATCCACATGTTGGTGGGTGAAGAGCAACACCGAGGGCCGCACAAGGTGGCCAGTTGGCTGTCGGCGCTGGTGCATTACCTGTTCCTGGACGATCCGCGCACCCAGCGCGTGGTCGCCGAGCCCCGGGCCGACAATGCCCGGATGATCGGGCACCTGCACAACCAGTGTTTCCACTGTGAAAAGGAATTTGATTTCCCTCACAAACGCGCGGCGCTGATGATCCTGGGGCGTGAGCGGTTTTTTGATCGGTGTGGGTTGATGTAAGGGTAGGGGCGGTCATCAGGCCCCATCGCGAGCAAGCTCGCTCCCACAGGGATTTGTGGTGAACACCAACGTTGTGAACACCCAAATCCCTTGTGGGAGCGAGCTTGCTCGCGATGGGGCCAGCAAAGCCACTGCAAAAATCAACGCCGGGCGAAGGTATCCCCGCGAACCCCCGACACCTTGCGGCAATGCACCAGGGCATCGCGGATCATGAAGTTCACCAGGGTCGGCGAGACCCCCAGTTCCTTGGCGATGTCCTTCTGTGGCACGCCATGCAGGCGATACATCTCGAAGGCATAGCGGGTGCGGCTGGGCAGTTCGGTCAGCGCGTCGGCGATGTGTTCCAGCGTGGAAAAGTTGATATGGGAGGTTTCTGGCGAAGCACCCTGGATCACCACGTTCAACCCTTCCTCTTCCGGCCCCGAGTATTTCTGTTCCAGCGCCTGCTTGCGGTAGTGGTCGATCGCCAGGTTGCGCACGATCTGGAACAGATAGCTGAGCTGCGCCTTGAACGAGGAGGTGATCTGGGGCGCCGATTGCAGCCGGAAAAATGCGTCCTGCACCACGTCCTCCGCGCGGGATCGGCAGCCGGTAATGCGTGCCGCGATCTTGACCAGGATCAATCGGTTGTCCACGAATGCCTGGAGTAACGGTGAGTCGCACCTGCTTGTGGATACTTGTTCCGTCATGGAATTCACCTTGCTGCAAAAAGTTAGCAGGACGTCCGGATGCCGGACCCGTCCTACACATCGAGCGCCAAATTAGGCTTAATGATAATGATTGTCAATTGAGAAGAAGAATTATTGATGCAATAAAGTCCAGCCTCGGCACCGCGACCCATTGCCGCGGTGTCTGGCAGCTGGCTGCTTCGCAGCAGGCCTCGGTGAGTCGGCTGCCCGACTAATTATTTGCCGCGGTTATCCGTTCCATGGGGGACAACTTGCAAGCCGAATTCAGGCAGGAACCCCCCATGACCGACGCGTTCGAACTCCCCAGCACCCTGGCTCATGCCCTCCAGCGCCGCGCCGCGTTGACGCCGGACCGGGTGGCCCTGCGCTTCCTTGCCGACACCCCCGGGCAGGGTGTGGTGTTGAGTTATCGCGACCTGGACTTGCGTGCCCGGACCATCGCCGCCGCTTTGCAGGCCGAGGCCGCGCTGGGTGATCGCGCCGTGCTGCTGTTCCCCAGCGGCCCTGACTACGTCGCGGCGTTCTTTGGTTGCCTCTATGCCGGGGTGATTGCCGTGCCGGCCTATCCGCCGGAGTCCACCCGTCGCCATCATCAAGAGCGCTTGCTGTCGATCATTGCCGACGCCGAACCGCGCCTGTTGCTCACCCGCAGTGATCTGCGCGAGCCGTTGCAAGCCATCGAATCGGCGCCGCCGGTGTTGTGTGTCGATACCCTCGACCCGTCCCGCGCCGGGCAATGGCGGATGCCGACGCTGCAGGACGATGACATTGCCTTCCTGCAATACACCTCCGGCTCCACCGCGTTGCCCAAGGGTGTGCAGGTCAGCCACGGCAACCTGGTGGCAAACGAGTTGCTGATCCGCCATGGCTTTGGCATCGACCTGAACCCTGATGACGTCATCGTCAGTTGGCTACCGCTGTACCACGACATGGGCTTGATCGGCGGTTTGCTGCAGCCGGTGTTCAGCGGCGTTCCGTGCGTACTGATGTCGCCGGCCTACTTCCTGGCCCGCCCCCTGCGTTGGCTCGAAGCGATCAGCGAATACGGCGGCACCATCAGCGGTGGCCCGGACTTCGCCTATCGGCTGTGCAGCGAACGGGTCAGTGACTCGGCCCTGCAGCGTCTCGACCTGAGCGGCTGGCGCGTGGCCTATTCCGGTTCCGAGCCGATCCGCCTCGACACGCTGGAGCGGTTTGCCGAGAAGTTCGCCCCGTGCGGTTTCACGCCGGACAATTTCATGGCCTCCTACGGCCTGGCCGAAGCGACCCTGTTCGTCGCTGGCACGCCACGCCGCCACGGCATTCCTTCGCTGCGGGTGGATGATGCGGCACTGGCGCAAAACCGAGCCGAGCCGGGGCAGGGCAGTGCGGTGATGAGTTGCGGTGTCAGTCAGCCCGGGCACGCGGTGCTGATTGTCGAGCCCGCTACGGCGCAGCCGTTGGCCGACAATCAGGTCGGTGAAGTCTGGGCTGCCGGCCCGAGCATCACCCTGGGCTATTGGCGCAACCCCGAAGCCAGCGCCAAGACCTTTGTCCAGCACGATGGCCGGACCTGGCTGCGTACCGGCGACCTGGGTTTCCTGCGCGACGGCGAGCTGTTCATCACCGGTCGCCTGAAAGACCTGCTGATCGTGCGCGGGCATAACCTCTATCCCCAGGACATCGAGCAAGCCATCGAGCGCGAAGTGGAGGTGGTGCGCAAGGGCCGGGTGGCGGCGTTCGCGGTCAACGACAACGGCGAGGAAGGCATCGGCATCGCTGCGGAAATCAGCCGCAGCGTGCAGAAAATCCTGCCGCCCGAAGCCTTGATCAAAGCCATTCGCCAAGCCGTGGCCGAGGCCTGCCAGCAAGCCCCGAGCGTGGTGGCGCTGCTCAATCCCGGCGCGTTGCCCAAGACCTCCAGCGGCAAGTTGCAGCGCTCGGCGTGTCGCAGTCGATTGGCCGACGGCAGCTTGGACAGTTATGCACAGTTCCCGTCAGCCGAGGTAGAAGACGCTGATGAGTCTGCGCCGTCCTCCGAGCTGCAAACGCTCATCGGCCAAATCTGGCGGGAGCAGCTGCAGGTCGAACAAGTCCAGGCTGACGATCACTTCTTCCTGTTGGGCGGTAATTCCATCGCCGCCACCCAGATGATCGCACGACTACGGGAGATCCTGGGGCTGGAACTGAACCTGCGCCTGCTGTTCGAAGCCCCGACCCTGGCCGCGTTCGCCGAAGCGGTGGCGAACCAGCAACAGGACGGCGGCCAGCCTCAAGGAGCGATCAGCGCATTGTCGCGGGACGAAGCGTTGCCGCAATCCCTGGCCCAGAACCGTTTGTGGATTACCTGGCGGCTTGACCCGACGAGCCATGCCTACAATATTCCCGGCGCCTTGCGCCTGCGCGGCGAGCTGGACGAAGACGCGTTGCGCACCAGTTTCCAACAACTGATCGAGCGTCATGAGTCCCTGCGCACGCGGTTCCTGGAGCGCGATGGCGTGGCCCTGCAACAGGTCGATCCAGCAGGGGAATTCAAGCTGCATGTCATCGACCTCGGCGACCTGCCTGCCGACTCGCGCGAAGCCCGGGCGCGGCAGGTTCGAGAAGACGAAGCGGCCACGCCGTTCGATCTGGAGAAAGGGCCGCTGCTGCGGGTCACCCTGTTGCGCCTCGACGAGGATGATCACCAACTGCTGGTGACGTTGCACCACATCATCGCCGACGGCTGGTCGATGAGTGTCTTGATCGAAGAATTCTCCCGCTTGTACGCCGCCGCCTCCCAAGGCCAGGTTGCTGAACTGGCGCCATTGCCGTTGCAATACGCCGACTACGGCAGTTGGCAACGCCAATGGCTCGCCCAGGGCGAGGCCGAGCGCCAACTGAGCTACTGGAAGCAGCAACTGGGCGCTGAACAATCGGCCCTGGTGCTGGGCACGGATCACCCACGCAGCGCGCAACGCCAGCGCAGCGCCGCGCGGCACAGCCTGCGCCTGGACAAGGACCTCGGCGAGGCCCTGCGCCACGTGGCCCAGGCCCATGACGCGACGCCGTTCATGCTGTTGCTAGCAGCCTTCCAGGCGCTGTTGCAGCGTTACACCGGGCAATCCGACATTCGCATCGGCGTGCCCAACGCCAACCGTCCGCGCCTGGAAACCCAGGGGCTGATCGGCTTCTTCATCAACACCCAGGTGCTGCGCGGGCAGGTCGATTCCCGTCAACCGTTCGCCGCGCTGCTGGCCCAGGCCCGGGAAGCTACGCTCGGGGCCCAGGCCCACCAGGACTTGCCATTCGAACAACTGCTCGAAGCGTTTCCCGAGGCGCGCGAGCAAGGCCTGTTCCAAGTGATGTTCAACCACCAGCAGCGTGACCTGGGTGCCTTGCGCCGTCTGCCGGGGCTGCTGGCCGAGGAATTGTCGTGGCACAGCCGCGAAGCCAAGTTCGACCTGCAATTGCACAGCGAAGAAGATCGCAATGGCCGGTTGACCCTGTCGTTCGACTACGCCGACGAACTGTTCGAGGCGGCGACCATCGAGCGGTTGGCAACGCATTACTGCAATCTGTTACGGGCGGTCTGTGCCGATCCGCAGCAAGCCATCGGCGATGTACCGTTATTGACCGTCGATGAACACAGCCAACAGCAGCAGTGGAGCGCGGCCCCGTGTGCGTCGGCCAGCCAATGGCTGCCGGAGCTGTTGAACGAGCAGGCCCGCAGCACGCCGCAACGGATCGCCCTGCGCTGGGACGGTGGTCAACTCGATTATGCCGAGCTGCACGCCCAGGCCAATCGCCTGGCCCACTACCTGCGGGACAAGGGCGTGGGCCCGGACGTGTGCGTAGCGATTGCCGCCGAGCGTTCGCCGCAGTTGCTCATCGGTGTGCTGGCCATCATCAAGGCCGGCGGTGCCTATGTGCCGCTGGATGCGGACTACCCGGCCGAACGCCTAGCCTACATGCTCCATGACAGCGACGTCGACCTGCTGCTGACCCAGACCGCGTTGCTGGAGCGTTTACCCGCCTGCGACGGCGTCAGTGTCATCGCCATGGACGCCCTGCACCTGGAACAATGGCCGAGCAACCCGCCGGGCCTGCACCTGCACGGCGACCACCTGGCCTACGTGATCTACACCTCCGGCTCCACCGGCCAGCCCAAAGGCGTCGGCAACACCCATGCGGCCCTGGCCGAGCGCCTGCAATGGATGCAAGCGACCTATGGGCTGGATGCCACCGATGTGCTGATGCAAAAGGCCCCCATCAGTTTCGACGTGTCGGTCTGGGAGTGCTTCTGGCCGCTGATCACCGGCAGTCAACTGGTCCTGGCCGGCCCCGGCGAGCACCGTGACCCGCACCGCATCGCCCAGTTGGTGCAGCAGTTTGGCGTCACCACGCTGCACTTCGTACCGCCGCTGCTCAGCCTGTTTATCGAAGAGCCGCTGAGCGCCCGCTGCAGCAGCCTGCGCCGGCTGTTCTCTGGTGGCGAGGCCTTGCCCGCCGAACTGCGCAATCGGGTGTTGGCGCAACTGCCGTCGGTGCAATTACACAACCGCTACGGTCCGACCGAAACCGCGATCAACGTCACCCATTGGCATTGCACCGAGGCCGATGGTGAGCGCTCGCCAATCGGCCGGCCCTTGGGCAACGTCCTGTGCCGGGTACTCGACAGCAACCTCAATCCCGTGCCGGCCGGCGTGCCAGGCGAGCTGTGCATTGGCGGCCTGGGCCTGGCCCGGGGTTACCTCGGGCGTCCGGGCCTGAGTGCCGAGCGTTTTGTTGCCGACCCATTGGGACAGGCCGGTGCGCGGTTATACCGTACCGGTGACCGTGCGCGTTGGAACGCCGACGGCGTGATCGAATACCTCGGCCGCCTCGACCAGCAGGTCAAGCTGCGCGGCTTCCGGGTCGAGCCGCAGGAAATCGAAGCGCGCCTGCTGGCCCAGGACGGCGTCGCCCAAGTGGCGGTGCTGGTGCGCGACACCTCGGCCGGCCCGCAGTTGATCGGTTATTACACCGCGCCGGAGGTCGCCCAAGGCCAGGATGAATTGAACACCCGGCTCAAGGCCGCCCTGGCCGCCGAACTGCCGGATTACATGGTGCCCGCCCAACTGCTGCGCCTGGACGTCATGCCTTTGAGCCCGAGCGGCAAACTCGACCGCCGCGCCTTGCCCGAACCGCAATGGCAGGTGCGTGAGCACGTCGAGCCGGCCAGCGTCCTCGAGCAACAAATCGCCGGCATCTGGCGCGAGGTGCTGGGCCTTGCGCGCATTGGCCTGCGGGACGATTTCTTTGCCCTGGGCGGTCATTCGCTGCTGGCGACCCAGATCATTTCCCGCACCCGCCAAACCTGCGATGTCGAACTGCCGCTGCGCACTTTGTTCGAGGCCAGTGAGCTGGGGGCCTTCGCCGAACAGGTGCGCTTGATCCAGGCCAGCGGCCAGGCCAACCGCCAGCCACCGATCGAGAAGGTTGACCGCAGCCAACCGGTGCCGCTGTCCTACTCCCAGCAGCGCATGTGGTTCCTCTGGCAGATGGAGCCGGACAGCCCGGCCTACAACGTCGGTGGCATGGCGCGCCTGCGCGGGGTGCTGGATGTCGGGCGCTTCGAGGCGGCCTTGCAGGCGTTGATCCTGCGCCACGAAACCCTGCGCACCACGTTCCCGAGCGTTGACGGCGTGGCCCACCAGCAGGTGCACGGCGAGACGGGCCTGCGCATGGACTGGAAGGACTTCTCGATGCTGGCCTTTGATGTCCGCGAACAGCGGGTGCAGCAACTGGCCGACAGCGAGGCGCACCAGCCCTTCGACCTGGAAACCGGGCCGCTGCTGCGGGCCTGTCTGGTCAAGACCGCCGAGCATGAGCATTACTTTGTGCTGACGCTGCACCACATCGTCACCGAAGGTTGGGCGATGGACATTTTCGCCCGTGAACTGAGCGCGCTGTACGAAGCCTTTATCGACGATCGCGAATCGCCCCTGGAACCCTTGCCGGTGCAGTACCTGGACTACAGCGTCTGGCAGCGTCAGTGGTTGGAGTCCGGCGAGCGTCAACGGCAGTTGGACTACTGGACCACGCAACTGGGTCGCGAACATCCGCTGCTGGAGCTGCCCGGCGATCGCCCGCGTCCGTCGGTGCAAAGCCATCGCGGTGAACTGTTCCGTTTTGACCTCAGCGATGATTTGGCGGCGCGGGTCCGCGCCTTCAACGCGCAACAGGGCCTTACCCTGTTCATGACCATGACCGCCGCCCTGGCCGTGTTGCTCTACCGCTACAGCGGCCAGACCGACCTGCGCATCGGCGCGCCGGTGGCGAACCGCATCCGCCCGGAAAGCGAAGGGCTGATCGGTGCGTTCCTCAACACCCAAGTGTTGCGTTGCCAGCTCGACGGGCAGATGTCGGTGGGCGAGCTGTTCGAACAGGTGCGCCACACCGTCATCGAAGGCCAGTCCCACCAGGATTTGCCATTCGATCATCTGGTGGAAGCCCTGCAACCGCCGCGCAGTGCGGCTTACAACCCGCTGTTCCAGGTGATGTGCAACGTGCAGCGCTGGGAGTTCCAGCAGAGTCGCACGTTGGCCGGCATGACGGTGGAATACCTGGTCAACGACGCCCGGGCCACCAAGTTCGACCTCAACCTGGAAGTCACCGACCTGGACCAACGCCTGGGTTGCTGCCTGACCTACAGCACCGACCTGTTCGACGAACCGCGCATCGCGCGCATGGCCGGGCACTGGCGCAATCTGCTGGAAGCGTTGCTGGACGATCCGGCCCGACGCCTGAGCGAACTGCCGTTGCTGGACACCCGCGAGCAGCAACAACTGCTCGACAGCCTGGGTGTCGAGGCTGGTGAGCATCGCCTGGATCGATGCCTCCATGAGTTGTTCGACGAACAGGCGCGGATGCGTCCCGATGCGCCGGCCCTGACTTTTGCCGGGCAGACCCTGACGTATGCGCAACTGGACAGCAGTGCCAATCGTCTGGCCTGGATGCTGCGCGAGCGGGGCGTCGGGCCGCAGGTGCGGGTGGGCCTGGCCCTGGAGCGTTCGCTGGAAATGGTCATTGGCCTGCTGGCGATTCTCAAGGCCGGCGGTGCCTATGTGCCGCTGGATCCGGAATACCCGCTGGATCGCCTGCACTACATGATCGAAGACAGTGGCATCAGCCTGTTGCTCAGCGACCGGGCGATGCTCCAGGCCCTCGGTGCATTGCCCGACGGCGTGGGCTGCTGGTGCCTGGAAGATGATTCGCCGGCCTTGGCGCAGTACCCGGATCACGCGCTGCCGCTGATCAACCTGCCGCAACACCAGGCCTACCTGATCTACACCTCCGGCTCCACCGGCAAGCCCAAGGGCGTGGTGGTGTCCCATGGTGAAATCGCCATGCATTGCCAGGCAGTGATCCAGCGTTTCGGCATGCGCCCGGACGATTGCGAGCTGCATTTCTATTCCATCAACTTCGATGCGGCCACTGAACGTCTGCTGGTGCCATTGCTCAGTGGCGCCCACGTGGTGCTGCGGGCCCAGGGCCAATGGGACGCCGAGGAAATCTGCGGGCTGATTCGCCAGCATCGCATCAACATTCTTGGCTTCACCCCCAGCTACGGCAGCCAGCTGGCGCAGTGGCTGGCGACCCAGGGACAGACCCTGCCGGTGCGCATGTGCATCACCGGTGGCGAAGCCCTGACGGGCGAGCATTTGCAGCGCATTCGCGCGGCGTTCAACCCGAGCCTGTTCTTCAATGCCTATGGTCCGACCGAAACCGTGGTCATGCCTCTGGCGAGCCTGGCCCCCGAGCAATTGGAGGAGGGCGCGGCCAGTGTGCCGATTGGCAGCGTGATTGGCGCCCGCATGGCGTACATCCTCGACGCCGACCTGGCGTTGGTGCCGCCAGGCGCCACCGGTGAGTTGTATGTGGGTGGCGCCGGTCTGGCCCAGGGTTATCACCAGCGTCCGGGGATGACCGCCGAGCGTTTCGTCGCCGACCCGTTCGCCACCGACGGTGGGCGCCTGTATCGCACCGGCGACCTGGTGCGCCAGCGTGCCGATGGGCTGGTGGAGTACCTGGGACGGATCGACCATCAGGTGAAAATCCGCGGCTTCCGTATCGAGCTGGGGGAAATCGAAACCCGTTTGCTGGAACATGACGCGGTGCGCGAGGCCGTGGTACTGGCCCTCGACACGCCGGGGGGCAAGCAACTGGCCGGCTATCTGGTGAGCGACGTCGCCAGCCAGGACGACGGGCGACAAGCGGCCCTGCGCGACGCCTTGAAAAACCACCTCAAGGCCCAGTTGCCGGACTACATGGTGCCCACGCACCTGATCCTGCTGGCGAGCATGCCGCTGACCGCCAACGGCAAGCTCGACCGCCGCGCCTTGCCGATGCCCGATCCCGAACTCAATCGCCAACACTACGTGGCGCCGAGCAATGCCCTGGAACAGACCTTGGCGGCGATCTGGTGCGACGTGCTGAACGTGACGCAGGTGGGCCTCAACGATAATTTCTTCGAGCTGGGCGGCGATTCGATCCTGTCCATCCAGGTGGTCAGCCGCGCTCGGCAGCAGGGCATTCATTTCACCCCCCGGGACTTGTTCCAGCACCAGACCGTGCAGACTTTGGCCGCGGTTGCCACGCGCAGCCAGCAGGTGCTTGCCGAGCAGGGCCTGTTGCAGGGTGAGTCCGGGCTGACGCCGATCCAGCACTGGTTCTTCGAGCGCCCGATCCCCAACCGGCATCACTGGAATCAGGCGCTGGTGCTGGAGCCGACTACGGCCCTGGCGCCGCAACCGCTGGAACAGGCACTGCGCAGCCTCCTCCAGCACCATGATGCCTTGCGCCTGGGCTTCGACGAAAGCACCGGGCACTGGCAGGCCGAGCACCAGCCGTTGTCTGACGCGGCGCTGTTGCGGCACGTGTCCGTGGACACCGCGCAGGATTGCGAAGCGTTGTTTGCCGAGACGCAGAGCCGTTTCAATCTGGCCACCGGGCCATTGCTGCGCGCAGTGCTGGCGCAGTTCCCCGACGGCCAGCAACGGTTGCTGATCGTCATCCATCACCTGGTGGTCGACGGTGTGTCGTGGCGGGTGTTGATGGACGATTTGCAAACCGTCTACCGCCCGCTCGCCATCGGGCAGGCAGCGCAATTGTCAGCCAAGACCAGCCCAATGCGGGACTGGGCCGCGCGCTTGCAGGCTTACGCCGGCAGCGAATCTCTGCGCGAAGAACTGGCGTGGTGGCAAGCACAGTTGAGCGGCACGCAGGTGCCGCTGCCGTGCGCAAATCCCGAGGGCGGGCTCCTGGAACGTCATGCTGAAACCGTCAGCGTGCGCCTCGACGCCGGGCGCACCCGGCAACTGTTGCAACAGGCGCCGAGCGCCTACCGCACCCAAGTCAACGACCTGCTGCTTACCGCCCTGGCCCGTGTGCTGTGCCGCTGGAGCGGCCATGCCTCGGCCCTGGTCCAGCTTGAAGGCCACGGCCGCGAAGCGCTGTTCGACGACATTGACCTGACCCGCACCGTCGGCTGGTTCACCAGTGTCTATCCCGTGCGCCTGAGCCCAGCGGCCGAAGACTTCGGAGCGTCTATCAAGGCCATCAAGGAACAATTGCGCGCAGTGCCCCACAAGGGCCTCGGTCATGGCGTATTGCGCTACCTGGCCGACGCCGCGACTCGCCAGACGATGGCCAACCTGCCGCATGCGGCGATCACCTTCAACTACCTGGGCCAGCTCGACCAGACCTTGGGTCATGATGCGCTGTTCCAGCCGCTGGAGGCGCCGTTGGGGGCGATCCACGATCCCGATGCGCCGCTGCCCAATGAGCTGAGTATCGACAGCCAGGTCAGCGGTGGCGAGTTGGTGCTGCGCTGGACGTTCAGCCGCGAACGGCATGATCGTCAGGCCATCGCGACCCTGGCCGATGCCTACCTCGATGAGTTGCAACGCCTGATCGAGCACTGCCTGACAGACGAGGCGGGCGGCCTGACACCATCGGACTTCCCCTTGGCGAAGCTGACCCAGGGCCAGCTCGACAGCCTGCCGGTGCCCGCCGCGCAGATCGAAGACGTCTACCCGCTGACGCCGATGCAGGAAGGCATGCTGCTGCACACCTTGCTGGAACCGGGCACGGGCCTGTACTACATGCAGGATCGCTACCGCATCAACAGCGAACTGGACCCGCAGCGTTTTGCCCAGGCCTGGCAGGCGGTTATCGCCCGTCACGAAGCCTTGCGCGCGTCGTTCTGCTGGAACGTTGGCGAAGACATGCTGCAAATTATCCACCGGCCCGGCAGTACGCCGGTGGATTATCTCGACTGGTCCGAGGTGCCCGAAGACGCCCAGGAAGCCAAGCTCCAGGCACTGCTCAAGAACGAGCGAGAGGCCGGTTTCGATCTGTTGAACCAGGCGCCATTCCATCTGCGGCTGATTCGGGTCGGCGCGGCACGCTACTGGTTCATGATGAGTAACCACCACATTCTCATCGATGCGTGGTGCCGTTCGCTGCTGATGGACGACTTCTTCGAGATCTACACCGCCCTGGGTGAAAACCGCGAACCGCAGTTGACCGTGCCGCCGCGCTATCGCGACTACATCGGCTGGTTGCAGCGCCAGAGCCTGGCCGAAGCCCGCCAGTGGTGGAAGCACAACCTGCAAGGCTTCGAGCGGACCACGCCGATCCCTGGCGACCGGCCGTTCCTGCGCGAGCACGCCGGTGACAGCGGCGGCATGATCGTCGGCGACTGCTACACCCGTCTCGATGCCCGGGACGGCGCACGGCTGCGGGAACTGGCCCAGGCCCATCAACTGACGGTCAACACCTTCGCCCAAGCGGCGTGGGCCCTGGTGCTGCGGCGGGTCAGCGGCGACCGCGACGTGCTGTTCGGCGTCACCGTGGCCGGGCGCCCGGTGGAACTGCCGCAGATGCAACGCACTGTGGGGCTGTTCATCAATAGCATCGCTTTGCGCGTGCAGATGCCCGAGGACCATCAGCGTTGCAGCGTGCGCCAGTGGCTCAGCGATTTGCTGGACCACAATATGCAACTGCGCGAATACGAATATCTGCCGCTGGTGAGCATCCAGGAGGCCAGCGAACTGCCCAAGGGCCAGCCGCTGTTCGACAGTTTGTTCGTGTTCGAGAATGCGCCCGTGGAGGTCTCGGTGCTGGACCGCGCCCAAAGCCTCAACGCCACTTCGGACTCGGGCCGCACCCACACCAACTTCCCGCTGACGGCGGTCTGCTACCCGGGCGATGACCTGGGGCTGCACCTTTCCTACGACCAGCGCTACTTCGATGAAGCCACCGTCCAGGGCTTGCTGAGTGAGTTCAAGCGGCTGCTGCTGGCGCTGATGGAGGGCTTGCACGGTGACATGAGCGAGTTGCCGCTGATCGGTGCCCAAGAGCAGGATTTCCTGATTGAAGGCTGCAACCAGAGCGAACATGCCTATCCGTTGGAACAGAGCTACGTCGAGCTGTTCGAGGCGCGGGTCGCGGCTCATCCCCACCGCCCTGCGGTCAGTTGCCTGGACACGAGCTACAGCTACGCCGAGCTGAATGCACGCAGCAACCGCCTCGGCCACGCCCTGATCGCTGCCGGTGTCGGCCTGGATCAGCCCGTAGCGCTGCTGGCCGAACGGGATGCCGAGCTGCTGGGTATGATCATCGGCAGCTTCAAGGCCGGTGCCGGCTACCTGCCGCTGGATCCCGGCCTGCCGAGCCAGCGCCTGGGCCGTATCATCGAATTGAGTCGCACGCCGTTACTGGTTTGCACCCAGGCCTGCCAGGCCCAGGCGCAGGCGTTGCTGGACGAGTTCGCCTGCTCCGGACGACCGAAGTTGCTGGTGTGGGAAGCCGTCCAGGCCAGCGCTCTTTCGCTGGAAAACCCAGGGGTCTACAGCGGGCCGGATAACCTCGCCTACGTGATCTACACCTCCGGTTCCACCGGCCTACCCAAAGGCGTGATGGTGGAGCAGCGAGGGATGCTCAATAACCAACTGAGCAAAGTGCCGTACCTGGCGCTGAGCGAGGTGGATGTGATTGCCCAGACGGCGTCCCAGAGCTTCGATATTTCGGTCTGGCAGTTCCTGGCCGCGCCGTTGTTCGGTGCCCGGGTCGACATCGTGCCCAACGCCATTGCCCACGACCCGCAAGGGCTGCTGGAGCATGTGCAGCAGCAGGGCATCACCGTGCTGGAAAGCGTGCCGTCGCTGATCCAGGGCATGCTTGCCCAGGAACGCATCGGTCTGGACGGCTTGCGCTGGATGCTGCCCACCGGCGAAGCGATGCCGCCGGAACTGGCCCACCAGTGGTTGTTGCGTTACCCGGACATCGGTCTGGTCAACGCCTACGGCCCGGCGGAGTGTTCCGACGACGTGGCGTTCTTCCGGGTGGACCTGGCCTCGACCCGTGGTACGTATCTGCCGATTGGCACGCCCACCGACAACAATCGTCTGTACCTGCTCGACGGCGCGCTGGACCTGGTACCGCTGGGCGCGGTGGGTGAGCTATGCGTGGCGGGCACCGGGGTCGGGCGTGGTTATGTCAGCGATCCCCTGCGTACTGCCCCGGTCTTTGTGCCCAACCCATTCGGCGCGCCGGGGGAGCGGCTGTACCGTACCGGCGACCTGGCGCGGCGGCGCAGCGATGGGGTGTTGGAGTACGTCGGGCGCATCGACCATCAGGTGAAGATCCGCGGCTACCGCATCGAGCTGGGTGAAATCGAGGCGCGCTTGCATGAACAGCCGGAAGTGCGTGATGGGGCGGTGGGTGTGCAGGAGGGCGTCAATGGCAAACATCTGGTGGGCTATCTCGTTGCCACCGACTCGGCGCTCAAACCCGCCGAACGCCTGGAACGCATCAAGCAGCGCCTGCGGGCCGAATTGCCGGAATACATGGTGCCGCTGCACTGGCTGTGGCTCGAGCGCCTGCCGCTCAACGCCAACGGCAAGCTCGACCGCAAGGCCTTGCCGGCCCTGGAGATCGGCCAGTTGCAAAGCCAGGACTACCAAGCCCCCGGCAATGAACTGGAGCAGACCCTGGCAGACATCTGGGCCCAGGTGCTGAAAGTCGAGCGGGTGGGGGTGCGGGACAACTTCTTCGAACTGGGTGGGCATTCCTTGCTGGCGACGCAAATCGCCTCACGGGTGCAAAAGGCCCTGCAACGCAACGTACCGCTGCGGGCGATGTTCGAATGCAGCACGGTGCAGGAACTGGCCGACTACATCGATGGGCTGGCGGCCAGCGAGATCACCGAGGAGAAGGTAGATCGGTTGAATGATTTGATGGCGGAGTTGGAAGGAATGTAGTTTTGCGGCGTCTATGAAGACCTCATCGCGAGCGAGCTCGCTCCCACAGTGGTTTGTGTACGACGCGAATCTTCTGTGCGAGCTTGCTTGCGATGACTTTATTTTTTGCAACATTCTTCCGGTTTACTGAAAAAGGTCACGCCGGAAGCAAATGCGCCAATCTTCTGGAGGCTGTCATTGACCGCATCCAGCAAACCGAACTGTTCCGGGGTCTGGGAGTTGTCATACGCGGCCAGAATCGCCTCGAAGAATTGCAGTTTCCCCTTGGCTCGCTGGCCGGACGGTTTGTCCGTGTTGGCAGCCTTGGGCTTCAGGAGATCAACTTGCTCTTGGGCGAACGCTTGAAGCTCAGCTTTAGTCATGAGGATTCTCCATCCGCTGTCGTTCCGAGTGTCCAAGCTATCGCCGGCGCTGCGGCAAATCTACTGTCAGACTTTACAGGTCCGTTCAGGCAGAGATAGCTGTGGCGATTGACGATTGGCCGTTTATCGGGTCAGGCTGCCGGGGCTTTGCACATTCAGACAAGGAGTTTCTCGATGCCAATTGCAATGATCGACGGACAACCCCTTTACTACCTGGACCAGGGTCAGGGCCCGGTGGTGCTGCTGGGCGGCAGCTATCTGTGGGACCACGCCATGTGGGCGCCGCAGATCGAGGTGTTGTCCAGGCATTACCGAGTGATCGCTCCGGACCTTTGGGGCCATGGCCAGTCGGGGCAAATGCCGGAGGGCATGAGTTCGCTGAACGATCTGGCCCGCCAGATGATGGAGCTGCTGGATGACTTGAGCATCGACTGCTTCCACCTGGTGGGGCTTTCAGTGGGCGGGATGTGGGGGACGCGGCTGGCGCTGGCGGCGCCCACGCGGATCCAGTCGCTGGTGCTGATGGACACTTACGTGGGCGTCGAGCCAGAACAGACCCGTCAGTACTACTTTTCACTGTTCGACAAGATCGAAGCCAGCGGCAGCATTCCCGAGCCGTTGCTGGACATCATCGTGCCGATCTTCTTCCGACCGGGTATCGACCCGCAATCGTCGCTCTACCAGCAGTTTCGCGCCACATTGGCCGCGTTGCCAACCGATCGCCTACGCGCCAGCATCGTACCGCTGGGGCGGATCATTTTCGGTCGGGACGATATCTTGCCGCGCCTGCATGCGCTGGATGCCAAGGGCACAGTGGTGATGTGCGGCGACCAGGACAAACCGCGTCCGCCGTCCGAGTCGCTGGAAATGGCCGAGCTGATCGGTTGCCCCCATGTGTCGATTCCGGAGGCGGGGCATATTTCCAATCTGGAGAATCCGGAATTCGTGACCGGGGCGTTGCTGGAGTTCCTGACGCGCAAGCACTGAAATTGTGGCGAGGGGATTTATCCCCGTTAGGCTGCGAAGCAGCCCTGAAACCTGACACCTCGGTGAACCTGACAAACCAAGTCGACAGCATTGGGGCCGCTTCGCGCCCCAGCGGGGATAAATCCCCTCGCCACAGGTGTTTGTCCAGGGCTTTACTTCGGCCCGAGAATTTTCACCAGCTTGTCCGGCGACGGTGCGCCTTGCTGCTGTTGCAGCTCGCCTTTTTCATCCAGATAGAAAATCGCCGGGGTGGCGGACAGTTCCAGTTCGTCCATCAACTGCTGGTTGGCGTCCAGTTTTGCCTGGATGGCCGGCGGTATGTCCTTGAGCGGTTTGAGCGGGCTGCCCTTGCCGGCCTTTTCATGCTCGGCCAGGGCTTTTTCCGGGTCCTTGGCCGCCAGCAAGGCGGCGGATTTACCTGGGCTGTCTTCGCGGATGATGCCCACCATGATGTGGCGCAACTGCACCTTGCCGGCCTTGACCCAGGGCCGAGCCTGTTCCCAGAACATGTTGCAGTACGGGCAGTTCGGGTCGCTGAACAGGTACACCGTGCGCGGTGCGTCCTTGTTGCCGTCGGCGATCCAGTTGCTGCCCTCCATCTTCGCCCAGATGGCCTTGGCCATCGGTGCATAAACCAGTTTTTGCAGTGGCTCGGCGCTCAGGTCCTTGCCGTCGGCGTCGTACAGGTTGCCCAGCAGGACGTGTTGCCCATCCGGGGTCAGGTACAGCGCCATGCCACGGTTCTGGTATTGCGCCGCGTAACCGCGCAAGCCGTCCGGCGCGTCGAAGGTGCCGATGATTTTCGCGCCCTTGGCTTCGATCTTCTTGATCGCTGCAGGCAATTCTTCGGCCTGGAGCAGCGGGGCCTGCGACAGTGCGGTGGCGACGGCCAGGGTCAGCAGGTGGCGGAGGCGGGGCATGGCGTTTTCCTTGTGGCGGAGTGAGGCGTTGTGGACGAGTCCGGCGTTTCGAAGTTTTCCAGGGCGCGAGCCAGGCTCGCTTCCGACAATTCCCCCAGGTGGCTGCCCAGCAGGCGGCCATCGGCGCTGTAGAACAGGGTGGTCGGCAGGGCCATGGAGCCGACAGCCTGGCCGAGGCGGCCGCTGCCATCGAACAACACGTTGTCCAGGCTCAGGCCTTGGGTGGCGAGGTAGGTGCTGACGCTTTGCATGCTTTCGGCCTGATTGACGAACAGGAAGGTCAGGTCCGGACGCTGTTGCTGGGCTTCTTCGAGCACCGGCATTTCACGCCGGCAGGGCGGGCACCAGGTGGCCCATAGATTGATCACCAGGGGGCCGCCCTGGTAATCGGTGAGTTTCACGGTCTCGCCGTCGGCGGTGCGCAGGGTGATGTCTGGCAGCCGGGTGCCTTGTTCATAAATCGTCAACGACAGGGTCGCCACCAGCCAGAACAGCAAGCCGCTGCCGACGCCGAAGCCCAATGGTCGGCGCAGGGGCGGACGGCGTCGTGCCCACAACAAGGCGGCAATCAGCAGCGCCACGATGCCCGGCCAGGCCAGGAAGCCACCGTCGCGCAGGTCGACGATCTGCCACGGGTCGTCCCGGTAATGTTGCCAATAGGCGACGACGAAGCCGACCCGTGCGGCCAGCAGGCCCAGTAGAAACAGCACGAACAGTACCGACTCGGGGTTTTCGCCCCCACGCTTGGCCACCCGCCAGCCCACGAAGGTCGCCAGCGCCAGGGCGCTGATGAGCAACAGGTGGTTGAGGGCGATGGCAAAGGTGCCCAAGGTGAACGTCAGCATCAGCGCGCGTCCCGGGTGAGGTTCCAGCGCTCCAGGAACGCCTTGGCGTCGACTTCCCCGGTGATCCGCTGGCTGCGGCGTTCTTCACCGTCGGCGCCGATCCACAGCAGGCTCGGCGGCCCCGGCACTTGATAACGGCCCAGCAGTTCCCGGCTGGAGGGGCTGTCGGCGGTGACGTCCAGGCGCAGCAGGCGCACACCGTTCAGGGCGTCGAGCACTTCGCGGCGACCGAAGACCTGTTTTTCCATGATCTTGCAGGACACGCACCAGTCGGCGTAGTAGTCCAGCAGCACCCACTGGCCCTGGGCCTTGGCGGCGTCCAGTTCCCGCTGCAGGGCGGTGGGCTCGCTGACCGTGATGAACGCATCGTGGGCACTGACGGTCGCGCGGCCCTCGGTGCCGGCGTAGACCTTCAGGGGCTGGAAGAAATCATCGCCGCCGCCCGCGGCGCCAATTACCAGCAGGCTGCCCCACAGGCCGAACAGCAACGAAGCGCTGCCGCAGACATAGGCGATGCGGCCGAACCCTTCGGTCTGGCGCCAGGCGCTGTAGGCGGCGATCAACAACAGCACGCCCCACAGGCCGACCCACAACGAACCGTCGATGATCGGGCGAATCATCAGCAGCGCGGTGCCCAGGAACAGGAAGCCGAACACGCCCTTGAGCAGGTTCATCCAGGCGCCGGGCTTGGGCAGGAAGCGGTTGCCCACGGTCACCAACAGCAACAGTGGCAGGCCCATGCCGATGCCCATGGTGAACAGGATCAGCCCGCCGTGCAGCGCATTGCCGCTCTGGGCGATGTACAGCAGCGCGCCGGCCAGCGGCGCGGTCATGCACGGGCCCACCAACAGGCCGGACAGCGCCCCGAGGATCCCGGCACCCACCAGGCTGCCGCCGCGGCGCTGGCGTCCGGCGTTTTCCAGGCGGTCACGCAGGGCGGCCGGCAATTGCAATTCGAAGAAGCCGAACATGGGCAGCGCCAGCAACACGAATACCGCCGCGAAGCTGCCCAGCAGCCACGGTTGTTGCAGCAGCGCCTGGAGGTTGGCGCCCAGCAGCGCGGCGAGCACGCCCATGGCGGCGTACACCAGGGCCATGCTGATCACGTAGCTGCCGGCCAAGGCCAGGCCGCGTCTCGGCCCGGCGCCGCTGCCCACCACCAGCCCGGCCAGGATCGGCAGCATTGGCAGCGAACAGGGGGTGAACGCCAGCAGCAGGCCCAAGCCGAAGAACACCAGCAGGCTCCAGCCCGAGGCCCGTTGTTGCAGGCCGCTGGCCAGGGCCTGGTCCGGCGCCTCGCCGCTGGCCGCCACCGGTGCGCTGCCACCCAGGTCGACCACTTGGGTCTGGGGTGGATAGCACAGGCCGGCGTCGGCGCAGCCCTGGAAGCCGACCTTGATCTTGCCCGTGGCACCGGCCGGAATCTTCAGCTCCAGCGCCTGGCGATAGACCTGCTGGTCGCCGAAAAACTCATCGCTGTGGGCTTCACCCTCCGGCAGCTTGGGTTTTTGCGCCTCGGCCAGGCCATCGAACTTGAGCCGCTGCTGATACAAGTAGTACCCATCGGCGATCTGCCAGAACAGCTGGGTTTCACCGGAGTCCAGGCGTTCGGAGGTAAACACGAACGCCTTTTCCACCGGCAGGAAATCGGGTTTGGTTTCGAAGGGATTGGCGGCCTGGGCCAGGCCCGAGATCAGGAACAGCCACAGCAAAAACAATCGACGCATGGATAAAGCCTTAGAACGAAGCAAGTGGAAAACACAATGGCGGCTGGCGATTAACCGTCGATTAACCCGGCGACGACCGGCAGGCAGCAATGATCGCCCATGTTGGCCGTACTCGTCGCATAATGTCGGCTTAATCGGCCGGCGGCCTAATGTACCTTTTTCCACGGGGCTTACCATGCGCGTACTGGTCTGCGAAGACGATGAGTTGATTGCCAGCGGGATCGTTGCCGGCCTTACGGCGCAGGGCCTGACTGTCGAGCACGTCGCCACCGCATCGGCGGCGCGGGCGATGGTCGGGGTGGCGGAATTCGACGTCATGGTGCTGGATCTGGGATTGCCCGACGAGGACGGTCTCAAGCTGCTCAGGCAACTGCGTCAGCAGGGGATGCAGACGCCGGTGCTGATCCTCACTGCCCGAGACTCGGTAACCGACCGGGTCGACGGCTTGCAGGCCGGCGCCGATGACTACCTGCTCAAACCCTTCGACCTGCGCGAGCTTGCGGCGCGCCTGCACACGTTGCTGCGGCGCGTGGCGGGGCGCAGCGTCAACCTGATCGAGCACGGTCGCCTGACCTACGACCCCAGCAGTCGGGAAACCACCCTGGACGGCCAGCCGGTGGATCTGTCCCGGCGCGAGCAATCGCTGTTGCAGGCGCTGCTGCACAGTCGCGGCCGGGTGCTGTCCACCGAACAACTCAAGGACAGCGTCTACGGCTTCAACGACGAATTGGAAAGCAACGCCCTCAACGTCCATATCCATCACCTGCGGCGCAAGTTGGGCAACGGGATTGTCGAGACTGTGCGGGGCCTGGGCTATCGCCTGGGGCCGGCCGAAGGTGGAGAGTCCTCCAAGTGATGAGCCTGCGACTGCGCCTGAGCCTGACCCTCGGCGCGGCTTT
The DNA here is from genome assembly GCF_900103575.1 of Pseudomonas sp. NFACC51. Taxonomy (NCBI): domain Bacteria; kingdom Pseudomonadati; phylum Pseudomonadota; class Gammaproteobacteria; order Pseudomonadales; family Pseudomonadaceae; genus Pseudomonas; species Pseudomonas sp. NFACC51. The sequence continues at coordinate 21,751 of NZ_FMXH01000008.1, read as the reverse complement.
TGCCCTGATCTGGGCCCTGGCCGCGGCGTGGATGCTCAGTGACCTGCGCAACCAGATGATGTTCTCCCTCGACCAGCGCCTGGTGGCCTCGGCGCGGATGGTTGCCGGGTTGCTGGAACAGATGCCGCCGCTGCCCAGCAAGGGCGACGGCACGCATTTGAGTTCCGAGCAATTGAGCATTCCTGGCGGCATGGCCTGTCAGGTCAGCTCCTTGCGCGGCGAGATTCTGGCCCGCAGCCACGGCACCCCAGAGCAAACCCTGGAAGCCGAGAAAATGGGCTTCCACGACCAGATGATCGATGGCGCGCCCTGGCGCAGCTTCACCCTGGCCCGGGGTGACTTGCGCATCACCACCGCCGACCGCCAGATCGAACGCGAAGCCCTGAACATGTCGATACTGCTGGCCGCCTCGGTGCCGGTGGGCGTGGCATTGCTTGGTTGCCTGTGCCTGTTGTGGCTGGGCATCGGCCAGGGCCTGGCGCCGCTCAATCGCATGCGCGATGCGCTGATGCGGCGTAGCGCCGATTCCCTGGAGCCCTTGCAGATCCATCCACTGCCCAGCGAATTACGACCGCTGCTGGAGACCCAGAACCAGCTGTTCCAGCGCATCGGCAAGACCATCGAGCGCGAGCGACGGCTGACCGGCGACGCCGCCCACGAGCTGCGCAGCCCGCTGACCGCGATCAAGACGCACCTGCAAGTGGCGCGCATGACCGAGGGCGCCGCCCGCGACCAATCCCTGGCCCGGGCCGAGGAGGGCACCGACCGCATGCATCGCACGCTCGAACAGTTGCTGCTGCTGGCGCGGGTAGAAGGTAGCCTGTCGTTCGACGATGGCGTGCAATGCAACGCCGAGCAGGTCGCCCGGCTGGCGATCCAGGATGCCGCCCGCAGTGATTCCCGGCGGATCAGGTTGCACGTATCCCCAGGGTTGTCCGATGCACCGGTGCAGATGCCGGCGGTGCTCTCCATCGCCGCCTTGCGCAACCTGCTGGATAATGCCCTGCGCCATACTCCGGACGATACCGAGGTGGAGCTGAGCCTGGAGATGGTCGGCCAGCGCGTGCGCTTCCAGGTCCGCGACCACGGCCCCGGCATCGCCGCCGACGACATCCAACACCTGACCCAGCGCTTCTGGCGCAACGGCCAGAGCACCGGCTGCGGCCTGGGGCTGGCGATCGTCCAGGCCATCGTCCAGCGTTGCGGTTGCGGCCTGCATTTCGACACGCGCCCGGATGGGCTGCGGGTCGAGTTGACGGTGCCGGTGCAGCAGCCCCTGCTCAAGTGAGTGGTTCCGTGGCGAGGGAGCTTGCTCCCGCTGGGCTGCGCAGCAGCCCCAGAACCAGGGGGCGCGGTGAGTCTGACGGTTCCGGGCGACGGATTTGGGCCCGCTTCGCGGTCCAGCGGGAGCAAGCTCCCTCGCCACAAGGGATTGGGCTGGACACACAATCGCGGTTTCCCCTATCCCTGTTCGCAAAAGCGATGGGTCAGCCAGGTGATGCCGACCGTGCTCGCTCCCTCGCCACAATGATCCAGGCCAACCCCCAAGAACATGGACAATCCCCAGGCAATGCGCGGTATCGAGACACGATTGCACGGCCCGGGAGTAAATCCTTGCCGCGCTGATGCGTTTCCTCAACAGGAAACCTGCATGTGCGCCCGACCGGATACGCACCTGTGCGGTGTGCCATTTGGGTCGCTACTTACAGTGGATTGCGGGGGTCGAGAGATGTCAGTCGCCAACAGCCTTATCGAAGCACAGCCGGCACGGGTCAGCCCTGCGCCGGTCGAGACGCTCTACCAGTTCAATGAGTCGCCGCTGCTGGCCCGCCAGAGTCGGCAGGAGTCCAATGCCCGCAGCTACCCACGGCGGATTCCCTTGGCCCTCAAGCGTGCCAAGGGGCTGTATGTCGAGGACGTCGAGGGTCGCACCTTCATCGACTGCCTGGCCGGCGCCGGCACCTTGGCGCTGGGGCATAACCATCCGGTGGTGATCGAGGCGATCCAGCAGGTGCTGGCCGATGAGCTGCCGTTGCATACCCTGGACTTGACCACGCCGGTCAAGGACCGTTTCGTCCAGGACCTGTTCGGCTTGTTGCCGGCGGCGCTTGCCGCCGAGGCGAAGATCCAGTTCTGCGGCCCCACCGGTACCGACGCGGTGGAAGCCGCCCTCAAGCTGGTGCGCACCGCCACCGGCCGCAGCACCGTGCTTTCGTTCCAGGGTGGTTATCACGGCATGAGCCAAGGGGCGTTGAGCCTGATGGGCAGCCTGGGGCCGAAGAAACCCTTGGGCGCCTTGCTCAGCAATGGCGTGCAATTCATGCCGTACCCCTACGATTACCGCTGCCCGTTCGGGCTGGGCGGTGTGGCGGGCGTCAAGGCCAATCTGCATTACCTGGAAAACCTGCTGAATGACCCCGAGGCTGGCGTGCAATTGCCGGCAGCCGTCATCGTCGAAGTGGTGCAGGGCGAGGGCGGGGTGATTCCCGCTGATCTGGACTGGCTACGCGGTTTGCGGCGGATCACCGAGCAGGCGGGGGTGGCGTTGATCGTCGACGAAATCCAGAGCGGCTTTGGCCGTACCGGCAAGATGTTTGCGTTCGAGCACGCCGGGATCATCCCGGACGTGGTCGTGCTGTCCAAGGCCATCGGTGGCAGCCTGCCGCTGGCGGTGGTGGTTTATCGCGACTGGCTCGACACCTGGCTGCCGGGTGCTCACGCCGGCACCTTCCGTGGCAATCAGATGGCCATGGCCGCCGGTTCCGCGGTGATGCGCTATCTGCAGGAACACGCCTTGCCGGCCCACGCCGCCGCCATGGGCGAACGCCTGAGCGAGCACCTGCACATCCTGCAGCGGGACTTCCCACAATTGGGCGATATCCGCGGTCGCGGGTTGATGCTCGGTGTTGAACTGGTGGACCCGACGGGTAAGCCGGACGCCCTGGGCCATCCGCCGGTGCACGCATGGCTGGCGCCACGGCTGCAACGTGAATGCCTCAAGCGCGGGCTGATCCTGGAGCTGGGTGGCCGACAGGGCGGCGTGGTGCGGTTCCTGCCACCGTTGATCATCACCCGGGCCGAAATCGACCGGGTCGCCGAGATTTTCGGGCGAGCCCTGCATGCGGCGGTCACCGACAGCTAATTTTCACCCGGCCCCGTACGTTCCTTTCATATCCTGGCTGCGCATGTGACGCAGCGAACCTCGAGCAAAGATGGAGAGACACCCATGACTTCAGTATTCGACCGCGAGGACATCGTCTTTCAGGTCGTGGTCAACCACGAAGAACAGTATTCGATCTGGCCAGACTACAAGGCCGTCCCCGAAGGCTGGCGTACCGTCGGCAAAAGCGGGTTCAAGAAGGAATGCCTGGCCTACATCGAAGAAGTCTGGACCGACATGCGCCCGCTGAGCCTGCGCAAGAAGATGGAAGAGCAGGCGGCTGCGGCCCACTAAATGTAGAGCCTGTGGCAGCAAGAAAGCTTTCCACAGGAAGGCTGCGGGAGAACACAAATCTTGCAGCCACATCAGAACCCCTGTGGGAGCGAGCTTGCTCGCGATAGCGGTGGATCGGCAACATCAATGCCGGCTGACACTCCGCACTCGCGAGCAAGCTCGCTCCCACAAAGGCCGACATTACCCGCTATTGCTCGATCAAAAAATCAATCAACGCCCTCGCCGCCGCCGGCAATTGCCGATGGGGCGGGTAGATGATTGAAAAGGGTCGGCTGCGCCCGCCAAAGTCCTCCAGCAAAGCCACCAGTTCCCCACGCTCGATTCGCTCCCGGACAATGAACTCATAGGTCTGGCAGATCCCCATCCCGGCCTGTGCCAGGGACACGATGCCCAATACATCATCGGACACTTGCACTTTGCCCGCCGGCAGCCATTCCCGGTCTTCATGATTGTCGCGAAACAGCCAGGGTGCGATGCGTCCGCTGCTGGGCATTACGAAAGGCAGGCAGGCGTGGGCAGCCAGTTCATCGACGTGCCGGGGCGTTCCGGCGCGTTCCAGGTAATGCGGCGCGGCCACCAGGCACAGGCGAGCGTCTTCGAGCTTGCGCCCGACCAGGCCGCTGTCCGGCAGCGGCCCAAGGCGGATCGCCAGGTCATACCCCTCGGCCACCAGATCGACGTTGCGGTTGGTGATACTCAACTCGACCCGAACTTGCGGGTAAGCCTCGGCGAAACGCGACAGCAGCGAGGGCAGGCGGTAATGACCGTAGGTGGTCGGCACGCTCAAGCGCACGCGACCGGTCAAGACACCGTCCTGGCCCTGGATTCGCCGCTCGGCGTCGTCAATCAGGGCAAAGGCCGAGCGTGACTGTTCCAGGTACAACGTGCCGGCGTCGGTGAGGTTCAGCCGCCGTGTAGTGCGTCGCAGCAGCTGTACGCCGAGCCGGGCTTCGAGGCGGGAGATAGCCCGGCTCAATACCGAAGGCGTGGTCCCCAGTGCCACGGCACCGGCGCTGAGGGTGCCTTTTTCCACGACCGTGACGAAGGCTTCCACGTCGGCCAGATAATCGAATCGGCGTGCCATTGTTGCCTCCAGGGGCCAAGTGATGTTCCGGCGCGCCAGTTTATCGCCGGTCAGGGCATCAATACATTAAGCGCATCTTTTATCGAAACATCCTGGAGTCATCATGAAAAAGCTCACGACCTTGGCAACGTCTGTCGTTCTGGCGGGTATTGGCGTCGCGGCCCATGCCGATAACGTGCTGGTGGTCCTGTCGGATTCCGATCATCTGGATCTGAACAATGGCAAGGTCTTCTCCACCGGGTTTTACCTCAACGAATTGCTGCAGCCGGTGAAGCTGTTGCTCGATGCCGGTCACCAAGTGACGTTCGCCACCCCGGAGGGCAAGGCGCCGACGCTGGACCGGTCCTCGGTGGACAAGATGTACTTCAATAATGACCCGGCGGAGCTGGAGCGTTACCAGGCGTTACTGGCTCAACTGAATATCACTTCGGCCAAGGACTCACCGGTGATCAGCCTGGCCCGTGTCGAGCAGATCGGTCTGGAACAGTTCGATGCCCTGTACATTCCCGGCGGGCATGCGCCCATGCAGGATTTGCTCACGAGCGCACCGCTGGGGCGGGTGTTGACGCATTTCCATGACAAGGGCAAGACCACCGCGCTGGTCTGCCACGGCCCGATCGCGTTGCTGTCGACCTTGCCTGATGCCAAGGGCTTCGTCGGTCGGTTGGCCAGCAAAGGCCAGGCCTCGCCCCCGTCCGACTGGATCTACAAGGGGTACAACATGACGGTGATCAGCAACCAGGAGGAAGAACTCGCCAAGGGGTTGCTGGGCGGCGGGACCATGAAATTCTATCCACAGACCGCGCTGGAGCAGGCGGGCGGGCGCTACAGCAGCAATACCGCGCCATGGACATCCCATGTGGTGAAGGATCGGGAACTGATTACCGGCCAGAACCCGGCGTCGGCGCTGGAGGTGGGGCAGGCGTTGCTCAAGCGGTTGAAACCATAGGCCGGAAGGCTTCCTATCCCTTGTGGGAGCGAGCTTGCTCGCGATTGCGGTGGGTCAGCAAGATCAATGTTGGCTGACACTCCGTCATCGCGAGCAAGCTCGCTCCCACAGGCTTTCCGGCACGCCGTCTGGTTATTTGAACCGCCGCTCCACCCCTTTCTCCACCAGGATCTTCGCCGAAATCTCTTCCACGGAAAAATGTGTGGAATTGATGTGCGGAATATTCTCCCGCCGGAACAGGTTTTCCACCTCGCGCACTTCGAACTCGCACTGGGCATAGCTCGAATAGCGGCTGTTGGGCTTGCGCTCGTTGCGGATCGCGGTGAGGCGGTCCGGGTCGATGGTCAGGCCGAACAGCTTGTGCTGGTGGGCGCGCAGGGCGCTGGGCAGTTGCAGGCGCTCCATGTCGTCTTCGGTCAGCGGATAGTTGGCGGCACGGATGCCGAACTGCATCGCCATGTACAGGCACGTCGGCGTCTTACCACAGCGCGACACCCCCACTAGGATCAGGTCGGCCTTGTCGTAATAATGCGTGCGGGCCCCGTCATCGTTGTCCAGCGCGAAGTTGACCGCCTCGATCCGCTCCATGTAGTTGGAGTTGTGGCCAATGGAGTGGGACTTGCCGACCGAGTAGGAGGAATGCTCGCTCAGTTCCTGTTCCAGGGGCGCCAGGAACGTGGAAAAAATGTCGATCATGAAACCATTGGACGTTGCGAGAATCTCACGGATGTCCTGATTGACGATGGTATCGAAGATAATCGGGCGGAAACCGTCGGTTTCGGCGGCTTTATTGATTTGCTGTACCATGGCCCGCGCCTTGTCGACGTTGTCGATGTACGGCCGTATGAACTTGGCGAAGGTAATGTTTTCGAACTGTGCCAACAGGCTTTGGCCTAGCGTTTCGGCCGTAATGCCGGTGCCGTCGGAGATAAAGAAAGCAGATCGTTTCATTTGCGCCTTGGGCCTTAAGCTAGTGAGCTAGTGACGATTCTTGGATATGATAGGCGCGATTTGCTGGCCGCCAGTGGTCCGCATTCTCACTTATTTTCCAGGTCCAGGCCATATCGCCGGTCATCGCTCCCCTGGAGCCACCGGTGCCTTGAGCTTTTCCAACACAGTTAGTGGAGAGATCACCTTGGTAGAGTACGTAGTTTCCCTCGATAAGCTCGGCGTCCATGATGTGGAGCATGTGGGGGGCAAGAACGCATCCCTGGGCGAGATGATCAGCAACCTCGCCGGTGCCGGTGTATCGGTACCAGGTGGCTTCGCCACGACCGCCCAGGCTTATCGTGATTTCCTGGAACTGAGCGGCCTGAACAAGCAGATCCACGATGCGCTCGATGCCCTGGACGTCGATGACGTCAATGCCCTGGCCAAGACTGGCGCCCAGATCCGCCAATGGATCATGGAAGCCGAGTTCCCCGAAAAACTGAACGCCGAGATCCGCACCGCTTTCGCCAAGCTGTCCGAAGGCAATCCCGACATCGCCGTCGCCGTGCGTTCCTCGGCCACCGCCGAAGACCTGCCGGATGCCTCCTTCGCCGGCCAGCAGGAAACCTTCCTGAACATCCGTGGCGTGGAAAACGTCATCCGTGCCGCCAAGGAAGTCTTCGCCTCCCTTTTCAACGACCGTGCCATTTCCTACCGCGTGCACCAGGGCTTCGACCACAAGCTGGTTGCCCTGTCCGCCGGCGTGCAGCGCATGGTCCGCTCCGAAACCGGCACCGCCGGCGTGATGTTCACCCTCGACACCGAGTCGGGCTTCCGTGACGTGGTGTTCATCACCGGCGCCTACGGCCTGGGTGAAACCGTCGTGCAGGGCGCGGTGAACCCCGATGAGTTCTACGTTCACAAAGGCACGCTGCAAGCCGGTCGTCCGGCCATCCTGCGCCGCAACCTGGGCAGCAAGGCCATCAAGATGATCTACGGCGACGAAGCCAAGGCCGGTCGTTCGGTGAAGACCGTCGACGTGGACAAGGCCGAGCGCGCGCGTTTTTGCCTGAGCGACGCCGAAGTCAGCGAGTTGGCCAAGCAGGCGATGATCATCGAGAAGCACTACAAGTGTCCGATGGACATCGAATGGGCCAAGGACGGTGACGACGGCAAGCTGTACATCGTGCAGGCCCGTCCGGAAACCGTGAAGAGCCGCACCCAGGCCAACGTCATGGAGCGCTACCTGCTCAAGGAAACCGGCACCGTGCTGGTGGAAGGCCGTGCCATCGGCCAGCGCATCGGCGCCGGCAAGGTACGGATCATCAACGACGTCTCGGAGATGGACAAGGTCCAGGCCGGCGACGTACTGGTCTCCGACATGACCGACCCGGACTGGGAACCGGTGATGAAGCGCGCCAGCGCCATCGTCACCAACCGTGGCGGGCGCACCTGCCACGCGGCGATCATCGCCCGTGAACTGGGTATCCCGGCCGTGGTGGGTTGCGGCAACGCCACCCAGTTGTTGAAAGACGGCCAGGGCGTGACCGTTTCCTGCGCCGAAGGCGATACCGGCTACATCTTCGAGGGCGAACTGGGCTTCGACATCAAGAAGAACTCCGTGGACGCCATGCCGGACCTGCCGTTCAAGATCATGATGAACGTCGGCAACCCGGATCGCGCCTTTGACTTCGCGCAACTGCCGAACGCTGGCGTGGGCCTGGCCCGCCTGGAGTTCATCATCAACCGCATGATCGGCGTGCACCCCAAGGCACTGCTGAACTACGACGGCCTGCCGCAGGACATCAAGGACAGCGTCGACAAGCGCATTGCCGGTTACAACGATCCGGTCGGTTTCTACGTCGAGAAGCTGGTGGAAGGCATCAGCACCCTGGCGGCGGCGTTCTGGCCGAAAAAGGTCATCGTGCGCCTGTCGGACTTCAAGTCCAACGAATACGCCAACCTGATCGGCGGAAAGCTCTACGAGCCGGAAGAAGAGAACCCGATGCTGGGCTTCCGTGGTGCTTCGCGCTACATCAGCGAATCGTTCCGCGACTGCTTCGAGCTCGAATGCCGCGCCCTCAAGCGTGTGCGCAACGAAATGGGCCTGACCAACGTCGAGATCATGGTGCCGTTCGTCCGGACCCTGGGCGAAGCGAGCCAGGTCGTCGATCTGCTGGCCGAAAACGGCCTGGCCCGGGGCGACAACGGTCTGCGCGTGATCATGATGTGCGAGCTGCCATCCAACGCGATCCTGGCGGAAGAATTCCTTGAGTTCTTCGACGGGTTCTCCATCGGTTCCAACGACCTGACCCAGCTCACCCTGGGCCTGGACCGCGATTCCGGGATCATCGCGCACCTGTTCGACGAACGTAATCCGGCGGTCAAGAAGCTGCTGGCCAACGCCATTGCCGCCTGCAACAAGGCCGGCAAGTACATCGGCATCTGCGGCCAGGGCCCTTCGGACCACCCGGACCTGGCCAAGTGGCTGATGGAGCAGGGCATCGAAAGCGTTTCGTTGAACCCGGACTCCGTGTTGGAAACCTGGTTCTTCCTGGCTGAGGGTCAGGCGGCGGTCTGATCGAGTGAAGGGGCGGTCAACGGTAATACTGTTTAAAGGCTGGTGAAGTTCATTGTGGCGAGGGAGCTTGCTCCCGCTGGACTGCGTAGCAGTCCCTTTCTTGTGAGCGCTTCGCACTCAAGCGGGAGCAAGCTCCCTCGCCACGGTTTTACTTATCCTCTTCAATGAGCAGCGTTACAGTTACACGACCCCTTTTTGATTGAAGTAGGGCGGGCTCCTGACAGATGCCGCCCTTTTTTGTGCAAGAGCATTATGCAAAGCAGCAGCAACCTCTTTCCTGTCGCCCTGATCAGCGCCGAGCGGCGCGGTGATCTGAGCGAAGACGTCTATCGCTTGAAACCCGGCAACAGCCCGGACGCCAGCGTCGAACTGGCCGTCACCCGGCTGGGCATGGCCGACGCCGGCGAAACCCGCGGGGTCCCGGTGATCCTGTTGCACGGCAGTTTTTCCAATCGGCGCTTCTGGTATTCCCCCAAGGGCCTGGGCCTGGGCGCGTACCTGACACGCCTGGGGTTCGATGTCTGGATCCCCGAGATGCGCGGCCATGGGTTGTCCCAGCGCAACCAGGGTTATCGCAACAATCGCGTGGCCGACTACGCCCGCTACGACTTGCCGGCCATTGGCGCCTTCGTGCGTGAGCAGAGCGGGCAAGTGCCTCACTGGATCGGTCATTCCCTGGGGGGCATCACCCTGGCGGCCGCCTTGGGCGGCCATTACCTGGGCAAGCCGGCGGTGGCTTCGGCGGCGTTTTTTGGTACCCAGGTCAGCCGTACCTACTGGCCGCTGAAGATTCCGCCAGTGGAGTGGAGCGGTCGCTTCATTCTCAAGCGTTTTGCCCAATTGTCCGGTTCAAGGCTCAAGCGCGGCCCCGAGGACGAGCCCATCGGCCTGGCCCTGGAAAGCATGCGCTGGTACGGCCTGTTCGGACGTTTCGGCGATGCCGAGAAGAACTGGTGGGCCGGGTTGGCCGATGTCCAGTTACCGGTGTTGGCCGTGAGTGCCGCAGGCGATCACCAGGACCCGACCTGGGCGTGCCGCAAACTCTTCGATCAGATCGGTTCCGAGCACAAGCAGTTTGTCTGCCTGGGCCGGGGACAGGGGTTCACCGAAGACTTTGGCCACGTCGAGATGCTGGTGAGCAAGGCCGCGCATCTTGAAGTCTGGCCGCTGGTGGTGCGTTGGCTCAAGGATCAGCAGGCCCCTTTGCTGGCGGAACAGCCCCAGTTGGCCGAGGCGGTTTGAGGCGAAGGCTCTGACAAGGGCATTTCGCTCTGGTCGGCTTGCGGCTAAGATATGACGCTTCAAGCGGTTCCAGTCACAAACGGTTGCTCATTCAGTCCGACGTTCCAGCCTTTCAGGAGTTGTTCGATGAACCATTACCTCACGCCCGACCTGTGCGACGCCTACCCGGAACTGGTGCAGGTGTTGGAGCCGATGTTCAGCAATTTCGGCGGCCGCGATTCCTTCGGCGGCGAAATCGTGACCATCAAGTGCTTCGAGGACAACTCGCGGGTCAAGGAGCAGGTTGAACTCAAGGGCAACGGCAAGGTGCTGGTGGTCGATGGCGGCGGTTCCCTGCGTCGGGCGCTGCTGGGAGACATGCTGGCGGAAAAAGCCGCGAAAAACGGCTGGGAAGGGCTGGTGGTCTACGGTTGCATCCGCGACGTCGACATCATTGCCCAGACGGACCTCGGGGTCCAGGCCCTGGCCAGTCACCCGATGAAGACCGACCGGCGCGGCGTTGGCGAACTCAATGTGCCGGTGACCTTTGCCGGCGTGACGTTTCGTCCGGGCGAGTATGTCTATGCGGACAATAACGGCGTGATCGTCTCGCCAAGCCCGCTGAAAATGCCTGAATGAAGCAGTACAGCCATAAGGGATGAGGATGTTCGAGGAAGAAAACGCGCAGTGGGGGCTGGTGCATGCCCTGGTGCTGGACGGTAAAGGCGGCGCGCGTTCCATAGCCCGGACCGAACTCGACGATTTGCAGTTGCAGGCCCATGAAAGCCTGTGGCTGCACTGGGATCGCAGTCATCCGCAAACCCACACCTGGTTGCGCAAATCCAGTGGCCTGAGCGAGTTCAACTGCGACCTGCTGCTCGAAGAAAACACCCGGCCGCGGCTGTTGCCGTTGCCCAATGCCGAGCTGCTGCTGTTCCTGCGGGGGATCAATCTCAACCCGGGCGCCGAACCTGAAGATATGGTGTCGGTACGGATCTTTGCGTCCGCCCAGCGGGTGATCTCCCTGCGCCTGCGTCCGTTGCGCGCCACCGATGAGCTACTGGCGCAACTGGCCGAGGGCAAGGGCCCGAAGACGGCGTCCGAACTCATCCTCTACATGGCGCAATACCTCACCAATAAGGTGCAGGACCTGGTCACCTGCCTCTCCGAAATCGTCGATGGCGAGGAAGAAAAACTCGATACCGACGAACGGTATACTCCCGAGCACGACGCCATTTTGCACATCCGTCGACGGGCTGCCGGGCTCAAGCGATTCCTGGCGCCACAGCGGGACATCTTCGGCCAGATGACGCGGCTCAAACTGCCATGGTTTTGCGACGATGACGGCGACTACTGGAACGAATTGAACAACAGCCTGACCCGTTACCTCGAGGAGCTGGAATTGACTCGAGAGCGCGTGGGGCTTGTGCTGGAGGCCGAAGACCGGCGCCTTTCGGTGCGCATGAATCGCACCATGTACCGCTTCGGCATCATCACCGGGATTTTCCTGCCGATGAGTTTTCTCACCGGCCTTCTGGGTATCAACGTCGGCGGCATTCCGTTTTCCGAAAGCCCCTACGGTTTCATGGTCGCGTGCTTGCTGATGATCTGCGTGGCGCTGGGGCAGTGGTGGTTGTTCCGTCGTTTGCGCTGGGTGTGATGGGGTTTCATGTGACCCGACGAAATTTGATCGCGTCTTCCACAGACATCACGAGAGGTGCGTATGCACGATCCGTTTGAACAGTCTTTGCGCGACATGCTCAAGGCTTCGCCGTCCAGCCGGGACGACGATGCATGCCTGGGACGTGTACTGAAAACCGCCAACCGCCAGGTCGGCGCCGGCGATCTGTTCAGCCTGCTGGGCCGCTGGTTGCCCGCGCTGATGATTGCCCTGAATAACGGATCGGCCCATCTCTCGCCGGTTTCCCGCCGTAAACCTGTTACTCGCACCGCTGATAAGGCTGATTGAATATGGAACTTGATCTCTGGACCCAGAGCCTCGTCACGGCGATGACTGCGTTGTGGACCAAAGTAGCTAACTTCATCCCGAATCTCTTCGGCGCCCTGGTGGTGCTGCTGTTGGGCTTTGTCGTGGCCAAGCTGCTGGACACGCTGCTGTCCAAGTTGCTCGCCAAGCTGGGCCTCGATCGCCTGATGGGCGGCACCGGCCTGACCAAGTTGCTGTCCCGTGGCGGCATCCAGGTACCGATCTCGACCCTGGTCGGCAAGATCGTGTACTGGTTTGTATTGCTGATTTTCCTGGTTTCCGCAGCAGAATCCCTTGGCCTTGAGCGAGTTTCGGCGACGCTCGATATGCTCGCATTGTATTTGCCGAAGGTTTTTGGTGCTGCGCTGGTATTGCTGGTCGGCGTTCTGCTGGCGCAACTGGCCAATGGGCTGGTGCGCGGCGCGGCCGAGGGCGTGGGGCTGGACTACGCCGCTGGCGTAGGGCGAATTGCCCAGGGCCTGGTGATCATCATCAGTATTTCGGTGGCGATCAGCCAGTTGGAGGTCAAGACAGACCTGCTCAACCACGTGATCGTGATCGTTTTGATTACCGTTGGTCTGGCGGTTGCGCTGGCAATGGGATTGGGGAGTCGTGAAATCGCCGGTCAGATACTGGCGGGAATCTATGTGCGTGAATTGTATGAGGTTGGGCAACAAGTGCGTGTAGGCGAGGTCGAAGGCCAGATCGAAGAGATTGGCACGGTGAAGACCACATTGCTGACCGAGGAGGGCGAGCTGGTGTCGCTTTCCAATCGGATCCTGCTGGAACAGCATGTGAGTAGCCGCTAACCCGGCAAATCCTGCTAATGTATGCCGCCGCAAAATGCCTGCTATCGCAGGCTGCGGCGCACATTGACCTAGACTGTCGGCCCGACTTGTTTTGAACAAACCCCAATCGCTATCTACGCGCTACGACCCCCGTGATCTCTCCGATGAGGAGTTGGTCGCGCGCGCGCATACCGAGCTGTTTCACGTAACGCGCGCCTATGAAGAATTGATGCGCCGTTACCAGAGAACATTATTTAACGTTTGTGCACGATATCTTGGGAACGATCGCGATGCTGATGATGTCTGTCAGGAGGTGATGTTGAAGGTGCTGTATGGCCTGAAGAACTTCGAGGGGAAATCGAAGTTCAAGACCTGGCTCTACAGCATCACCTACAACGAATGCATCACGCAGTATCGCAAGGAACGGCGAAAGCGTCGCTTGATGGACGCTTTGAGCCTGGATCCTCTGGAGGAAGCGTCGGAAGATAAGGCGCCCAAGCCCGAGGAGAAGGGGGGACTCGATCGCTGGCTGGTCTATGTGAACCCGATCGATCGGGAAATTCTGGTGCTACGATTTGTCGCAGAGCTGGAATTCCAGGAGATCGCAGACATAATGCATATGGGTTTGAGCGCGACAAAAATGCGTTACAAGCGCGCGCTCGACAAATTGCGTGAGAAATTTGCGGGCATTGCTGAAACTTAAGTTCGGCGCAAATATCTCTTACGTGTAGGCAAGTTCTGATAGACTTGCCGCCGAGTTGTCCCCCGGTTTGCGGGACTGCTTCACAATCACCAGATGGGGATTTAACGGATGAAACTGAAAAACACCTTGGGCTTTGCCATTGGTTCTTTGATTGCTGCCACTTCGTTCGGCGCTCTGGCACAAGGCCAAGGCGCAGTTGAAATCGAAGGCTTCGCCAAGAAAGAACAATTCGACAGCGCTCGTAACTTCAAGAACAACGGCAACCTGTTCGGCGGTTCGGTTGGTTACTTCCTGACCGACGACGTTGAACTGCGTCTGGCCTACGACGAAGTGCACAACGCCCGTACTGACGACGGCACCAACGTCAAAGGCGCCAACACCGCTCTGGACGCTCTGTACCACTTCAACAACCCAGGCGACATGCTGCGTCCTTACGTCTCTGCCGGTTTCTCCGACCAGAGCATCGACCAGAATGGCAGCAACGGTCGTAACCGTTCCACCTTCGCCAACGTTGGCGGCGGCGCCAAGCTGTACTTCACCGAGAACTTCTACGCCCGTGCCGGCGTTGAAGCTCAGTACAACATCGACCAGGGCGACACCGAGTGGGCTCCAAGCGTCGGTATCGGTGTGAACTTCGGTGGCGGCTCCAAGCCTGCTGCTGCTCCAGTTCCAGCTCCGGCTGAAGTCTGCTCCGACAGCGACAACGATGGCGTGTGCGACAACGTCGACAAGTGCCCTGACACCCCAGCCAACGTAACCGTTGACGCTGATGGCTGCCCAGCTGTTGCTGAAGTCGTACGTGTTGAGCTGGACGTGAAGTTCGACTTCGACAAGTCGGTTGTCAAGCCTAACAGCTACGGCGACATCAAGAACCTGGCTGACTTCATGAAGCAGTACCCATCCACCAGCACCACTGTTGAAGGTCACACTGACTCCGTCGGTCCTGACGCTTACAACCAGAAACTGTCTGAGCGTCGTGCAAACGCCGTCAAGAACGTTCTGACCAACCAGTACGGTGTTGAATCGTCCCGCGTTCAGTCTGTTGGCTACGGCGAATCCCGCCCAGTTGCCGACAACGCCACTGAAGCTGGTCGTGCAGTTAACCGTCGCGTAGAAGCGCAGGTTGAAGCCCAAGCTAAGTAATTAGCCTGGCGCTATAGAAAAGCCCGGCTTAGGCCGGGCTTTTCTTTGTCTGCGATTTGTGGGACGCAGCTTGTGCCAGACAGAACAATACCTGTGGGAGCGGGCTTGCTCGCGATGGCGGCGTATCAGTCAACATCAATGATGCGGACCCACCGCTATCGCGAACAGGCTCGCTCCCACAGGTTCGGTGTGGTTTGTTATAGCGCCGACGCCTGGACCCACGCAGGCTGCGATCCGGCGAGTTCAGCGGCCGCTGCCACCGCGCCAATCACCAGGATCGCCGGGCTCTTGAGTTGAAAGGCGTTCGCATCGGCTTCCATCGAGGCCAAGTCGCTGCGGCAGTCACGTTGATGGGGCAGGGACGCATTTTCGATCATGGCGACAGGCGTGTTCGCCGCCAAGCCACCGGCCAGCAACTGTTCGCGGATCTCGCTCAGTTTCGCCACACCCATGTACACCACCAGCGTCGTGCCGCTTTGCGCCAAGGCTTGCCAGTTCAGGCTACTGCCGTCCTGGGTGTGGGCCGTCACCAGCGTCACGCCCCGGGCAACCCCGCGCAGGGTCAGTGGAATATCGCATTGGGTCGCCCCCGCGAGGCCGGCGGTGATGCCATTGACCATCTCCACTTCGACACCCTGCTCGCGCAGCCACTGCGCCTCTTCACCACCGCGGCCGAAGATGCAGGGGTCGCCGCCCTTGAGGCGCACCACGCATTTGCCCTGGCGGGCATAACGCAGCATCAATCGATGAATGAAGGCCTGGGGTGTGGAGCGGCACCCGCCGCGCTTGCCCACGGCAATGATGCGTGCATCGGGGCAATGTTCCAGCACCGCTGCGTTGACCAGATCGTCGATCAACACCACGTCGGCCTCGCGCAGGGCGCGCACGGCTTTGAGGGTCAGTAATTCAGGGTCACCAGGACCTGCACCCACCAGCCAGACTTTTGCGTTCATAGTGTTTTCCTCACGAGATAGCCGCCAGCGGTTGCGCAGTGGCAACCAGCAGGCGCTTGATTTCCGGTACGCAGGAGCCGCATTGCGTGCCACAGCCCAGCTCCTGTTTGAGCCCCTGCAAGTCCAGGCCACGTTCAATACCTGCGCAGATCGCACGCTGGCTGACGTTCATGCAGTTGCACAGCGTTTTGCTGCCACCCGTTGCTGCGCCGACATTGCCCGGCGGCGCGCTCAAAGGCGCCAGCAGCCAGCGCCGCAGTTGTTCATCGGCACGACCTTCCAGCCACAGGTTCTGCAACCAGTGTCGGGCCAGGGTTTCGCCGGCCAGGCGAATAGCGGTGATGCGGCCGTTTTCTATGCGCACCCGCTTACCGATGGAGCGACGCGGATCGTCATAGGCCAGCACCGGCCCATCAATCAGACCCAATTGTTCGTCGATGGCCTGGAGCAGTTGCGGTTCAGGGGCAACGGCGCTGGCGGCGCGAATCAGCAATGCGGGACGCTCACGGCCAGTCAGGCTCAGGCTGACGTAGGAAAACGCCTCGCACAGGGGGCGCAGGGCCTCCAGATGCTGTTGAACATCGCCTTCGATCAAGGCGAAAAGCTGCCAAGGCAGGTTCACCGCTTCCAGGCGCACACCGCTGTGCTTGAGTTCCGGTTGTTTCGACAAGGGATCGAAGGCGGGTTGCGTCAGGGTATTGACCCCGCCCTTGAGGAACCGGTCGCCCCAGTGCATGGGTAGGAACGCCTGGCCGGGACGCACGCTGTCGTCGCTGTCCACGGCCACGATCACGCTGCCGCGACGACTCTTGAGGCTGACCAGGTCGCCCGCTTGCAGGCGATGGCGCTGCAGTTCGTCGGGATGCAGGCTGAGTACCGCTTCGTTCACATGACCAAACAACTGGGCGGCGGTGCCGGTGCGGCTCATGCCGTGCCATTGGTCGCGTAGCCGACCGGTGTTGAGGGTTAGCGGGTAGCGGGCGTCACGCAGTTCCTTGGCGGCGCGATACGGGTCGGCCACGAACCGGGCGCGGCCGCTGTCGGTGGGAAAAATCCCGTCCACGTACAGGCGCGCCGTTCCGACGGTCGCCCCTTCCGGGAAGGGCCATTGCTGCGGACCGAGTTGATCGATCAACGCATGGCTGATGCCGGACAAGTCCAGGTCGCGACCCCGGGTCAATTGCTTGTATTCATCGAACAATTGGGCCGGGGTTTCAAAGGCGAACAGGCTGGGCTGGCCGGGCCGCAGGCGTTTCTCCAGGCGCTGCGCGAAATCCACCGTGATTGCCCAATCCGGCCGTGCTTCACCCGGCGCGCCGATTGCCCGGCGGACGTGGGAAATGCGCCGTTCGGAGTTGGTCACCGAACCTTCTTTCTCGCCCCAGCTGGCCGCCGGCAGCAGCAGGTCGGCGAATGCGGCGGTTTCGGTGGTCCGGAACGCCTCCTGCAGGACCACGAACGGGCAGGCTTGCAGGGCTTCACGTACCGCGGTCTGGTCCGGCATCGATTGGGCGGGGTTGGTGCAGGCGATCCACAAGGCCTTGATCTTGCCGCTGCGAACCTGCTCGAACAATTCGATGGCGCTCAAGCCCGTGGTGGCGGGCAATTGCTCGACGCCCCAGTAACGGGCGACGTCGGCGCGATGCGCCGGGTTGGCGGCTTCGCGATGGCCCGGCAGCAGGTTCGACAGGCTGCCGGTTTCCCGTCCGCCCATGGCATTGGGTTGGCCGGTCAGCGAGAACGGTCCCGCACCCGGCCGACCGATTTGCCCGGTGGCCAGGTGCAGGTTGATCAGGGCGCTGTTCTTGGCGCTGCCGGCGGTGGACTGGTTCAAACCCATGCACCATAACGACAGAAAGCTTGGCGACGTGCCGACCCATTCGGCGCACTGATGCAGTTGTTCGACGCTGATGCCGCATAACTGGGCGACCATCGCCGGGGTGTAGTCGCGCACCAGGTTTTTCAGGTCCGCCAGGCCTTCGGTGTGGGCCTTGATGAAGTCGCGGTCAATCCAGTCTTCCCACAGCAGCAAGTGCAGAATCCCATGGAACAAGGCGACGTCGGTGCCCGGCAGGATCGCCAGGTGCAGGTCTGCCAGGTCGCAGGTGTCGGTGCGCCGGGGGTCGATGACGATGATTTTCATCTGTGGCCGGCGGGATTTGGCCTCTTCAAGGCGGCGAAACAGGATCGGGTGGGCGTAGGCCATGTTACTGCCGACGATCATCACGCAGTCGCTCAGCTCCAGGTCTTCATAGCTGCAGGGCGGGGCGTCGGCGCCGAGGCTGCGCTTGTAGCCCACTACGGCGGAGGACATGCACAGCCGCGAATTGCTGTCGATGTTATTGGTGCCCACCAATGCCCGGGCGAGCTTGTTGAAGGCGTAGTAGTCCTCGGTCAGCAGTTGCCCGGAGATGTAGAACGCCACGCTGTCCGGGCCGTGCTCGGCGATGGTCTCGGCGAAGACGCTGGCGGCGTGATCCAGGGCGCTGTCCCAGTCGCTGCGGGCCCGGGCCAGGCCTTTGCCCAGGCGCAGTTCCGGGTAGAGGGCGCGAGCGGCGAGGTCGCCGGTCAGGTGCAGGGTGGAGCCCTTGCTGCACAGTTTGCCAAAGTTGGCCGGATGGGCGGGATCGCCACTGACGCCGAGGATGCGCTCGCCGTCATGCTCGATCAGGACGCCGCAACCGACCCCGCAATAACAGCAGGTCGAGGCAGTGATCTGGCGGTTCATCAGCTTGCGTCCCGCAATGCCAGCTGCACCCGACCGTTCTCGACCCGTGCCGAATGATGATGGGCGCAGCCCACATCCGGAGCCTGGGCCTGGCCGGTTTCCAAGTCGATCTGCCAGTTGTGCAGCGGGCAGGCCACGCGCTTGCCGTAGACCAAGCCTTGTGACAACGGCCCGCCCTTGTGCGGGCAACGGTCATCGAGGGCGAAGACTTCATCGTCGCTGGTCCGAAAAATTGCGATATCGCCTTTCGGGCCATTGATGATGCGCGAGCCAAGGATATTGATTTCTTCCAGTGCGCAGATATCCAGCCAGTTCATGCCGGCACCTCCAGGTTTTTCACGGGGATGACCTCGAACTCTTTCTTCAGCTGGGGTTGTTCCAGGCGCTGTTTCCAAGGGTCCTGTTCCAGCGACAGGGAAAACTTCAGGCGTTCATGGAGGGCTTTGCGCCGTTCCGGGTCCTCAAGCACGGCTTTCTTGATGTGCTCCATGCCGACCCGCTGCATGTAGTGCACGGTGCGTTCGAGGTAGAAGGCTTCTTCGCGGTACAGCTGCAGGAAGGCACCGTTGTATTCACGCACTTCCTCGGCGGTCTTGAGCTTGACGAAAAACTCGGCGACCTCGGTCTTGATCCCGCCGTTGCCACCGATGTACATCTCCCAGCCGGAATCGACGCCGATAATGCCGACGTCCTTGATGCCCGCTTCCGAGCAGTTGCGCGGGCAACCGGAGACGGCCAGCTTGACCTTGTGGGGCGACCACATGTTGAACAGGTCGTGCTCCAGTTCGATGCCCAGTTGGGTCGAGTTTTGCGTGCCGAAGCGGCAGAACTCACTGCCCACGCAGGTCTTTACGGTGCGGATGGACTTGCCGTAGGCGTGGCCGGACGGCATGTCGAGGTCTTTCCACACGCCGGGCAGGTCCTGCTTCTTGATGCCCAGCAGGTCGATGCGCTGGCCGCCGGTGACCTTGACCATGGGCACGTTGTATTTGTCGGCCACGTCGGCGATGCGCCGCAGTTCCGAAGGATTGGTCACGCCGCCCCACATCCGCGGCACGACCGAGTAGGTGCCGTCTTTCTGGATGTTGGCGTGGGCGCGTTCGTTGATCAGGCGCGATTGTGGGTCGTCCTGGGCTTCGCCGGGCCAGGTGGAGATCAGGTAGTAGTTCAGTGCCGGACGGCAGGTGGCGCAGCCGTTCGGGGTCCGCCAGTTCAGGTAGCTCATGGCCCCGGCGATGGTCAGCAGGTGCTGGTCGCGGATCGCCTGGCGGATCTGGCCGTGGTTGAGGTCGCTGCAACCACAGATGGCTTTTTCGCTCTTCGGCTTGACGTCTGCCGCGCCACCCACGGTGTTGATCAGGATCTGTTCCACCAGGCCGGCGCAGGAGCCGCAGGAGCTGGCGGCCTTGGTGTGTTTCTTCACGTCATCGACGCTGAACAGCCCGTGTTCCTGGATCGCCTTGACGATGGTGCCCTTGCACACGCCATTGCAACCGCAGACTTCGGCGCTGTCGGCCATGCTCATGGCTTTGTCCTGGCCTTGGTGACCGACGTCGCCCAAGGCGTTCTCGCCAAACATCAGGTGATCGCGGATCTCGCTGATGCCGTGGTTTTCCCGGATCTGGCGGAAGTACCAGCCGCCATCTGCGGTATCGCCGTACAGGCAGGCGCCGACCAGCACGTCATCCTTGATCACCAGCTTTTTGTAGACGCCACCGATCGGGTCGGAGAGGGTGATGGTCTCGGTGCCTTCGCCGCCCATGAAGTCCCCGGCGGAGAACAGGTCGATACCGGTGACCTTGAGTTTGGTCGAGGTCACTGAGCCCTTGTAGGTGGCGAAGCCCAGTTGTGCGAGGTGGTTGGCGCAGACCTTGGCCTGTTCGAACAACGGCGCCACCAGGCCGTAAGCGGTGCCACGGTGGCTGGCGCATTCACCGATGGCGTAGATGCGCGGGTCGTAGGTTTGCATCGTGTCGTTGACCAGGATCCCGCGGTTGCAGGGGATGCCGGATTTTTCCGCCAATTCGGTATTGGGCCGGATGCCGGCGGCCATCACCACCAGGTCGGCGGGGATGATGTCGCCGTTCTTGAACTGCACCGAGCCGACCCGGCCATTGCCGGCGTCGTGCAGGGCCTGGGTCTGCTCGCTGAGGCGGAATTTCAAGCCCCGGTTTTCCAGGGCGGTCTGCAGCAGTTGGCCGCTGGTCTTGTCCAGTTGCCGTTCCAGCAGCCATTCGCCCAGGTGCACCACGGTCACGTCCATGCCCCGCAGCTTCAAGCCGTTGGCGGCTTCCAGGCCGAGCAGGCCGCCGCCGATGACCACGGCGTGCTTGTGAGTCTTGGCGGTGTCGATCATCGCCTGGGTGTCGGCGATGTCGCGGTAGCCGATCACGCCTTCCAGGGTGTTGCCGGGAATCGGCAGGATGAAGGGCGTGGAGCCGGTGGCGATCAGCAGGCGATCGTATTCGGCTTCGCTGCCGTCTTCGGCGATAACCCGGCGCTTGACCCGGTCGATCTCCACCACCTTGCGGTTGAGCAGCAGCTTGATGTTGTTGTCCAGGTACCAGCTCAGGTCGTTGAGCACGATCTCCTCGAACGTCTGCTCACCGGCCAGCACCGGCGAGAGCAGGATGCGGTTGTAGTTGGTGTGTGGCTCGGCGCCGAACACTGTGATGTCGTACAGCTCGTTGCTCAGCTTGAGCAGTTCCTCGAGGGTTCGAACCCCGGCCATGCCGTTGCCGATCATTACCAGTTTGAGTTTTTTCATCAGGGTTCTCCGCAAGCTCAGGTCCGCTTTATCACGGTGATCGGACTGGCTCGGCAATTTTTACGAAAACAAAAAAAGGCGTCCCGCTAGCAAGCTAGCGAGGACGCCTTTGTCCTGGTCCCGTTCTCTCGGGAAGCACCGCCTTCATCGTTGGAGGCGTTGCTTTATGTATGGTGAGAGAGGTTATGCAGTGGTTGTGCCAAGTGGCTTGAAGGTGCGGGTTTATTGAGCTGCGGGTTGGTTGAGCGGATTGGGGAGGGATTTATTGCACCGAATCAAAGCGTGTTGCCCGGTAATGGAGCGTTGTCGAGCGACGAGGCATTTTATGTGGCGAGGGAGCTTGCTCCCGCTGGGCTGCGCAGCAGCCCCCCTCTCAAGCTCGCTCAATCAACCTGATCCACCGTGTCGCCGGGTTCTAGGGCCGCTGCGCGCCCCAGCGGGAGCAAGCTCCCTCGCCACGGGG
>NZ_FMXH01000034.1:0-1157 GCF_900103575.1 Pseudomonas sp. NFACC51 | reverse complement strand
GTCACCGTGGTGGTGTCGTTGACATCGCTGACGACGGTGCTGACCGGAGTCGTGTTTGGGGCGATGGCTTCGAGGTTACCGCCCGTGGCGGTACTGATGCTTTCGGTGACGGTGGTCGGGCCCTGGTACACGTCGTTTCCAACGGCTACATCCAATACACCGGAGCTTGCGCCCGCCGCGATGGTGATGGTTTTGCCGCTGTCCAAGGTCACGGTGACCGGACCATTCTGCGCGGTGACCGGATTGCCGTTGGCGTCGGTCAGGGTCGCGGTGTAAGTGATCGTGCCGTTTTCGTTCACGGTCGGTGTGGCAGTGAGCGTCACGGTGGTGGTGTCGTTGACATCGCTGACGATGGTGCTGACTGGAGCCGTGTTCGGTGCGATGGCCTCCAGATTACCGCCCGTGGCGGTACTGATGCTTTCGGTGACGGTGGTAGGGCCTTGATACACGTCGTTGCCAACCGCGACATCCAATACGCCCGAGCTTGCGCCGGCAGCGATGGTGATGGTCTTGCCGCTTTCCAGAGTAACCGTCACAGGACCATTTTGTGCCGTGACCGGGTTGCCGTTGGCATCGGTCAACGTGGCGGTGTAAGTGATGGTGCCGTTTTCGTTCACGGTTGGCGTGGCGGTCAGCGTCACCGTGGTGGTGTCGTTGACATCACTGACCACAGTGCTGACCAGAGCGGTGTTCGGCGCGATGGCCTCCAGGTTGCCACCGGATGCCGAAGCAATCGATTCGGTGACAGTCGTTGGCCCCTGGTAAACATCGTTACCCACAGCAACATCGAGTACGCCCGAGCTTGCGCCCGCCGCGATGGTGATGGTTTTACCGCTGTCGAGCGTGACCGTCACAGGACCGTTCTGCGCAGTGACCGGGTTGCCGTTGGCGTCGGTCAGCGTAGCGGTGTAGGTGATCGTGCCGTTTTCATTCACGGTTGGCGTAGCGGTCAGCGTCACTGTGGTGGTGTCGTTGACATCGCTGACGATGGTGCTGACTGGCGCGGTGTTCGGTGCAATCGCTTCCAGATTGCCGCCGGATGCCGAAGCAATCGACTCGGTGACGGTGGTCGGGCCTTGGTACACGTCGTTGCCGACGGCTACGTCCAGTGCTCCCGAGCTTGCGCCCGCGGCGATGGTGATGGTTTTGCCGCTGTC
>NZ_FMXH01000017.1:0-155672 GCF_900103575.1 Pseudomonas sp. NFACC51 | reverse complement strand
GGCACTGCCGTTTTCCTTGCCGGTGAAGTAGCCGAGGTTGGCGCCCAGGGTCCAGTCGCCGATGGGCTGGCTGTGGGTCAGGTTGAAATATTGTTGCTGGTAGATGTCGGACAGTTCCGCGTACCACACGCCGACCTGGGTGCGTTTTTCGTTGAAGGCGTATTCTCCGCCGCCGAAGTTGAAACGGTCGGAGGTGAACGCGCCGCGGCCGTTCATGGACATGTCCTCCATGCTCGCGTCGTTGCGCGGGCTGTTGGCGCGGAACTGGCCACCGTACAGCGTCAGGCCGCTGATTTCGGTGGAGGTCACCTGGCCGCCACGGAAGGTTTGCGGCAGGGAGCGACCGTCGTCGGAGCGCAGGATTGGCAGTACTGGCATCCACTCGCCGACCTTCAGTTCGGTCTTCGACACCTTGGCCTTCAGGGCCACGCCCAAACGGCCGAAGTCGTCGGCCGGGCGGCCGTCGTCATGCACTGGGAGCAGTTGTGTACCTGCGGTGCCACGGCCGCCGTCGAGCTTGACCGAGTACATCCCCAGTATGTCCACGCCGAAACCGACCACGCCCTGGGTGAACCCGGACTTGGCGTCGAGGATGAAACTCTGGGTCCATTCCTCGGCCTTGCCCTGGGCGTTGTTCGGGTTGGTGAAGTTGCGGTTGAAGTAGAAGTTGCGCAGGTTCAGCGTGGCCTTGGCATCTTCGACAAACCCTGATTCCGCGGCCAGGACGGGCAGGGCGGTGCTGGTCAGGGCGACGGCAATGAGGCTGGGGAACAAGTGCTGTGTGGGCTTCATGGGCGTTGTCTCTATTTTTTGTGGACGAAGCGGGTCGTTGCCACAACCTTGGGCTGCAGGCGGAACGGTGGAACCAGTGGCGTGAGGCTATTGAGGATCAGCCGGGTGCGGCGGGGCGGATGGGCATGGCGTCGAACCTGTTGTTATTGGTTTTGTGCGAAGGATGGTGAAGGGCGGCCCGGGATCGGTTCAATCGCCGTTTGCGGGTTTTGGGCGATTATCGAACAGCAAAGCATTGCTTCGGCGGATGCGATTCCTGTGGGAGCGAGCTTGGTCGCGATGGCGGCCTGACAGCCGGCCATGCTCTTGTTGACTGCGTACATATCCATTGCTGCGGTAACGGCCACTTAGGGTCCCGCTCTTACAGCGGCTCACTTTTGAAAAGCGCAAAAGTAAGCAAAACGCTTCATGCCCCACCACTCGGTGCCTCGCCTAGGCTCGGCATGCCCTCACTCCGGCATTGCTCCGTGGGCCCGCCGCGAAGGGCCATCCATGGCCCAGCGCGGCTATCCCGGCATCCATGCCGGGATGCCCACTCCACAATGCCTGCGTTCGGCCAGCGTGGTTAACGGGGCGCCGAGATCAACGTCCGACGCGAGGCGGCCTTAGAGCCGGCCTGACTCTTCCGGTCGTACACCCATCAGACCTGTGGGAGCAAAAGCTCGCTCGCGAAGGCGGCCTTACAGCCGGCCTGATTCTGGCATCTGGACTCCGATCCAATGTGGGAGCGAGCTTGCTCGCGAAGACGATGGCACAGTCGTTGGAGTCCGGCCTCTTCGCGAGCAAGCTCGCTCCCACAGGGGAAACGCGGTCCCACCAAGAACCAGGTCGGCTACTAGGCCGCCTCGCGGTGGACGTTGATCTCGGCGCCCCGTTAACCACGATGGCCGAACGCAGGCATTGCGCAGTGGGCAACCCGGCATGGATGCCGGGTTAGCCGCGCTGGGCCATGGATGGCCCTTCGCGGCGGCCCACGGAGCAATGCCGGAGTGAGGGCACACCGAGCCTAGGCGAGGTGCCGAGTGGTGGGGCAGAAGCGCTTTGGTTACTTTCGCCTGGGCCGGCATTCCGGCTTTTCGAAAGTGACTCGCCGTAAGGGCGAAACCATAAGTAGCCGTTACCACGAAAACGGATATGTACCCAGTCAACAAGAGCAAAGCCAGCTGACAGGCCACCATCGCGAGCAAGCTCGTTCCCACAAGATTTGTGGCCGGTCTGACAGACGAGGCGATTCTTCCGACGAGGTTTTAAGGTTGCTGCTCGGAAGCGGAATCTCTAGCTTGTTTGGGTCGCTGCCAATCCAGCGACCGGGACTGCAAGCCCGTCGACTTCGTTAGGCGCTAGCGCCCGGGCCCACGTCTCGGGCTCCAATTGATGCAGGAGCGCCGTTATGAAAAAACATCATCCTTCTTCGCCATCAGAGAGCACCTTCCCCTACAACGACCCCGATCCAGAAAAGCTCCAAGAGGCCGCAGACCGGGCACTCGATTACCATCTGGGCACCCACCCTGATCCCAAACCCAAAACCTCAACCCAAGTTTTCACCGTCATCGATACCATCGACACGGAGTGTCTCCTGGCCAATCTCAGCGAAACCCTGGCCTCGGCCAATGCCATGGTCAGTGACCTGGCGTTCGAGTTGGAGGGCTCGCGGCGGCATGTCGCGTTCGGCGTGGCGCAGATGATCGAGCTGAGTGAACTGTTGGCTAATCGTGCGCTGGATATCGTCGACCCGCGTTCGCCAAGTCGGAGTTGAAGCAGGCACAAACAAAAAAGCCCACCTTTCGGTGGGCTTCATGTTCAGCGTTCAAACATCTATCAGAACAATTTCATCTTCGGCGCTTCTTCTTTCACCGGTTCGTTCTTGCCGGTCTCGGCATTCCAGCCACCGCCCAATGCCTTGTACAGATTGACCTCGCTGGTCAGTTGCGCAAGACGGTCAGTGATCAGCGACTGTTGCGCGCTGAACAACTGGCGTTGGGCGTCGAGGAAGGTCAGGTTGCTGTCGACGCCGATGCGGTAGCGACGCTCGGCCAGGCGGTAGTAGTCCTGGTTGGCGGCGACGAAGTCGGTCTGGGCCTGCAACTGTTCGTTGTAGGTCTGGCGCGCGGCCAGGCCGTCGGAAACTTCCTGGAACGCCGTTTGAATCGACTTCTCGTACTGCGCGACGTTGATGTCTTTCTGGATCTTGGCGTAGTCCAGGCTCGCTCGCAGGCTGCCGGCGTTGAAGATCGGCAGGTTGATTTGCGGCGCGAAAGACCAGGTGCCCGAACCGCCCTTGAACAGGCCGGACAGGTCCGGGCTCAAGGTGCCGGCGTTGGCCGTCAGGCTGATGCTCGGGAAGAACGCGGCCCGCGCGGCGCCGATGCTGGCGTTGGCGGCCAGCAGGTTGCGTTCGGCCTGGAGAATATCCGGACGACGTTGCAGCAGGTCCGACGGCAGCCCGGCCGGCACTTCGCTGAGCAGATCATCGCTCAGCGGTTGCGAGTTCAGGTTGGCCGGCAGGCCAGTGCCCAGCAGCAGGGTCAGGCTGTTTTCGTCCTGGGCGACCTGGCGAGTGTAACGGGCCAGTTGCACGCGGGCGTTTTCCACGGCGGTGCGCGCCTGGCTCAGGTCCAGGGCCGAGGCCACGCCGACTTCGGCGCTGCGCGAGGTCAGCTTGAAGCTTTGTTCGTAGGCCCCGAGGGTGTCCTGGGTCAGCTTGAGCAGCTCCTTGTCGGCTTGCCAGGTCAGGTAGGCATTGGCGACGTTGGCCACCAGGCTGATCTGGGTGCTGCGGCGGGCTTCTTCGGTGGCGAAGTAGCTTTGCAACGCTTGCTCGCTCAGGCTGCGAACCCGACCGAACAAGTCCAGTTCATAAGCGCTGATGCCCAGGGTGGCCGAATAGGAGCTGCTGATCGCCGCTTCGCCGGTTTGCGAAGCCCGGGCCGGCAGGCGCTGGCGGCTGCCGGCACCGGTGGCCGAGACCGCCGGGAACAGGTCTGCGCGCTGGATACGGTATTGGGCGGCATAGGCATCGATGTTCAGCGCCGCGACACGCAGGTCGCGGTTGTTTTCCAAGGCGACCTGGATCAGCTGTTGCAACGCCGGGTCATGGAAAAACTGTTTCCAGCCTTGCTCGGCGGCGGCCTGGCCGGGCGCATTGGCCGCCTCGTAGGCCGGCCCTTGCGGGTATTGCGCCGCGACCGGTGCTTCGGGCCGCTGATAGTCGGGGATCAGCGAGCAACCGCTGAGCACGACGGCGGCGATGGTCAGGGAGAGTAGCGACTTGCTCATTGGCCAGCCTCTTTGGAAGTTTCAGGAGTGTCGTGCTCGTCGGTATTTTTTCGACGGCCTATCGACGACACGGTCACGAAGAACAATGGCACCCAGAAGATCGCCAGGATGGTGGCGGTCAACATACCGCCGATCACACCGGTACCGATGGCGTGCTGGCTGCCCGAACCTGCGCCAGTGGAAATCGCCAGTGGGACCACGCCGAGGACGAACGCCAGGGACGTCATGATGATCGGTCTCAGACGCATCCTACAGGCTTCGATGGCGGCTTCCATCAGCGTGCGGCCCTGCTCGTGAAGTTCCTTGGCGAACTCGACGATCAGGATGGCGTTTTTCGCCGCCAAGCCAATGGTTGTCAACAAGCCCACCTGGAAGTACACGTCGTTGGACAGGCCGCGCAGGCTGGTCGCCATCAGGGCACCGATGATGCCCAGGGGGACCACGAGCATGACCGCGATCGGAATCGACCAACTTTCATACAACGCTGCCAGGCACAAGAACACCATCAGCAGCGACAAGGCGTACAACGCTGGTGCCTGGGAACCCGACAGGCGTTCCTCATAGGACAGGCCCGTCCAGGAAATACCAACACCGGCCGGCAGCTTCTTGGCGATGGTTTCGACTTCGGCCATGGCTTCACCGGTGGAATAACCCGGTGCCGGGGTACCGAGGATCTCCATCGCTTCCACGCCGTTGTAACGCGCCAGTTTCGGCGAGCCGTAGACCCACTCGCCCTTGGCGAACGCAGAGAACGGCACCATGGTCCCGGCGCTGTTGCGCACGTACCACTTCTTCAGGTCCTCGGGGCTCATGCGCGAGTTCGGCTGGCCCTGGACATACACCCGCTTCACCCGGCCACGGTCGATGAAGTCGTTCACATAGTTACTGCCCAGTGCAATCGACAGGGTGTTGTTGATCTCCGAGAGCGTGATGCCCAGCGCGCTGGCCTTCTCGTCATCGATTTCCAACTGGTATTGCGGTTCGTCGTTCAGGCCGTTCGGACGTACCTGGGCCAATATCTTGCTCTGGGAGGCCATGCCCAGGAACTGGTTGCGGGCTTCCATCAGTTTTTCATGGCCGATACCGGCGCGATCCTGCAGGAATACGTCGAAACCGGTGGCGTTACCCAGTTCCATCACCGCTGGCGGTGCGAAGGCGAACACCATTGCGTCGCGGAAAGTGAAGAAGTGTTGCTGGGCGCGGCCCGCGATCTTGAACACGGTGTTATCAGCGTTACGCTCTTCCCAGGGCTTGAGCATGATGAATGCCAGGCCGGAGCTCTGGCCACGACCGGCGAAGTTGAAGCCGGTCACGGTGAACACCGAGGCTACGCCATCACCTTCGCCGCCATCCTTGCTCGGACGCAGCAGGAACTCACGCATCTTGTCCACTACCACCTGGGTACGTTCGGCGCTGGAACCGGCCGGTGTCTGTACCTGGGCAAACAGCACGCCTTGGTCTTCTTCCGGCAGGAACGCCGTCGGGATGCGGGTGAACAGCCAGACCATGCCTACCACGATGATGATGTAGGCCAGCAGGTACGGGGCCTTGTGCTTGAGCATGTTGCCCACGCCCCGTTCGTAGCTTCTGACGCCTCGGTCGAAGGTACGGTTGAACCAGCCGAAGAAGCCGCGTTTCGGCGTGCCGTGCTCACCTTTGGGGATTGGCTTGAGCATGGTGGCGCACAGGGCCGGGGTGAAAATCAGTGCCACCAGTACCGACAGGGCCATGGCCGAGACGATGGTGATGGAGAACTGCTTGTAGATCACACCGGTGGAGCCGCCGAAGAACGCCATCGGCAGCAGTACCGCCGAGAGTACCAGGGCGATACCCACCAGGGCGCCCTGGATCTGCCCCATGGATTTCTTGGTGGCTTCCTTGGGCGACAGGCCTTCTTCGCTCATCACCCGTTCGACGTTTTCCACCACGACGATGGCGTCGTCCACCAGCAAGCCGATGGCCAGCACCATGCCGAACATGGTCAGGGTGTTGATGCTGAAACCGAATGCCGCGAGGATCCCGAAGGTACCGAGCAGTACCACCGGCACGGTCATCGTGGTGATGATGGTGGCGCGGAAGTTCTGCAGGAACAGGAACATTACCAGGAACACCAAGACGATCGCCTCGACCAGGGTTTCAACCACACCCTTGATCGATTCGCTCACCACTGGCGTGGTGTCGTAGGGGAACACCACTTCCAGGCCTTGCGGGAAGAACGGCTTGAGGTCGTCGACGGTCTTGCGCAGGGCCTTGGCCGTGTCGAGGGCGTTGGCGCCAGTCGCCAGCCGCACTGCCAGGCCGGAAGCCGGGGCGCCATTGAACTGAGCGTTGATGCTGTAGTTCTCACCGCCCAAGGCAACATCGGCCACGTCGCCGACACGCACTTGCGAGCCGTCCGGGTTGACCTTGAGCAGGATTGCCTTGAACTGCTCGGCGGTCTGCAAGCGGGTCTTGCCGATAATAGTGGCGTTCAGTTGCTGGCCGGGCATGGCCGGCAGGCCGCCGAGCTGGCCGGAGGCGATCTGGACGTTCTGCGCGGTAATCGCCGTGCTCACATCCACCGGGGTCAGGTTGAAATTGTTCAGCTTGGCCGGGTCGAGCCAGATCCGCATCGCGTATTGGGCGCCGAAGACCTGGAAGTCACCGACACCAGCGGTACGCGAGATCGGGTCCTGCATGTTGGACACGATGTAGTTGGACAGGTCTTCCCGGGTCATGCTGCCGTCGCGCGACACCACGCCGATGACCATCAGGAAGTTTCTCACTGACTTGGTCACGCGGATGCCCTGTTGCTGCACTTCTTGCGGCAGCAGCGGGGTGGCCAGGTTCAGCTTGTTCTGGACCTGGACCTGCGCGGTATCGGAGTTGGTGCCTTGCTCGAAAGTGGCAGTGATGGTCATGCTGCCGTCGGAGTTACTTTCCGACGATACATAACGCAGGTTGTCGATGCCGTTGAGCTGCTGCTCGATCACCTGCACCACGGTGTCCTGCACGGTTTGCGCGGATGCGCCCGGGTAGGTCACCTGGATCGCAATGGCCGGCGGCGCAATGCTCGGGTACTGGTTGATCGGCAACTTGAGGATCGATAGAGCCCCGACCAGCATGATCACCAGGGCGATCACCCAGGCGAAAATCGGACGGTCGATAAAGAATTTCGACATGGTTTACTCCCCTTTGCCGCCGGCGGCTTTATCAGCTGCCTGTGCGGGGGCCGGGTTCTTGGTATCGATGTTAGTGGCTTCGGTGGCTTTGACTTCCACGCCAGGGCGTACGAACTGCAACCCTTCGGTGATCACGCGATCGCCGGCCTTGAGCCCGTCTTCGATCAGCCATTGGCTGCCGACGGTACGGCTGGCCTTGAGTTGACGCAGTTCGACCTTGTTGTCAGCGCCAACGACCAAAGCGGTCGGCGTACCCTTGAGGTCACGGGTCACGCCTTGCTGTGGCGCCAGGATGGCTGCGCTGTTCACACCGGCCTGTAATTGGGCGTGGACGAACATGCCCGGCAGCAGGGTGTGGTCCGGGTTGGGAAACACGGCGCGCAAGGTCACCGAACCGGTGGTCTGGTCAACCGACACTTCGGAAAATTCCAGCTTGCCCTCGTGTGGGTACAGGCTGCCATCTTCCAGGGTCAGCTTGACCATGGCGGCGTTATCGCCGGCCTTTTGCAGACGGCCGCTTTCCAGCTCTCGGCGCAGTTGCAGCAACTCGACCGAACTCTGCGTCACGTCGACGTAGATCGGGTCCAGTTGCTGGATGGTTGCCAGGGCGTCGGTCTGACCATTGCTCACCAGCGCGCCTTCGGTGACCGAGGAACGGCCGATGCGGCCAGAGATGGGCGCGTAGACTTTGGTGTAGCGCACATTGATCTGGGCAGTTTGCAGATTGGCTTCCGACTCCAGGCGGTTGGCCACGGCGGTGTCGTATTCCTGCCGGCTGACGGCCTGTTCGTCCACCAATTGCTTGTAGCGATCGGCGATCGACTTGGTGGACCGCAGGTTGGCCTCGGCGCTTTTCAGGGTCGCTTCGTACACGGCCGGATCGATCTGGTAGAGCTGCTGGCCGGCCTTGACGTCAGCACCTTCCTTGAACAGGCGCTTGAGAATGATGCCGTTGACCTGTGGCCGTACTTCCGCGACGCGGAACGCGCTGGTGCGCCCTGGAAGCTCCGACGTCAGGGTGAAGGGCTGGGTCTTGAGGGTTACGACGCCGACCTGAGGAGGCGGAGGAGCAGGTGCAGCCTCTTCCTTTTTGCATCCGCTGAGCAGCGATGCCAGGGCGATGGCAGTAACCAGGGCAGTAACAGCTGGCTTGAATTGCATGGAAATCCTCGGGTCCAGGCGCGCAACGGGCGCACTCGAAAGGTGGAAGGTGGAAGGTGGAAAAAGAGCAAGATAAGCAATTAGTAGGATGCTAAGAAATATACTTACGTACATGGTTGTTTGTAAACAGCCAAATTGCGTACCATCCGTATTTACAAAAGCCTGACAAAGGCATTCGGAGGTCGGGGACGCGTTTCGAGAAACGCCGCCTCACGTCTAGCTGATCCTTACGCATTGTTGATGCATCCTGATTGAGGTGTTTACTGCCATGGTCCGTCGTACCAAAGAGGAAGCCCTGGAGACTCGCAGCCAGATTCTCGAAGCGGCCGAAAAAGCCTTCTTCGAGCGGGGCGTGGCTCGCACGACGCTGGCCGATATCGCAACCCTGGCCGGTGTGACGCGTGGCGCCATCTATTGGCATTTCAGCAACAAGGCGGACCTGCTCCAGGCCATGCTCGACACCTTGCATGAGCCGCTCGATGACCTGGCCCGCGCCAGTGAGAATGAAGAGGAGCTTGACCCGCTGGGCTGTACTCGCAAGCTGCTGGTGCAATTGTTTCAGCAAGTTGCCCTGGACCCGAAGACCCGACGCATTAATGAAATTCTGTTCCATAAGTGCGAATTCACCGATGAAATGTGCGATTTACGCCAGCAGCGGCGCCAGGTCAGTCTCGACTGCAACGTGCGTATCGTGCTGTCGTTGAGCAATGCGATGAAGCGCGGTCAGTTGCCGGATGACCTGGATCCCGAAAGGGCGGCGATTGCCATCCACGGCTACATCGACGGCATCCTCTACCAATGGCTACTGGCGCCCGACAGTTTCGCGCTGGCCGCTGAGGCTGAGCGCTGGGTCGACATCGGGCTGGATATGCTGCGCCTGAGCCCCAGCCTGCGCAAATGAAACAAAATGAGTAATTTTGTCAGTTTATGTCAATACCTGAGATCCAAAGGTGCTTTTATAAACCGACACAACCGTGGTTGATAGGCAATCGGTGGCAAATTTTGTAGGTGATTTGTTTCGTACTTGTGAAAGACCATAAAAAGTCCATTCGAAAGGCCCGCTGGATACCCCGCCAGACGAACCTGCCGGGGCTGCATTTTCAAGTCAGCGTGATCTCCACGGTGAAACCGTAGGGTTCTTCATTTGCCGAGTGAGTGATTCGGGTCGAGCACTTGATGGGGGTCGCGCCGACAGAGATCACCCTGTTTGTCCGGACAGGCGTCAATGTCGATGAAATCACACCGAATGTCGTATTGACGCGCAAGCCGAAGTTGAAGAGGAAGGCAGCGTCGTCGTCGCCAAACATCATGAAGTTCTTGTACATGTCCTTGCTGCGGCTGCCCAGTTGTCTGGAATATATGAAGTCGAGCTTGAAGGCCAGGATGTCCCAAGGACGAATGCTCAAGAAATCTCGTTCATCGTCGTCCAGGTTGATATCGTTTTCACCCACGGGAAACGCCCGCTCGGTATGGTTGATGACTTTTACAATGAGGCGAGTGCGGTTTGGGCGAATGCGCTCCTGCTGCCAGGCTTGAACCTGTTGGTTGGCACCGTCGTTCAGCCTTGCTTGTTTCATCAGGGCGTCGAGGATCTCCGAGTGTTCTTGCGTGTTCAGCGACTCAATGTACTTGTACAGAACATCCAGCGGTGCGTAGTTGAACTGCGCGAGTGTTTTTTCGTAAAACCCATTGTTGTCCTGGTGGCTGTACCCAAGGGTCTTCGTCATGCTTGAATTCCTTTTCAAATGAGGAGTATTAAAGTTTGATCGACGGCGCTGTTTGGCATTGTCGTCAGACTTAATATGAACATTGCCCTGGGCTTTAGGAAGTTTAGATAGTTGACCGAATATTTAAATGCATAAAAAAGCCCTGCTCTTTCGAGGCAGGGCTCTGTTATTTCAGTTACACGATCAAAGTACGGGGTAATCGATGTAT
The DNA here is from genome assembly GCF_900103575.1 of Pseudomonas sp. NFACC51. Lineage (NCBI taxonomy): Bacteria > Pseudomonadati > Pseudomonadota > Gammaproteobacteria > Pseudomonadales > Pseudomonadaceae > Pseudomonas > Pseudomonas sp. NFACC51. The sequence continues at coordinate 145,347 of NZ_FMXH01000017.1, read as the reverse complement.
CCCACGGGACCTTTTCCATAAAACGTTTCGGGATGAGGCTCGTTCAGTGGGGCATCGGCTTTCAAGCGTGCCGGCAGGTCCGGGTTGGCAATGAACGGCACACCGAAGGCGACGGCATCGGCCTTGCCTTCGGCCAGCCAGGCATTGGCGCTGTCCTTGGTGAAGCGTTCGTTGGCGATGTACGGGCCGCCGAAAGCTTGTTTGAGTTGCGGGCCGATGCTGTCGTCGCCTTCCTTTTCACGGGAGCAGATAAAGGCGATGCCACGCTTGCCCAGTTCCCGGGCCACGTAGCTGAAGGTTTCCAGGCGGTTCTCGTCGCCCATGTCATGGGAATCGGCGCGTGGTGCCAGGTGCACGCCCACCCGGCCGGCGCCCCAGACTTCGATGGCCGCGTCGGTCACTTCCAGCAGCAGGCGGGCACGATTTTCCAGGGAGCCGCCGTATTGGTCGGTGCGCTGGTTGGTGCTGCTCTGCAGGAACTGGTCGAGCAGGTAGCCGTTGGCACCGTGGATTTCCACACCGTCGAAGCCGGCGGCCTTGGCGTTCTCGGCGCCGACGCGGTACGCCTCGACGATGTCGGCGATTTCAGCGGTCTCCAGTGCGCGTGGGGTCGGGTAGTCAGCCAGCGGACGCACCAGGCTCACGTGGCCCTTGGGCTGGATCGCGCTGGGCGCCACCGGGGTTTCGCCGTTCAGGTACGACGGGTGGGAGATCCGGCCCACGTGCCACAGTTGCAGGAAGATCTTGCCGCCGGCGCCGTGGATCGCCTTGGTGACGTTGGACCAGCCGCGCACCTGGTCGTTGGACCAGATGCCCGGGGTGTCCGGGTAACCCACGCCCATCGGCGTGACCGAGGTCGCTTCGCTGAGGATCAGGCCGGCGGAGGCGCGTTGTACGTAGTACTCGGCCATCAGCGCGTTGGGCACGCGGCCCGCGTCGGCGCGGCAGCGGGTGAGCGGGGCCATGATGATGCGGTTTTTCAACTCGATGTCGCCGAGTTTGATGGGGTCGAAAATAGTCGCCATGAAATACAAACCTCGAAAGTGGAAGGGGTTAGAAGTCAGTGAGTTGCTGGAGCCAGCTCGGCATTGCCGCCCTGGCGGAAGGTGATGAGGGTGACCAGCAGCGCCAGCACGGCCAGCGCGCCGGCGGCCAAGGGCACGGAGGTCAGGCCCAGGCCGTGGTCGATGACGCTGCCGCCGACCCAGGCGCCCAAGGCGTTGCCGATGTTGAAGGCGCCGATGTTCAACGTGGAAACCAGGTTCGGCGCGGCCTTGCCAAAGGTCACCACGTTGACCTGCAGGGCCGGTACGGCGGCGAAGCAGGCGGTGGCCCAGAGGAACAGGGTGATTTCGCTGGGGATCAGCGCCACGCTGGTCCAGCTCAATACGGTGGACACCACGGCCATGGTGAGGAAGACGCCCATCAGCGTGTTCGCCAGGCTCTTGTCCGCCAGCTTGCCGCCGATGATGTTGCCCAGGGTCAGGCCCAGGCCGATCAGCACCAGGGTCCAGGTCACGCCGCGGGGCGATACGCCGGTCACTTCACCCAACAGCGGGGCGACATAGGTGAACAGGGTAAACACCGAGGCGGAGAACAGCGCCGTCATGCTCAGGGACAGCCATAGGCCTGCGCCCTTGAGCGCGACCAGTTCCGAGCGCATGTCGAGTTTTTCTTCATCGCGCTTGGCCGGCAGAAAGCGGATCAGGCCGATCAGCGCAATTACGCCAATGACAGTCACTGCCCAGAAGGTCGAACGCCAGCCGGCTTCTTGGCCCAATGCGGTGCCCAGCGGTACGCCGAGCACGTTGGCCAGGGTCAGGCCGGTGAACATCAAGGCTACGGCTGAAGCGCGCTTGTTGGGCGCCACCAGGCCGGCAGCCACCACCGAACCGATACCGAAGAACGCGCCGTGGCACAGGGCCGTGACGACCCGGGCAAACATCAGCACGTTGTAGTCGCTGGCGATGGCGCAGAGCAGGTTGCCGATGATGAAAATTCCCATCAACACCACCAGGGCGGCCTTGCGCGGCAACCGGGCGGTGGCCAGGGCCATGAACGGCGCACCGATGGCCACGCCCAGGGCGTAGCCGGTCACCAGCCAGCCGGCGCCAGGAATCGACACGCCCAGGTCGGCCGCCACATCGGGCAACAGGCCCATGATGACGAACTCGGTGGTGCCGATGGCGAAGGCGCTCAGGGCCAGGATCAGGAGTGAGAGGGGCATGATGGGTCCTTGTCGGGTCAGAGCTCTTGGCTCATTTGCTTGAGGAACTGCTGGATCACTTCCTCGTTGCGCTTGAAGAAGTGCCATTGGCCGACCTTCTGGCTGGTGATCAGCCCCGCCCGTTGCAACACCGCCAAGTGCGCAGACACCGTGGATTGCGACAGGCCGCAACGCTGGTCGATCTGTCCGGCGCAAATGCCGAATTCGTGGTTGTGCAACTGCTCGGGGAACTGGACCTTGGGGTCTTTGAGCCAGTTGAGGATGTCTCGCCGTACTGGGTGCGCCAGGGCTTTTATTATTTCGTCGAGGTCAAGGGGCATGGTGGCAGCTCGTGATGAGTAAAACGCTATATCGCGATGGAGCGAACCTTAAATCGTTATTTCGCGATATACAAATATGGATTTGATCTGGAAACCGAACAAATCGCTATATCGGGTTATAACGATATGGACTCGGCGGTGCTAAGCTGCGGGCCATGAACTATCTCGCGCACCTGCACCTCGGCGGCCCTGGCCGGGAACAACTGCTCGGCAGCCTCTACGGCGACTTCGTCAAAGGCCCGCTGCAAGGGCTCTACGACCCACGGATCGAAGCGGCGATTGCCCTGCATCGGCGCATCGACATGTACACCGACCGCCATCCCCTGGTGGACATCGCCCTGTCGCGTTTTTCCACGGTGCGACGGCGCTACGCCGGGATCGTGCTGGACGTGTTTTTCGACCACTGCCTGGCCCGGGACTGGGCGTTGTACGGCGAAGGGCCGCTGGTGGATTTCACTGCCCGGGTGTACCAGGTACTCGGCACCGAACCGCAGCTGCCGGGGCGCCTGGCACAGATCGCGCCGTACATGGCGGCGGATGACTGGCTGGGGTCTTATCGGGAATTCGAAGTGTTGGGGCAGGTGCTGCGCGGCATTTCCCGACGCCTGTCCCGGCCCGAGGAACTGGCCGGGGCGATGAAGGAGTTGATGGAGCTCTATGAGCCGCTGAGCGAAGATTTCCGGCTGTTCTATCCGCAGTTGCAGGATTTTGCGCTGAATCAAACCACGCCGCAGGTCTAATTGTGGGAGCGAGCTTGCTCGCTCCCACAGGGGGCTGCGCAGAGATCCGGATCAGGCCGCAATCGCAGCAGGTCGCATCGGCGCTTGCTGTTTCTCTGGAAGCGCCCCGAACAGCGCCTTGTGCACCGCCTGCTGCGCCTGGAATGCCAGTGCCGCGCGTTCCTGGCCGTGGCAGGCAATCGGTTCCAGCAGATGGATTTCCACCTCACCCCTATCGTTGGCAAACAAACGCATCAAGTGCGACAGCAGATCATCATCGCCAATGAACGGCGCCAGCGAATCCGGTTCACCGTTGCGCAGGTAACGAATCGCCACCGGCTGCAACGCCACATCGGCGTCAATGGCGGCGGACAGCAAGCGCCCGTGGAACGTGCGCAAGGAGCGGCCATCGGTGGTGGTGCCTTCCGGGAACATCAACAGCGGATGGGCCTGTTCCAGATGGCGGCTCATTTGCTTGCGGATCAACTGGCTGTCACCCGAACCGCGTCGGATAAACAGGCTGCCGGCCTTGGCTGCCAGCCATCCGGCCACCGGCCAGGTGCGCACTTCGGCCTTGGACAGGAACGACAGCGGCGTGAGCATGCCCAGCAACGGGATGTCGGTCCAGGACACGTGGTTGCTGACCCACAGCATCGGCTGTTGCGGCAGTTGACCGTGGACGGTGACTGAAAAGGGCAGGGCGCGGCTCAGCCGTGCCATGAAGAACCGCGACCAGCGCTGGCGACGGACCATCGAGTTGGCGATTCCTGCACGTTCGAACAGGCCGAACACGCTGGCCATGCTCAGGCCCAGCGCCACCACCAGCAATACTCGCGCGATTCGCGCGTACACCCGCAGCCGGCTCATCAGACCGCTGCCTTGAAGTGGCGAGCGTAGCGCGGGCAGAGCTCGTCGCGCTTGAGCAGGATGAACACGTCGGCCACCTGGAAATCCTCGTCCCAGCACGGTTCGCCGCAAATCTTCGCGCCCAGGCGCATATAGGCCTTGAGCAGTGGCGGCATCTCGGCGATGACGTTGGAGGGCACGTCCAGGGTCGGCAGCGGTTTTTTCGGCACGGCTTGCAGGTGTTCGGTGCACAGATAGCGTTCGCGCAGGCGCTGCATGATCGCCTGGGCCTGGATACCGCCGTCCTGCATCGGAATGCTCGCGCAGCCCATCAGGTAGCTGTAGCCGCCTTCGTTCAGGACTTCGGCCAGTTCGCCCCAGAGCACCGCGATGGTGCCACCGTTGCGGTAGGCCGGGTCGACGCATGTACGGCCGATTTCCAGGATCGGGCCCTTGAGATGGACCAGGCCGTGGAGGCTGAATTCTTCTTCGCTGTAGAACCGACCCAGGCTGCTGGCGGCCTGGTGGTCGAGCAGGCGCGTGGTGGCCACGAGGCGGCCGGTGTTCAGGTCGCGTACGCCGATGTGGGCGCAGTGAACATCATAGTCATCCATGTCCAGACCCATTTCCGCGCCCTTGAGCTTGGCGTTGAATTCGCCGCTGAAGACGTTGAAACGCAGGGCCTGTGCTTCTTGCAAGGCTTGGGCGCCGATCAGGCGTTCGGCTTGCAGGCGGCGTTCATTGCCGGTGTCGCTGATGCGGGCGATCTGGGTCATAGCGAATCTCCGTGCGGGCTGTTCAGTTGCAGCCAATCGACTTTCTTTATGCAGCCATGTTGTGCAAAGTCAGGCTATGTAGCCCCGGTGTCATCGCCATGAAGCTTTGGTGATGCTTATATGACAGCCCTCGAGGAGCCTCTTATGCCCTGGCAAACCCTGATCGAACGTGGCGAGCGCCTGCCGGCCCATCCGGACCTCGCCGAAGGTTATTCAGCGTTGTTGCAACGCCTGGGACCGGTGACGCCGTTCGAGCTGGCCGTAACCGGGGCGCGGTTGATGGCGACACCGGGGCTGGCGTTCCTGGTGGGGTATCAGGCGGCGCTGCGGGTGCTTTGGCCCAGTGCGCCCCAGAGCCTCGGCGCCTTGTGTGCCACCGAACAGCGCAGCCTGCGCCCGGCGGACATGCACACCCGTCTCGACGACTTGCGCCTGAGTGGACGCAAGGATTTCGTCACCGCCGGCGACGCCGCCGAGTGGCTGTTGATTGCCGCTCGCTGCGAAGCGCCCGGTGAAACGCCACGGCTGAATCTGGCCGTGGCCTATGCGGGCGAGCCCGGCGTAACCCTGGAAAAGCTGCCCGCCATTGCCCTGATGCCGGACATCAGCCATGGCCGCGTGCTGCTCGACGGCGCGCTGTGCGAATTGCTGGCCGGTGATGGCTGGGACGCCTACGTCAAACCGTTCCGTACCCTGGAAGACCTTTATGTGCTCAGTGCGATGACCGCCTGGTTGTATGGCGTCGGGCAGGAATGTGCCTGGCCCCAGGCGTTGCAATTGCGCCTGCTGGCGTTGCTCGCCGGCTGCGCGGAGGTGAGTCGGCATAACCCTTCCAGTGTGGCCGGGCATGTGCTGCTGGGCGGGTTGTTCGCTCAGTTCCAAGGGCTCGATGGCGAACTCGACGCTGCCCTGGCCGCCGGGCCTGCGACGTGGCGCGAGATGTGGACGCGGGATAAAGGCGTGATGGAGATTGCGGCAGGGGCGCGGGCCAAGCGGTTGGCCAAGGCGTTGGGCTAGCCCTCCAAACGACCACCCGCCCGGTGGGAGCACCCAAACTCAAATTGTCATCAAGTCTGCATAGGCTCTGAAGGTTCAACCCTGCGAGCCCAAAGCATGTCCAAAGGCTGGTTCCTGATCCCGCTGCTGCTCACCCTGAGCGCCCACGCCGAAGACTGGCCCGGTGAGCAGTGGTCAACCGGCCCGACCCTCAGCGGCCCGACCATTGAAGCCCTGGAACAATACGCCTTCCCACCCCGGGACGATGCCAGCCGCGAAGGCATCCGCACCGACGCGCTGCTGGTGATCCAGGACGGTCGGCTGGTCTACGAACGCTACGCCGGACCGACCACTGCCAAGACTGCGCACCTGACCTGGTCCATCAGCAAGAGCCTGATGGCGACGGTGTTTGGCGTGGCCTACAGGGAAAAGCGCTTTGCCCTGGATGATCCGGCAGCCAAGTACTACCCGCCACTGAGCCGGCACCCGGGCCTGACCCTGGCCGATCTTTTCCACTGGGCCTCGGGCCTGGATTGGCAGGAAGACTATGAATACGCGCCGCTCAACTCCTCGGTGGTGGCCATGCTGTATACCCGGGGGCGTCGTGACATGGCGGCGTTCACTGCGCAGCATGAAAGCGCCAGCCCGCCGGGGCGGGCGTTCCGTTATTCCAGCGGTGACAGCAACGTGCTGGCGGCGGCCTTGAAAACCATCGTCGGCCCGGCGCGCTACCCCGACTATCCCTGGACGGCCTTGTTCGAGCCCCTGGGCATCCGCCACGCCACCTGGGAAACCGACGCCAGCGGCACGTTCGTCGGTTCGTCCTATGCCTACCTCACGGCGCGGGACCTGGCGCGTGTCGGGTTGCTGATGCAACGGGACGGTCGCTGGGGCGAACGGCAACTGGTCCCCACAGAGTGGGTCGCCTTCAATCGCGAACCTTTCGCCCGCTTCCAGGCCGGCCAGGACGAAGCCGTACCCGGCGGGCATTGGTGGCTCAACCGCGCCACCGATCCGGCCATCCATCCTTGGCCCGATGCGCCGCCGGATACCTTTGCCGCGCTGGGTCATTGGGGCCAGGCGCTGTACGTCATCCCCAGCGCCAAACTGGTGATCGTGCGCTACGGCGACGACCGCGACGGCAGCTATCGCCATAACGAACTGCTCAAGCGCGCCATGGCGGCGTTTGTCGGGAGAGGGCAGCCATGAAGCGCAAGATCCTGCTTACCTTGCTGTCGGTGCTACTCATTGTCCTGCTCGGTTGGGTCTGGCTGGAGCGGGTGGCATTGCGGGCCTTCCCCGACATCATCAGTGCCTACACCGCCAAGGAATACTGCTCGTGCCGCTATGTGATGGAGCAACCGGCGGACTACTGCCGTGGCTATGTGAAGCAGTCGGTGCCCATCAGCGACTTTCTCGAAACCGCTGAAGCGAAACGCATTACCGTCAGCGGGTTGGGACGTAGCCACAGTGCGCGGTGGGTGGGCGCGCGGATGGGGTGTCGGTTGGAGCCTTGAGATGGGCCTGCAACGACCGCTGTTGTGGCGAGGGAGCTTGCTCCCGCTCGAGTGCGCAGCGCTCGCAAAGCTTTAACCTGTCGCGATGTTGGGGCTGCTTCGCAGACCAGCGGGAGCAAGCTCCCTCGCCACGGAGGTATGTGGTGAGCAGGACAGTTGTTGAAACAGACAGTTTGCAAGCGCCCTCGGCGCGGTTAAGGTTCGCCACAGGTTTATGTGCCCTGCGAGTGTGTATGTTCAAGCGGTTTTTCCCTCACGCTGCCGTCAGCTTGCTGCTGGCCGGCGCCGCGTTGCCAGCCCAGGCCGACTGGTACCTGGACGGCGAGTCGTCGCGGCTGTCGTTTATCAGCAGTAAAAATGGCAACGTCTCCGAGGTCCAGCGGTTCCTGATGCTGCACGGTCAGGTCCAGCCCGAGGGCTTGGCACGCCTGGAAGTGGAGCTGGAATCCATCAACAGCGGCATTCCCCTGCGCGATGAGCGCATGCGGGCCGAGCTGTTCGAGATCAAGCAATTTGCCGACGCCACTGTCACCGCCAAGATCGACCTGGCGCCGATCCAGGACCTGGCCAACGGTGCGCAGTTGGAATTGCGCCTGCCGCTGACGGTGAACCTGCACGGCAAGCAGCACGAATACAACGTCGAACTGCTGGCGACGCGCTTGGATGAGCGCCGCTTCCAAGTGGTGACCCTGGAACCGGTGGTGCTCAACGCGGCGGATTTCGATCTGGCGCCGGGGCTGGAAAAGCTGCGAAACCTGGCCGGGTTGTCGGCCATTAGCCTCTCGGTGCCGGTGAATGCGGTGCTGATTTTCACGGCGCGCTGACATGAGCGGCGCGGTTTTTCCCTGGCGTGAAGGCAATCGCTTCGAGCTGTTGATCGATGGCCCGCAGTTCTTCCCGCGCATGCTGGTGGAAATCGCTCGAGCCCAGGAACAGGTCGAACTGGAGCTCTATCTGGTGGAAGCGGGCGCTTGCGCCGAGGCGATGGTTCAGGCGCTGGTGCAGGCCGCCGAGCGTGGCGTTCGCGTGCGGTGCCTGTTCGATGACTATGGCAGCCTGGCGTTCACCCTGGCCTTGCGCAAGCGTCTGACCGAGGCTGGGGTGGAGTTGCGTTTCTACAATCGCCTGAGCTGGCGCCGCTGGGTGCGCAACCTTTACCGGGATCACCGCAAGCTGCTGTTGGTGGACCAACGCCTGGCCGTGGTCGGTGGTACCGGGGTGACCGATGAATTCTGGAACCCCCTCGACGACCGCAGTGAGTGGCACGAAGTGATGGTGGAAATCGTCGGCCCGCTGGTGCTCGACTGGCAGTTGCTGTTCGACCGCCAGTGGCTCGCCAACCGCCATCGGCGAGCCTGGAAACCGGCGTCCAACTTCGGCTTGCCGCGCCTGCCGCGCGTACCGCCGGTGGGCGAGGGGATGGGGCGGGTGGCGTATGCCGACGCGCGCCAGCATCGCGACATCCTGCAATCGCTGTCGCGGGCATTGAACAGCGGCCAGAAGCGCATCTGGATGGCGACGCCGTATTTCCTGCCGACCTGGAACGTGCGCCGCTCCTTGCGCAAGGCCGCCGCCCGCGGCATTGACGTGCGCCTGCTGCTGACCGGCCCGCGCACCGATCACCCGTCCGTGCGCTACGCCGGGCACCGTTACTACCCGCGATTGCTCAAGGCCGGCGTGCAGATTTTTGAATACCAGCCGTGTTTCCTGCACCTGAAGATGGTGCTGGTGGACGACTGGGTCAGCATCGGCTCCTGCAACTTCGATCACTGGAACCTGCGCTTCAACCTGGAAGCCAACCTCGAAGCCTTGGACTCCAGGCTCAGCAGTGCAGTGGCCGCCAGTTTCGAGCGGGACTTCGCCCAGAGCCTGCAAGTCAGCCTCGACGCCTGGCAGCGTCGGCCGCTGTGGAAGCGCTTCAAGCAGCGGGTGTGGGGCTTGGTGGATCGGGTGGTGGTGAACCTTTTGGATCGACGCGGCTAGCCCGAACCCCCAGATACAACTGTGGGAGCGAGCTTGCTCGCGATAGCGGAGTGTCAGCCAATGTCGATGCGGCTGATCTGACGCCATCACGAGCAAGCTCGCTCCTGTTCTGAAGGTCAGAGCAACTCAAAACTCTGCTGCTTCACGTCCTGGGAATCCAGGCCGATCTGTACGTTGAACTTGCCCGGTTCAGCCGCGTACTTGAGTTGGGCGTTGAAGAATTTCAGGTCGTCCTCGGTGATGGTGAAGTGGATGACTTTCTTCTCGCCGGCCTTGAGCATCACCTTGCGGAAGTTCTTCAGTTCCTTCACCGGGCGAATGATCGAGCCGGTCACGTCCTGGATGTACAGCTGCACCACCGTTTCGCCGTCACGCTTGCCGGTGTTTTCCAATGTCACGCTGGCATCGAGCTTGCCGGTCTTGTTCAGCGTGGTCGACGACAGGGCCATGTCCGACAGGCTGAACTCGGTGTAGCTCAGGCCGTAGCCGAACGGATAGAGCGGGCCGGTGGTGTCATCGAAATACTGCGAGGTGTAGTTGCCCGGCTTGCCCGGCGTGAATGGCCGACCGATGCTCAAGTGGTTGTAGTAGGTCGGAATCTGCCCCACCGAGCGTGGGAAGGTGATGGGCAGTTTGCCCGATGGGTTGTAGTCACCGAACAGCACGTCCGCGATGGCGTTGCCACCTTCGGTGCCGCTGAACCAGGTTTCCAGGATCGCATCGGCCTGCTGCTTTTCTTCCAGCAACGACAGCGGACGGCCATTCATCAGCACCAGCACCAGCGGCTTGCCGGTGGCCTTCAGGGCCTTGATCAGCTCGCGTTGGCTGGCAGGAATGTTCAGCTCGGTACGGCTCGACGATTCATGGGACATGCCACGGGACTCGCCTACGGCGGCCACCACCACATCGGCATCCTTGGCGGCTTTTACCGCTTCGTCGATCAGCACCTGGGCCGGACGCGGGTCGTCTACCACTTCCGGGGCATCGAAGTTGAGGAAGTTCAGGTAGTCGAGCACCTTCTTGTCGCCGGTGATGTTGGCGCCACGGGCATAGATCAGCTTCGAGTCAGCGCCCAGGGCGCGGGTCATGCCATCGAACAGGGTGACCGATTGCGCAGGACGCCCGGCGGCGGCCCAACTGCCCATCATATCGATCGGTGCCTTGGCCAGCGGACCGACCAGGGCGATCTTCGCGGTCTTCTTCAGGGGCAGGGTCTGGTTGCGGTTTTCCAGCAGGACCAGGCTGCGGCGCGCCACGTCACGGGCGTCGGCGCGGTGCATGCGGCTTTCGGCGTAGGTGTCGGCCGGGTCGTCCTCGGCCTTGCCGATGCGCAGGTACGGGTCCTTGAACAGGCCCATGTCGTATTTGGCCGCGAGCACTTCCCGTACGGCGTTGTCGATGTCGCTCTGCTCGATTTCACCGGCCTTGAGCAACCCTGGCAGTTCCTTGCCATAGAGCGAATCGTTCATGCTCATGTCGATGCCGGCCTTGATCGCCAGTTTTGCCGCTTCGCGACCGTCCTTGGCGACGCCGTGCTTGATCAGTTCGAAAATGGCGCCGTGGTCACTGACCGCCAGGCCCTTGAAACCCCACTCCTTGCGCAGCAGGTCGTTCATCAGCCAGGTGTTGGCGGTCGCCGGCACGCCGTTGATGGAGTTCAGCGCGACCATCACCCCACCGGCACCCGCGTCGATGGCGGCGCGGTAGGGTGGCAGGTAGTCCTGGTACATTTTCAGCGGGCTCATGTCCACGGTGTTGTAGTCCCGGCCGCCTTCCACCGCGCCGTACAGGGCGAAGTGCTTGACGCTGGCCATGATGCTGTCGGCTGCGTTGGCGCCGTTGCCCTGGAAAGCCTTGACCATCACCCCGGCGATGCGCGACACCAGGTAGGTGTCCTCGCCGAAACCTTCGGAGGTGCGGCCCCAGCGCGGGTCACGGGAAATATCGACCATCGGCGCGAAGGTGATGTCCAGGCTGTCCGCTGCGGCTTCCTGGGCGGCGATGCGGCCGGAGTGGTAGATCGCGTCCATGTCCCAGCTCGAGGCCAGGGCCAGGGGGATCGGGAAAATCGTGCGGTGGCCGTGGATCACGTCATAGGCGAAGAACATCGGGATCTTCAACCGGCTGCGCATGGCCGCGTCCTGCATCGGACGGTTTTCATCGCGCGTAATGGAGTTGAACGTACCGCCGATGTTGCCGGCGGCGATTTCCTTGCGAATCATCTCCCGGGGCATTTCCGGGCCGATGCTGATCAGGCGCAATTGGCCGATCTTCTCTTCGAGGGTCATCTGCTTCATCAGGTTGCTGATGAACGCATCCTTGTTCTCTATGGGGGCTGGCAGGTTGTCGGCTAATACGGATTGACTGGCCAGACTGACAAACAGGCCCAGCAAACACAGCTTCTTCATGAATAATTTTCTCGCAAGCCTAAAAGGGCGGTGATCAGGCCACGCCGGTCGGCCAAAATATAAGGAGCGGCTATTGTTGTTCAGTTAAATGCAGCACACTTTCGAACCCATTGGGCTGAACTTAGTTTCGCACTGCGCATCTTTTAGCCCATCGACCCGTTTCAATCCAGTGCGGCGGCAGATTATGCCCCAGGTGCCGGTGAGATAGGTGGCCGTGTTTTTCCAATGTCATGCAAGGGAGAGCTCCACCCGATGAATCCACGACTGAACCACCTTCGCAGCTTGCCGATGCTGGCCCTGATGCTGCTCACCACGTTACTGGCCGGTTGCGGCATCAATAACATCCCGACCCTGGACGAACAGGCCAAGGCCGCTTGGGGCCAGGTGCAGAACCAGTACCAGCGCCGCGCCGACCTGATTCCCAACCTGGTGGAAACCGTCAAGGGCTACGCCCAGCACGAGCAGGAAACCCTGACTGCGGTGATTGAAGCGCGGGCCAAGGCCACGTCGATCCAGGTCGACGCCAGCACCCTGGACAACCCGGAAAAACTCAAGCAGTTCCAGCAGGCCCAGGACCAGTTGACCGGCGCGTTGAGCCGGCTGATGGTGGTGTCCGAGCGTTACCCGGACCTCAAGGCCAACCAGAATTTCCTGGCGTTGCAATCGCAGCTCGAAGGCACCGAGAACCGCATCGCCGTGGCCCGCCGCGACTTCATCCTGGCCGTGCAGAAGTACAACACCGAAATCCGCACATTCCCGGGGCGCCTGTGGCACAGCGTGATGTACAGCGACCTGCCGATCCGCGAAACCTTCGAGGCCACCAGCCCCAATGCCGAGAAAGCGCCGGAAGTGAAGTTTTGATGGAGCAGCTACAGGCTTCAAGCTACAAGCCGCAAGCACAGGTCCTGCGCACTGCTTTTGCTTACGGCTTGAAGCTAGCCGCTCGCAGCTGCGCCTTTGTGCTGTTGCTCTGGGTGTTTGCCATCACGGCCCAGGCCGAGCTGAAGTTTCCGGCATTGACCGGGCGGGTGGTGGACGCCGCCCAGATGCTCGAACCGTCGGTGAGCGCGCAACTGGAAGCGCAGCTCAAGGCCCATGAACAGGCCACCGGCGAACAGGTGGTGGTGGTCACGCTGGCGAACTTGCAAGGCAGCAGCATCGAAGACTTCGGTTATCAACTGGGGCGCCACTGGGGCATCGGGCAGAAGGATAAAAACAACGGCGCACTGCTGATCGTCGCCCGGGATGACCGTAAACTGCGCATCGAGGTGGGCTACGGCCTGGAGGATCGCCTGACCGACGCGCAGAGTTCGGTGATCATCAACCAGGTGATCACCCCGGCTTTCAAGACCGGCAACTTCAACAAAGGCATCAGCGACGGCGTCGCGGCGATGCTGGTGGTGCTGGGCGGCAGCCCGCTGGACGAGCCGGCACCGGCGTACAGTGCGGACGGGCAGCAGGAGCAGGGCGATTTTGTCGAGCGCCATCCCGGGCTGTTCATCTTCCTGGTGATACTGTTTATTTTGACGATATTGGTCTGCCAGATGCTCGGTATCCTGCCGACCGGAAGTGGTGGCTCCAGCGGTTCGGGCGGATCCGGTGGAGGCTTCGGCGGCGGGGGCGGCGGGGGCTTCAGTGGTGGCGGTGGCAGTTTCGGGGGCGGCGGTTCGTCGGGCGGCTGGTGACAATAATAATGAGCAGGCATTTCTAACCATGGCATTACTGACTGAACACGAACAACGCAAGGTCGCCGAGGCCATCGCCCGGGTCGAGCGGCATACCGACGCTGAACTGGTCACGGTGCTGGCCGCCCGCGCCGACGACTACGCCTATATCCCGCTGTTATGGGCCAGCCTGCTGGCCCTGGTGGTGCCCGGCGTGGTCCATTACCTTTCCGGCTGGCTGACGATGCACAGCCTGTTGCTGGTGCAGTGGGTCAGTTTCATTGTGTTGTGCCTGGTGTTTCGCATCCCCAGGATCACCACGCATCTGATCCCCCGTTCCGTGCGTCACTGGCGGGCCTCCAACCTGGCGCGCCGGCAATTCCTCGAGCAGAACCTGCACCACACCGTGGGCAGCACAGGGATGCTGATCTTTGTCTGCGAGGCTGAGCGGTACGTGGAAATCCTGGTGGACGAAGGCATTTCCAAGCGCCTGGACAACACATGCTGGGATGCCATCGTCGCAGCGTTCACCCAGCAGGTTCGCCAGGGGCAGACGTTGCAGGGTTTCGTGACCTGCATCGAAGCTTGCGGCGAATTGCTCAAGGAGCACGTGCCGGTGACCCAGGAGCGCAATGAACTGCCGAATAGGTTGGTGGTGCTGGGCTAAAACTTCGGTCATGGCAAGAGCGCTTGTGTGGCGAGGGAGCTTGCTCCCGTTGGACCGCGAAGCGGTCCCCATCGGTTCTCTGTCGGACATCAACTTTTCCAGGCGACTGCTTCGCAGCCGAGCGGGAGCAAGCTCCCTCGCCACATGAACCCCGCTGCTTGCAACAACGTTGGTCATCGCGGAGGGGGCATTAGCCGAATTCGCACCGTGCGGGAAATTCTCCGTGCCCTCGCACCCCATCCCCCCTAAAATACCCGCCATTCTCCGATTCGCCCGCCCCGAGGCCGTTTGTTCATGTCCGCCACCGCAACCCCTGCCCATCACGCGCCGGATCACCACGCCCAGTTCATCGAGTTGCTGAAAACCAATCTCGAACAGAATGCGTTCATCAAACTGGTGCTGGCCAAGTACGTAGGGGACGAAGCGGACCTCCAACGGCTGATCATCAAGCAACTGACGGTCAAGGACCAGCCGTGCCTGTCCTTCGTCTACCGCTACAAGACCCGCGATATCACCAAGAATTTCCCTGTAGCCGAAGGGGTGGAAACCATTGCCGGGCTGTTGCCGGCATCGTTCAAGAACGCACATTTGCTGGCGGTCACCGACGAGGCGCAGCTGGAGTACAGCAAGAAGGGCAAGAGCTCGTTGTTCAAGAGCAAGCCCCAGCAACTGCGGGAAGTGCCATCTGCCGAGCACAACCGTGAGAAAAATCGCTTCCTCGACCTGAACCGACCATTTTTGGCCGACTTGGGCGTGACCAACCACAAGCACGAGCTGATTCCGGCGATGTCGCGCAAGTGGAAGCAGATCAACAAGTTCATCGAGGTCTTCAGCCATGCACTGACGTCTTCGCCGCTGGCCCTGGACAAACCGGTGCGGGTCTCGGATTTCGGCTCGGGCAAAGGCTACCTGACGTTCGCCATCCACGATTACCTGCGCAACACCTTGCAGGCCGAAGGCGTGGTGACCGGTGTCGAGCTGCGCGAAGACATGGTCAAGCTGTGCAACGAAGCCGCCGCGCGCCTGGAACACCCGGGCCTGAGCTTCCAGCACGGCGACGTGCGCAGCGTGGCGCCGAGCGCGGTGGACGTGATGATAGCCTTGCATGCCTGCGACATCGCCACCGACTACGCGATCCACATGGGCATTCGCTCGGGCGCCTCGATCATCATGTGCTCGCCGTGCTGCCACAAGCAGATCCGCCTGCAGATCCAGAGCCCGGCCTTGCTCAAGCCAATGCTGCAATATGGCCTGCACCTTGGCCAGCAGGCGGAAATGGTCACCGACAGCTTGCGGGCGCTGTTCCTGGAAGTGTGCGGCTACGAGACCAAGGTCTTCGAGTTCATCTCCCTTGAGCACACCAACAAGAACAAGATGATCCTCGCGGTCAAACGCGCCGAACCGGCGGACCCCACCGAGCTGCTGGCGAAGATCCAGGAGCTCAAGGCTTTCTACCACGTTACCGAGCATTGCCTCGAAACGCTGCTGCGAGCGGATGGATACCTCGCCTGACATCACTGACATCCTGTGGGAGCGAGGTGCATCCCGTCAGGTAATCGGCGCTTATCCCTCATCTATTGACGTAGCGGGCTACCTTTAATGCGTTAACCACCCACGCAGCCCCCCAAAGGAGCCCTTCCCATGGCCGCCAAGAAAATCCTCATGCTGGTCGGCGATTACGTCGAAGATTATGAAGTCATGGTGCCGTTCCAGGCCCTGCAGATGATTGGCCACACCGTGCACGCCGTGTGCCCGGACAAAACCGCCGGGCAGACGGTGCGCACGGCGATCCACGATTTCGAAGGCGACCAGACCTACAGTGAAAAACCGGGGCACTTGTTTGCCCTCAACCATGACTTCGCCAACGTCCAGGCCGCCGACTACGACGCGCTGTTGGTGCCGGGGGGACGAGCGCCGGAATACCTGCGCCTGAATGAAACCGTCCTGCAACTGGTGCGCGATTTCGATCTGGCGGGCAAGCCGATTGCCGCGGTGTGCCACGGTGCGCAATTGCTGGCGGCGGCGGGCATTCTCGAAGGGCGTGAATGCAGCGCCTATCCGGCGTGTGCTCCGGAAGTCCGACTGGCGGGCGGGACCTATATCGACATTCCCGTGACCCAAGGCCATGTCCAGGGCAACCTCGCCACTGCACCGGCCTGGCCTGCGCACCCGAGCTGGCTGGCGGGTTTCCTGACGCTGCTGGGCACGGCCATCACATTGTAATAACGCTGCACAGCGGACTGGCAGGGCAAGCGCGGCGGGTCTTTACTCTCGGGGCATGTCTTCATTGCCAGGAGAAAAATCATGTCCGGATGGTACGAAATCAGCAAAAGCAGCAGCGGCCAGTTTCGGTTTGTACTCAAAGCGGCCAACGCCGAAACGATTCTGACCAGTGAGCTGTACACCACCCGCAGCGGTGTCGATGGTGGCATTGCTTCGGTGCAGAAAAACAGTCCGTTGGCCGAGCGCTATGAACTCAAGAACACCAAGGACGGCCATCCGTACTTCAACCTCAAAGCGGCCAACCATGAAGTGATTGGCAGCAGTGAAGCTTATTCATCGGATGCGGCCCGGGACAAAGGCATTGCCAGCGTCAAGGCCAACGGACCGACGACGGTGATCAAGGACAAGACCGTGGCGGCGCTCTGAATTCATCCCTGTGGCAGCGAGCGTCCTGTGGCGAGGGAGCTTGCTCCCGCTCGGCTGCGAAGCAGCCGTCATTTGCACGATGGGACTGCTTCGCAGTCCAGCGGGAGCAAGCTCCCTCGCCACCATTCACTGACGTCGGGTTTCCAGGTCATGCCAGCTCTGGTTAAACCTCCACCGGCACCGACAGCTTCGGATCGCCCAGCGGGTGGCTCTTTGCATCGAAGAAGCGCAATTGCACCTCCAGCCCCTGGAACACCTTGGCGTAATGCCGCTTCTGATGCTGGATGAACGCCTGGCTACGGGGATAGATCGAAATCGCCACGGTCTTCGGTGCGGCCAGGCGCAGGGCTTGCACGATGTGCTTGTCCTGCTCGCCCAGGGCATGGCCGAACAGGCACAGGTTGTCGCCGTGCTGCAGCAACTGGTCGTAGCAGAACGACAGGTAATCGCTGCTGCGGATGGTCTTGAGCTTGTCCTGGCTTGGGCCTTCGTTGACGAACAACGGCACGTCGTCGAGGGTCTTGATCGTGTTGTTGATGGCGAAACTGCCCAGCAAGGTGCCTTCGGTGGAGGTGAGCTTGCGCGCCGTGCCGTCCTGGTTGCGCACCAGGTGCAGGCCGCCGTGCAGGTACAACAGGCGTGGTTTGTCGGTGGTCGCCTGGCTCAGGTCGAAATTGTGATCATCGCCGAAGAACAGGTCGCTGATGCTCTCGGGCGCCTGCTGGATCGCCCAATGGTTGAGCAGGTCGTAGTTGGTGGTGAACACCGTGCGGTAGCGGCTCAGCTCCTGGTTGAGCGTCGCCAGGGTCGAGGGTTGCACCAGGCGCCATGGGATGTGCACCGCATGCACAGTGTTGATCAGTGCTTCCTTGATCGCGTAATAGCGATTGCGCGGCGCGGCGGAGCTGACGGCCAGGGCCTTGTTGACCCGACTGGTGGTTTTAAGCGCAGCGAGTACCTGCTCGAAACTGCGCGTCTGCATCGCATCGAACACGCTCAGCTCCGACGGGCTCAGGGGTTTCTCCTCGACGGTGCGGGCATTTTCGAACAGCGAGTCATAGCCGAAATCATCCCACACTGCGCGGCTGGCCCCGTTGCCCACCAACAGGCCGCTGAAGGCGGTGTCGGCGCGCAAGGCCTCCCAGTCTTCGAGCCGGGTGTCGTATTCCTGGAAATCGGTCATCGCAAGGATCATCTCAAAACGTGGCAAAGGCAGGGCGCGACTTTATCACGACCCAGTCTTGAGCCAGATCAAGATGCGTCATGACTAGTCGGTCATTCTGTAGGCCCTGCCGATCCGGCCTCAACCAGGAGCGTGACCCCATGAGCAGCACTTTTTTCATTCCCGCCGTGAACATCATGGGGCTGGGCTGCCTCGATGAAGCGATGACCGCTATCCGCAACTACGGCTTTCGCAAAGCCCTGATCGTCACCGACGTGGGGCTGGCCAAGGCCGGCGTCGCCACCAAGGTGGCCGAATTGTTGGCGATACAGGACGTCGACTCGGTCATTTTCGACGGCGCCAAGCCCAACCCAAGCATCGCCAACGTCGAGCTCGGGCTGGGGCTGCTGAAGGAGAGCCAGTGTGATTTCGTCGTGTCGCTGGGTGGCGGTTCGCCCCACGACTGCGCCAAGGGCATTGCCCTGTGTGCCACCAACGGCGGGCAGATTCGCGACTATGAAGGCGTCGACCGTTCGAGCAAGCCGCAGTTGCCGCTGATCGCCATCAACACCACGGCGGGCACCGCCAGTGAAATGACCCGTTTCTGCATCATCACCGACGAGACACGCCACGTGAAAATGGCGATTGTCGATCGCAATGTCACCCCATTGATGTCGGTGAACGACCCGGCGCTGATGGTGGCGATGCCCAAGGGCCTGACAGCCGCCACCGGCATGGATGCACTGACCCACGCGATCGAGGCTTATGTCTCCACCGCCGCTACCCCCATCACCGATGCCTGCGCCCTGAAGGCCATCACCCTGATCAGCAACAACCTGCGCCTGGCCGTGCGTGACGGCAATGACCTGACCGCGCGGGAGAACATGGCCTACGCGCAGTTTCTCGCGGGGATGGCGTTCAACAATGCATCGCTGGGTTTCGTGCACGCGATGGCGCACCAGTTGGGTGGCTTCTACGACCTGCCTCATGGTGTATGCAACGCGGTGCTGTTGCCTCATGTGCAGAGCTTCAATGCTTCGGTATGCGCCGTTCGCCTGACCGACGTGGCCCATGCCATGGGCGCCGATACACGCGGTTTCAGCCCGGAAGAGGGAGCCCGGGACGCCATTGCGGCGATCCGCAAACTGGCCCTTGACGTGGACATTCCGGCCGGTTTGCGTGACCTGGGCGTACGCCTCAACGACGTACCGGTGCTGGCCGCCAACGCCTTGAAAGACGCCTGCGGCCTGACCAACCCACGGGCGGCGGACCAGCGGCAGATCGAAGAGATTTTCCGCAGCGCGTTCTAGGCTTTGTATGAAAAGTCGCCGAGCGGCGATCAGGCAAGGCGAAAACAGGCGAGGAAGCGGAGTTGACTGGTTGTCAATGAGCATTCCGAGCCTGTTTTCAACGCAGCATGATCGTCGCGCAGGCACTTTTCGTACAAAGCCTAAGCGACCCGGGGTGGCACGAACTTCACACAGAGCATCGCCGCCGCCCCCAACAGTGCGCATAACGCCGCCAGCGGCCAGGCCTGTTGGCTCAACAACAGGCTGGCCATGGCACCGATCACCGAGGCCATCAGTTGGTGCAGGAACCCACTCAACGCCATGGCATAGGCGCCGGCCACCGGTGAGCCTTCGTTGGCCAGGGACAGGCTGATGGGGTAGATCAACGACTGGCCAAACACCGCGAAGCAATACGGCAGCCAGAAGAGCAGCGCAATACTGCTCAAGGTGAGGCTGCCTGCCAGCATGCTCATGCTCCCGCCCAGCACCAGGGCAATGCCCCAGCCCATCATTCGCCGTTGACCGGTACGCAATACAAAAGCATTCACCACCAGCGCCCCAAGCAAGTACGCCGCACTGACCGGCCAGCCCAGCAGGCCGTATTCAATGGGTGACCAGTGGAAGCTCTCCTGCAGGATCAGTGGCGCGGCGGTGTTGAAGGCGACGATCACGCCGTAACCCAGCCCACCGGCCAAGGCCGGCAGCATGAACGCGGGTTGTCGCAGGATGTGCCCGTAGATGCCCCACGCCGATTGCCCGTTGCCGGTTTGCACCAGCACCGGGAACCTGGCCCGGGACACCGCCGCTGCCATGGCCAGGCTGACGGCGCCCAAGCCTTGGAAAATCGCTTCCCAGCCGAAAACGGCCTGGATCAGCGAGCCCAGGTACTGGCCGATACCGAGGGCAATCACAAAGGCGATCGATATCCATGACAGTGCCTTGGCCAACAGGTCGCCGCTGAAACTGTCCCGAATCAGTACCCGCGCCATCACCGAGATACCGCTGGCACCGATGCCCTGGATCAACCTGAGCGTCAGGAACGCCTCCACGGTTGTGCCCAGCGGCAGGGCCAGGTTGCCCAAGCCGTACAACCCCAAGGCCGCCAGCAAGACCGGCTTGCGCCCCAGCCGTTGGCTCAGGCTGCCCCACAGCAACATGGGCAGCGCCATGCCGATCAGGTACACCGACAAGCCCCAGGAAACCCGGGACGCATCGGCGCCCAGGTCCCGGGCGATATCGGGCAGGGCCGGCAAGTAGATGCTCATGCCCAGTTGGGCCAGGAAAACGGTAGTGCAAGTGACGATCAGGGTTGTACGGTTCTTCATCGAGCGTCCTGTCTCAAGGGCGGATGTCACGCCCGTGGGTCAGCAGCAGTTCGGTGATCTTTTCGCAAAACGAGCGAATCACGTTCGGCTCCATGTCGGCGCGCAGGGTGATGCGAATGGCGGCTTTGCCTTGCGGCACCACGGGAAAAAAGACCGCTGAAGTGAAATACCCCAGTTCGGCCAGTTCGACGGCCAGGCTGTTGGCCAGGGCTGCTTCACCGCAGGGCACCATGCGGATTGCCATGGGATTGCCACGCTGTTCAGTGCGCACGAGGCTGTCGAAGAAGCGGATATTAGCTTGCAAACGTTCCTGCAGGGCGCTGAATTCTCGACTGCGGTGCAGGCGTATCGACGCCATACCGGCGCCGATGGCCGCTGCGTTCAGGCTCTGGGACCAATTGCTCGGCCCACCGTAACGCTGCACCAGCGCTTTGTGCCGCTCGCTACCAAACATGACCATCCCGCCACTGGCCCCGAATGACTTGGCCAAGGACGCAACGATCAGGGTGCGTTCATCCACGGCCGGGACGCGCGAACGGACCAGGCCTGCGCCGGACTCCCCGACCGCAGACAGCGCGTGGGAGTCATCCAGATAAAGAAACAGGCCATAGCGTTGCTTGAGATACATCAGGCTGTCCAGGTCCGCCAATCCGCCCATGCTGTAGGCGCTGTCGGCCACGTACGCCACGCAGCGCTGGCGTTTGCACAGGTCTTCGATGAAGTCCATGTCGTTGTGCGGGCACGTGACGACCTGGGTTTCATCGGCACAGGCGGCCTTGCTGTGGTTCATCGAGTAATGGGCGTGTTTGTCAAACACCATGACCGGCGAACAATGGTTGGTGAATGCACCGCTGGCCAGCAGCGGCAGGATTCCGGCGCTTGCCGCACTGCACGACAGGGCACTGAGGCAACTGGCGCCAAACAGCTCCGACAATTGGGTTTCGTACTGGTCCAGGATCGCCAGTTTGCAGCGATTCCTTGAGTTGGCGACCCGCAGGGTCCCGGTTTCCCACAGGGCCGTCATGGCGCCGTCCAGCAATGCGGGGTGATAGTCCAGGCCCAGGTAGGACGTGGTACAGAAATGATGAAAGGTACGACCGTATTGGTCGACCAGCACATTGGGTGTCTTGACCTCGACATTCAGCCCTGAGACCTTTCCGGCCTCGGTGCCCTGCCAGTTCTGGTCTGCCAGGGAAATCACCTTGCGGTAGTGGGTGAAGTGATGGGGTGCTTGAGCGGTCTGGTTCATGGTGCGATTACATTCCTTGGTGAATGGTGCTGTCCGTGGGGTGTTTCGATAGCGGTGTGTTTCCAGACTTTACAGATTGTTGTGCAGGGCTTTGAATCGGCTGTTTCTGGCGTGTTTGAGTGTCACTGGAGAGTTCTGCGTAGGACTTTGCCTAGGGCCTTGGACGGGGAATCCGTCGGCGATGTCGGAGCTTGGAAGTACCCTGGGTTCGCCCCACGCCCACTGGGTTATCACTCTTTTCTGAAGGTGGTTTGCTGATGCTCTCAGGCTTCAATCATCTGACCCTTGCCGTCACCGACCTGGATCGCAGCGTGGGTTTTTATGGCGAGCTATTACAGTTGCGTCTCGAAGCCAAGTGGGACCGCGGGGCCTATTTGTCGCTGCCGGGTTTGTGGTTGTGCCTGGCTTTCGACCCATTGCGCCGGCCCCAGCCGGCGGGGGACTACACCCATTACGCTTTCACCATCACTGCCGAGGATTTCCCGGAACTGGTGGCGCGGCTGAACGCGGCCCAGGTGTCATCATGGCGCGACAACCGCAGCGAGGGTGATTCGTTCTACTTTCTCGACCCGGACGGGCACAAGCTTGAAGTGCATGTGGGCGACCTGGCGTCGCGGTTGAAGGCTTGTCGGCAGGCACCGTATGCCGGTATGGCGTTTTTTACGGAATGACGGGGTTGCGTTGAAGCGAGTGGCTGCACCTACCAGGCGTTGGCAATCGTCGCATATGGAACAGTCGCAGGATTTGCACACGTCCGTGGCGAACGCGATAGGGAATCAGGTATGGGCGGTCGGGGACAACCCATTCACGGGTGCCAGCCAGGCGGCCTTCACGACCGGACGCAGGGAATTGAGCAAGTTGCTCGACGCTCATGAGGATTGCCTTGACGAAGTGCGCTGCTGCTTTTGGATTGTCCAGCGCAATATAAGCGGCTTCGTCGTCCAGATTCTTGAGGGCAGTACGCAGCCACTCAACCTGCATTGTTCATCCATTTTTCGGCAATCGTGCTGACATCCTCGGGACTCGCGAAGTCACCTGCATCTGCCTCATGCAAGGCTTCTTGGATTTCCTTGATCTGCCAGGCTTCACGGGCTAGGTATTCGCGTAGCGCATCGACGGCCAGGAATGATTTGCTGCGCCCGGTAGCCTTGGCCAATACCGCCAGGGTTTCGGCGACATCATCGGGCAAGCGCAATGACATGATGGACATGATGATCTCGATGTAGTGGTTTGTAATACAACATACTACATCGTCCTTGAAGTGTGGCCAGTCCCGTTGGTCTCCATCGTTTGTGTGAATGTTCGCCCCGATATCGAGGCTCATCCTCTACAGTCTGATCCCCTGCGCTATCCTCATCGCTACAGGGGGCGAGTCGTTCTCGCTCGTTGTATCGGCGTCACGAACTGACGATCACCCGCTTCGCTCACCGCTGCATTATCCGGATGACCTCCAGCCCCATGGACACTCGAAGTTCCGCGCCGCTGGCCAGCTACATCGATCTTCTGCTGGACGCCGTGTGTGCCGTCGACGGCCAAGGGCGTTTCGTGTTCGTCAGTGCTGCCTGCGAACAGATCTTTGGCTACACGCCGCAGGAACTGATCGGCCAGCTAATGATCGACCTGGTGCATCCCGCCGACCGCCAGCGGACCCTTGAGGCGGCGCGGGAGATCATGGACGGCGAGCCCAAGCTCAATTTCGAGAACCGCTACGTGCGCAAGGACGGGCGGGTGGTGCACATCCTGTGGTCGGCGCGCTGGTCGCCGGCGGACCAGCTGCGCATTGCCGTGGCCCGAGACATCACCGAACGCAAGCAGGCCGAGTCCCGACAGGCGGCGTTGTATGCGATTTCCGAGGCGGCCCATGCCGCGGCAGACCTGCTGGCGCTGTTCAAGCGCATCCACCTGATTATTGGCGAGTGGCTGCCGGCGCTGAATTTCTCGGTGGCGCTGTACGACGAACAATGTTCGCAACTGAACTTCCCTTATCACGTCGACGACCGGGAAGGGCAGCCCGAATTGCCGGGCACGGTCACCGGACGTTTGTGCGCCGAGGTGATTCGCAGCGGCCAGCCGATCCTGCTGACGCCTGGTTGTAACGACTTGCCGCCGGGGTTCGATGACCTTGTAGCGCGGCCGGATGCGCCGTGTTGGCTGGGCGTGCCGCTGAACTCGCAGAGCGGTACGATTGGCGCGCTGATCGTCAAGAGTGCGCCGCACAACGAGCGCTACACCGAGCAGGACAAGGAACTGCTGCAATACGTCTGCGCACAGATCACCGTCGCCATCGAGCGCAAGCAGTTGCACGCCCGGTTGCAGCACATGGCTCAGTACGATCAATTGACCCAGGTGCCCAACCGCGAATTACTCCGTGAACGGTTCAAGTGTGCATTGGCGACCGCTCGCGCGGCGTCCGGGCGCATGGCCTTGCTGTACATCGACCTGGACCGTTTCAAGCAGATCAACGACACCTATGGCCACGGGGTTGGCGACATGCTGTTACAAGCGGTGGCCAATCGTCTCAAGGGCTGTATCCGCGACACCGACACCGTGGCACGTATTGGTGGGGACGAGTTCGTGGTGCTGCTGCACAGCATCCAGGCCTTGGCGGATGCCCAACGCGTGCAGGAAAAAATCCGCCATGCATTGGCCCAGCCACTGCGCCTGGACGGGCACTGCCTAAGCATCGAACCGAGCATCGGCGTGGCCTGTTTCCCCGACCATGGCACTGAAGATGTTGCCCTGTTCCGCCACGCCGACGAGGCGATGTATGCCGCCAAACGCCAGAATCACAGGGCGTTCGGCATCTGAAAACACGCCACCGTTCGTCGTGGCACGAGCACCTTTCTCAAACCTTCAACCCGTATCCAATTCGAATATAAGAAGGGGGCTGCGCGCCCTGCATCCACGAATAGGGGGGGCCGGACCATGCCCGGTTCAAGCGGTATTTATCTGGCAAACATTGCTCATGATCGAACGAAGGTGTCCGAAGCGGGTCGCAGAAGTGGGAGAACCACCATCACGAGCGTCGATAGAAACCGTCGAAAGCCGGGTCGCACGTTTCGCTGTATTCATGGCTGGTTCTGATTCAACGGTGGATAAACCGCCAGAACTTTCATCAGAGGAGGGCGCGATCATGAGCCGTATGGCCAGTTTTTTTCGCACCACCAGTGTTGTCGTGTTGATGGGCCTGGGCGCCAACAGTGCCTGGGCCCAATCGCCTGCCGAATTCATCAACGATGCTTCCGCCAAAGGCATGGCCGACATCGAGACAAGTCGCATGGCCCACGGAAAAGCCGAATCCAGGGAGGTCAAGGACTACACCATCATGGTGATCAACGACCGCACCACGGCCAATCAACACTTGGCGAAGATCGCCAAGAAGCTCGACTTGCCTGTCGCCCCCCGGGAGGAGGTGGCTGACAAGGCCAAGGCCCTGATGCCGCAGGTCAAGGAAGGCGAGTCGTTCGAGGCTGCGTATGCCGCCACCCAGGTCAAGGCCACCGAGGAGGCCATCGCGCAGATCCAGCAGCAGGCCCAGACCACCGAAGTGCCGGAGATCAAGGCGTTTGCCGATGAAACCCTGCCTAAATTGCAGACCCATCTTGAAATGGCCAGGGCGCTGCAAGCCAGCCGTTGATCTGCCGCATCTGCTTTTGCATTCAGGACCGGGGCGTCAGCGTCCCGGCTGTTTTTGCCCGCCGAAAAGGAGAACCTCGATGTCCACACGCCGAGAGCCCAACCAATACGCGATGCAGAACCCACTGACCCAATATCCGCGCCCACCCTTTCCCGACCAGCCGCAGTCGCCACCGGGCATTGACCAGGACATGGTGCCCAAGCCCGATCATGGTGAAAACAGTTACCAGGGCTTCGGGCGTCTGGAAGGGCGCAAGGCCCTGGTCACCGGTGGTGACTCAGGCATCGGTCGTGCCGCCGCCATCGCCTATGCCCGCGAGGGCGCGGATGTCGCGATCAACTACTTGCCCAGCGAAGAGCGGGATGCGCGGCAAGTCATCGAGCTGATCGAAGCCGAAGGCCGCAAGGCGATTGCGATTCCCGGCGACCTCAAGGACGAAACCTTTTGCGTGCAATTGGTCAAGAGTGCCCACGAGCAATTGGGCGGCCTGGATATTGTGGTGAACGTTGCCGGCAAGCAGGAAGCGCAAAAAGACATTGCCGACATCACCACTGCGCAATTCGACGACACCATGAAAACCAACATCTATGCGATGTTCTGGATCTGCAAGGCAGCGGTGCCGCTGATGCCGGCGGGGGCGACCATCATCAACACCGCATCGATCCAATCCTACGACCCGTCCGCGACGCTGTTGGATTACGCCACGACCAAAGCGGCCATCGTGGCGTTCACCAAGGCGTTGGCCGGACAAGTCATCAGCAAGGGCATCCGGGTCAATGCCGTGGCACCGGGACCGATTTGGACCGTGCTGCAACCCAGTGGCGGCCAACCGCAGGAGAAGATTCCTTCCTTTGGCGTGCAGGTGCCGATGAAACGTCCAGGCCAACCGGCCGAATGCGCGCCGCTCTATGTATTGCTGGCATCCCAGGAGTCGAGCTACATCACTGGGGAAGTGTTTGGCGTGACGGGCGGTAACCCACTGCCTTGACGCTTGGCCGAACCGCGCGAGTGGGCATGTCACCCACTCGCGCATCTCTCAGCACTGGTTCAGGTCGATCTTGCTTTTCGCTTCCAGGCCTTCAAGGCTTCTGACCTCGTCGTTGCCCATGGCCTGGTAGTGTTTCCTCAGCGCCTCCAGTTGCTTGAGGTCCAGGGATTCGAGTCCGAGCATTGCGTTTTGTGCCTCCTTGGTCGCTCTCAACAGTTCATCGATCTTCAGGTGCAAGATGTCTGTATCGCGGTTCTGCGTGTTCTGAATCAGGAACACCATGAGGAAGGTAATGATCGTGGTTGAGGTGTTGATGATCAATTGCCAGGTGTCGTTGAAACCGAAGAAAGGTCCGCTGGCTGCCCACAGTGCCAACAATACGATGGCCCCCAGGAATGTCTTGGGGCTCCCCGCCCAGAGGGCCAGTTTTTGAGCGATTTTTGCGAACGTCATTGCCGTGTTTCCTTATTGGATGCACCTGTCTGGTGTGACAGCAACGAGGCGGTGAAGATTCTACTTACATTTCAGTCCCCAACATCCGTCGACGTTCATCGTTCGGCACGATGACAGTCGCAACCATTGCCGCTCTCGCAGGTCACTGCTGAAAGCCCTCGGCATTGGAGTACATCATGAATCTCGCCCGCACTTTTTGCCTTGCCTGCTGCTTGTTCACTCTGCAAGGCTGTTTCGACAACTCGGATAACGAGACCAAGGACAACACCGACGGCACCAAGTCTTCGGTGCAGATGCAGGAGTCCGGGGCTGAGAAAAAATAGACGGCCCGCAGCCATCGGAGGGGCGATTGCAAACCCCTGTGGGAGCGAGCTCGCTCCCACAAACGTTCACCGCCCTTGCTGCAATACCTTGAGAGCGGCAGAAGCGAGGAACCCTGACCGGCTCTTCTCTTCAGGATGGTGCAACACATATTCATCAATGCGATTCAGCAGATAACCGGGCAACGTGATGTTGAGTTTCTGCGCCTTGCCCAGGTACTTAGTGACATCGATGTCCACCAGCGCCCAAGTGCAGCCGGCATACTTTGGATTAGCTGCATGCAGGGTGACGGTGTTGGCTGGCGGAATCGCCGAACCGTCCTCGGCCAAAATCTCGAAGTGTCCCTCAATGGCCTCACGCGCCATCGCCATGGCCTCGTCCAGGTCATCGCCTGCGGAAAAACATCCGGGAATATCCGGCACTTCAACACCCCAGGCGTGCTTGTCATCGCCCATGGAAATCGCAATCGGGTAAAGCATATTCATCGTCCTCCGGGAACGCAGGGCAACGGGGCGGCTGAAGCAGCGCCTGTTGCAAAATACTGATGGCCGTTTTCTTGAGCAGGTCCTTCTTCGGATGAGGAACCGTGACCAATCCCGGCTTGGTCGGGTGCTTGAAGTGATGGTGGCTGCCCCGAACCCGCACCAGATACCAACCGTCTGCAATGATTTGGCTTATCAAGAATCGGCTATTCACAACACCTCCGTGTGGTGTGCTTGGTGGGTACTATACCTACTGAAATTTAATGATCAACACTATAACCACCAGCGACGACACTGGCGGGTGGCTGAGTGGGTTGCTTCGAAGTGTAGAAGCCGCGCCCGGTAAGGACTGCGGGGGAGAGGGAGTGAGTTATTTCGGGATGTGATGAGGGTGGTAGTGACTAAAACGAGGACCTCAAAAACCGGTCACGATGGACCGGTTCTATTTGAGATGTTGGTGGGGTTGGTCGATGCCGTCACGTGTTAGGCAACGTCCGCCAAAAGGCTCTCATAAGGGATTCGCAATCCATCGTGAAGGCGTTTAATCATCGCCAGACTCAGTTTGCGTTTGCGGTTCAGCACTTCAGATACACGCCCGCTCGAACCGAGGAACGGTTCCAAGTCGCGCGCGGTCAAGCCTTGCTGATCCATCCGGAATTTGATGGCCTCAATTGGATCGGAAGGCGGCATTGGGTAGTGCTCGTCCTCATATTTTTCGATCAGCAAGGCAAGGATTTCCAGCTCATCGCCTTCAGCCGAATCGACGTCAGCACCCCAGAGTTGCTCGATGCGCGCAAAGGCTGCATTCAGATCATCTTGGTTGCGAATGGGTTTGATGTTCATCATACGGTCTCCGCATTGATTTGGTCGTACTGGGCATGGGTTCCGACGAACCGGACAAAACCGAGTTGGCGCTGATAGTCGATCGCCAGAATGATTCGGTATTTGTTACCGCCGAATAATGCCACGTGGCGAGGGAGCTTGCTCCCGCTGGGCTGCGTAGCAGCCCCCGGTTTCAGCCCAGTTCGCCTCGCTCCAGGTGTCCGTCCGACCAGCTTATCCACAGGCACTAGGCCTGCTGCACAAACGTCAGCCGCACCGCAAACCCAATCAAAAGACTCCCAAACAACCATTGCTGAACACGCTGGGCCGAAGGCGAGCGTTGAAGCCAGCGCCCAAGCGCGACACCTACCAGCGCGTAGGCGCTATCGAACAACAAACCCACGCTGACCAACATCACACCCAGGGCCGCAAACTGCCCCAGCACCGGCCCGCCCTGTGGATCGATGAATTGCGGCAACAACACCGAGCAAAACAACAATGCCTTGGGGTTGAGCAGATTGGTCAGCAGACCGCGCCGAATCGCCTGGTACCAACGCCGTTTTCCGGCCTCGATACCGGCTCCTTCAAAACTCGGCAACAACGTGGTCCGCAGGCATTGAAAACCGATCCATAACAGGTAGGCAGCCCCGGCCAGGCGCACCGCATCAAACGTCCAGGGCGCGGTCTTGAACAATGCCGAAAGCCCCAATGCGGCCAGCGCGACATGACATCCCCGGGCAACCCCCAGGCCCACCGCCGTCGCCAGCGCCGCGCCCTTGCCCTGGCGGGCACCGGTTTGCAGCAGCAGGATCATGTCCGGCCCAGGCAGCACATACACCACCATCAAGGCCATCAGGAACAACCAGAGCTCTGCCATGCCACATCCCCCTTCATCGACGATTCGGTCGTGTCAGTCTAGGGCCGAAGGGCAGGGCAGGTGGTTGCGAAGTCAGCTTCTAAAGCTCAGGAAGTTGGCATAACCTGCCATGTACTCGTGTTATTTAATCGGGAAATGCCAATTCATGAAACTGGATGCCTTCGACCGCAAAATCCTCGCCGCGCTGCAACGTGACGGTCGGCTGAGCAATGTGCAACTGGCCGAAGAAATTGGCCTGTCCCCGTCACCCTGCCTGCGCCGCGTGCGGATGCTCGAAGACGCCGGTGTGATTCGTGGTTATCAAGCCATTCTGGATCGCGACGAAGTGGGCCTCGGGCTGACGATCTTTGTCGGCGTGAAGGTCGAACGACACAACGACGAACAAGCCGAAGCGTTTCGCCAGGCGGTCACGGCGTTGCCGGAGGTGATCTCGGCGTTCCTGGTCTCAGGCGAATCGGATTTTCTGTTGCAAGTGGTGGTGCCGGATCTGCGGGCCTACGACCGGTTCCTCACCGGGCGGCTGCTGAAGTTGCCGGGGGTGAGTGACATCCGGAGCAATTTTGCGATTCATACGGTGAAGACGCCGGGGGCGTTGCCGTTGGGGCATTTGCCTGGGGGCTGAGCAACACAAGTAGGCAGCCAAGATACAAAAAGCCCCGCTGCGAAAAACCGCCGGGGCTTTTTGGTTTGTCGTTAGGTGGGAGTCTTGCGGCTCCCATTCTCAAACGTACGGTCTATCTATTGTTTCTCGGCTTTTTTTCTAACTTCAACTTCCGATCTAGGCGTAATGACTTTCACAACGTCATCAATTACTGCCTTGCTCATCTCCAACAAAAAATGCGCAGCCCAGGCGTAGCGGTCGGTGCTCTTCTCAAACGCCGCGTCTTCGGCAAGCCGGTGGGCGAGATGCAAAAGATCCGACGCCCGTTCCAATGCCTCTTGGATAGGGACGCCGCCGTTGACTCGGAACAGTGCTCGATCAGCGGAATAGTTGAAGGGGGTGTAGCCGATGGTTTTGAGCTCAGTGTTTTCGTTCATGGTCTGCCTCCGTTGATCGAGAAGCAGTAAATTCGAGGCCTGAGATTTGGCTGGTTTAAAAATGATCTGTTTTGCTGCGAGGTACGCATTGTCTAGCTCCCGTGAAGCGCGGTTGCATGACTCACGGGTTCCCAAGCCCGATCGCTGATTTGCAGCGACGTCTGGAGAGTAGCCATCGAAGGACAAGGGCGACAAGGCGAAAACTCGCCAAAAAGTAAGGTAAGCGCACCCCCTACGCAGTTTTCGGATTTTGCCTACAAATCTTCATGGTAGCCATACGATATTTTAATTGCGCTGATTCTCCAGACCCAGGGATCAGATGCTGTTGATGGACAGACAGGGCCCCGCGACCTCGGAGGAGAAATGACATGTCCACACATCGAAGTCATCAAGCAAGCATTGAGCAATTGCATCGAGAGGTAGAGGCTTTGGCAGAAGAAATGAGGCGCCCGGCCCCGACCACATTCCGCGTTACGTGGTTGCCGTTCAGCATCGGTGCAGCGTTCGCTCTGACCGTGTTTGTCGTCGTCGCTTTTGTCGCTAAGCATGTTTGATGCTCTATCGCTGAGATACCTTTTTTCGGCGATGCCGTGGCGGTAGCCGGCTCAAGGCGTCTTCGGCTTGCAAGAGGGTGCTTTCTCGATAACGTCGAGGATGTGGAAATGGGGGCGTATTATTTTGGACGGAGATGGGGAGCCATCTATCTACGCTCGGAGATCACCTCACACTTCCCCAAACATCAGCCATAAAAAAACCGGCCACCATGAGCCGGTTTTTTTTAATCCCTCGCCAAAAAATATACAACGCGGGACCAGAATTCGATTGGAGCGGGTGAAGGGAATCGAACCCTCGTTATCAGCTTGGGAAGCTGGAGTAATGCCATTATACGACACCCGCTCAGAGCGGCTGACTTTGTACCAGATGTGGCCGAGGATTTGAAGTTTTTCTTTACGTACGGCGAGGTCACCCGTCTACGCAAGCCTCAAACCAGAGCGGTCGTTCGCGGGCAAGCCCCGTTGCCAGAAGCGTAGGGCGGGGCTTGCTCGCGAGGACTCGGTTTCAGATAGCCAGTGCATGATAGTCCTGCACGTAGTTGTAGCGTGGTCGACTTTCGTGGTGGGCCGGTTTCAGGAAGTCCAACAGGGCGTTGCGGCTGTCGCGGCAGGCGGCCTTGTGTTCCATGTCCAGGAAGTGCCCGGTGGCTTGCAGTGTGCTGAAGCTGCTGTACTGCACATGATCGGCAAAAAGCCTGGCGTCGTCGGCCGCGGTGTATTCGTCCCATTCGCCGTTCAGGAACAGCACCGGCACGTTGATTTTTTTCGCCGCGTTGACGTAGCACAACTGGTCGCTGTGAAGCACATCGCTGATGTGGAAGTGCATCTGCCCGTATTCGTGCTCGGCCAGGCTGCTGACGTGGCGATAGTTGAAACGCTTGAACAACGGCGGCAAGTGTTTGCCGATGGTGCTGTTGACCAAGTGTCCGACACGGTCGCCGTCCAGGCTGCTCAGGTAATCCACGCCGCGCTCCAGGTAGTCACGCATCGGCGCATTGAGTACCGGTGAGAACGAGCTGATCACGGCTTTTTCGATGCGCCGTGGGCGCTGGGCCAGGGCGGTCAGTGTGGCGGCGCCGCCCCAGGAAAACGACAGCACGTGCTCGGCGGCGAAGTGGTCGATCAGTTCCAGGAGGATCTGGCCTTCGACCTCTTTCGTCAGCATGGTCTCATGCCGGTTGTGGGCTTTGGACTTGCCCGCGTAGGGTTGGTCGTACAGCACAACATTGAATTGCGGGTAGAGGTTTTTGGCGGTCTGTGCAAACGACGCGGTGGTGGCCATTGAGCCGTTGACCAGGATGATGGTCTTTTGTGCGGCGTCTGCGCGATAGAACTCCGTGTAAACCCGATACTGACCCTGTATATCCAGCACAGCGATTTCTGGCCTCATGTCATAAGACTCCTGGCAAGCGGGTATGCGCGCAATGAGATTGCACGGGCAATGTGACAGGTAGGCATACGCCTGGAAGATAAGGCCCATGTCGATCCAAAAAAAAGGTCGACGGGTGTTGTTATAGGCGGGCAGTTCGCCGGCGGGACAAGGCGGAACCTGAGGGTTCCAGCCGGCAAAAAGTTTCTTGGAAGTATGTTGTGACTCATCGGTCACATTTCGGCCGACGGTTTGATTCAAGCAGGGGGGCGAGCGTTGCGCAAGTACCTATCGGAAAATTGTTCGACACTTCTGCCCAGCGGTAGCAGGTTCAGATGAGATGGACTTCTTCAAGGCTCAAGGCGCGGTACTGGCCCGGCTCGAGACGGGCGTCCAGTGTCAGTGGGCCCATGCGCTCGCGGTGCAGGCGCAGCACCTTGTTGTTGAAGTGGCCAAACATGCGCTTGACCTGGTGATAGCGCCCTTCAACGATGCTCAAGCGCGCCGATCTGGGCCCCAGCAGCGTCAGCTCAGCAGGTTGGGTGGTGAGGTCTTCGAAGGCAAAGTACAGGCCCCGGGCGAAAGTGTCGGCGTATTCGGCCGTGATGATTTGCTCGGTTTCAACGTAGTAGACCTTGGGCAGTTTGGTCTGCGGTTGGGTCAGGCGCCGCGACCAGGCGCCGTCATTGGTGATCAGCATCAGCCCGGTGGTGTTGAAATCCAGGCGTCCGGCGATGTGCAGGTCGTCCTTGTCCGGTTCGTCCAACCAGTCGAGCGCCGTGGGGTGTTGCGGGTCGCGGGTTGCACTGACACAGCCGGGCGGCTTGTGCAGCATGAAGTAGCGCGCTGGCCGGCCTGCTTGCAGCACTTCGTCGTCGACTTCTACACGGCTGAATTCGCGGACTTGTGCATGGGGATCGCTGACGGTCTGGCCGTCGATCCGCACCCGGCGTTCCACCAGCAACAGGCGCACTTGTTGGCGATTGAATCGCGGCAGATTACTGAGGAAACGGTCGACGCGCATGGGCAGTTCAGGCAAGGCAACGGAGGGCAGGCATCTTACGCGATCGGCTGAGGCTTGGCGCGCAACTGGGCTTGGACCTGGGCGCAGCGTGGGCACAGGCAGGATTGATCACGCAGCTCGGCTGGCAATGCTTCAAGCACGGCCGGGTCGATGCTCACGCCGTAACACCAGCAGGCGCGGTCGGCGGTTCGTGGGTCGGCCAGGGTGCAGTCATTGGCACCGCCGCAGGCCGGGCAAAGATCGGGTTTATTCATAACTGGAATGAGGCATTTCCACGCAGGTTCGATTGCGCCCGGTCTGCCGGGCGCGTTGCAGCGCATGATCGGTCCGCGACAGCAGGCTGTGCAAGGTGTCTTCGTCCTGCAAGGTGGTGAGGCCGAGACTGACGGTGACCAGCAATTGTTTTCCACTGCAGAAATAGCGCTGCTTTTCGATGTGCTGACGAATTTTCTCTGCGATCTTCAGACCGGTCTGTCCATCGATGTCCTTGAGCAGGACGACAAAGGCTTCAGTGCTCCAGCGACACACGATGTCCGAATGCCGCAGGTTTTGTGTCAGGTCGCGGGCGAACCCGGCCAGCAGTTGATCGGTGGCGACATGACCATGGGTGGTGTCCAACCGCTTGAAATCGTCCAGTTCCATCAGCAGCGCAGTCAAGGGTTTGGGTTCGCGCTGGGCTTCATGGAGGGCTTGCACGGCCAGCAGATCGAAGCCACGGCGATTCGGCAATTCGGTCAGGCTGTCGAGGGTGGCTTGGGCGTCGATGCGTTGTTGGTAGCTGTTGATC
Organism: Pseudomonas sp. NFACC51; assembly: GCF_900103575.1. Classification (NCBI taxonomy): domain Bacteria; kingdom Pseudomonadati; phylum Pseudomonadota; class Gammaproteobacteria; order Pseudomonadales; family Pseudomonadaceae; genus Pseudomonas; species Pseudomonas sp. NFACC51. The sequence continues at coordinate 111,198 of NZ_FMXH01000017.1, read as the reverse complement.
AACCGATAAAGGATTGCCAGGACAGCCAGCGTCACGAGTATGCCGATCAACAGGTTCAGATACAGTGTCTTGAGGATGTTATCGCGTACCGAGGCATGGGCTGCGTAATAGCCCAGCAAGGCAATGATCAGGAATCCGGTACCCAGCAGCGCCACCACGGCCAGGAGCGGCTTGCGCTGGGAATACAACGGCGAACGGAGCGACATGGCGATTCCCTTGGCGCAGACCCAATGAAGTCAGTTTAGTGGCCTTGTGGGAAAAGGCAGTCGAATTTGCAGGTTTGTGGGACCGTGGCGAGGGAGCTTGCTCCCGCTGGGCCGAGAAGCGGCCCCGAAAGCGTCTGCTTCGCAGCCGAGCGGGAGCAAGCTCCCTCGCCACAGGTTCAGCTTTATTCCAGGCTACGCAGATAAGCCCGCCATCCCCCCAGATGGCTGATGTCCTGCGCGCCCTCCAAACCATAGGCCTCGCAAATGAATCCGCTTTCCCAGCGCCCATCGGCCAGTTGCACCTTGCCCAGCCCCAACGGTGCGGGGATGCCCGTCAGGAACGAGCCCAGTTCACTGCTCGGCAGTTCCCAGACTTCCACCTCGATCGCCACGCCGCCCTCGCTGACCCGAAGCATGCCGGGGCGCAGGGGTGGGCCGCCGGCCAAGGCATGGAGACGGTAGTCCGGTGAGCTCTGGGTGGCCTCGATCAGCCGCGCGCCGCGTTGCTTGAGCTGCCAGTTCAACGCCAACCCGTCCAGGTGTGCGCCGCACACGACCAGCCGTGCCCGGTCGTGGCGCGCCGGGTGGGCGGGAACAGGCAAGGTCTTGTCCTGTTGACGCTGCAAGGCATCGGCCATGCTCAAGAGGTATTGATCGGTGAACGCTCGACCGAACAGCGTCACGCCCCAAGGCAAGCCGTTGGCCATGAATGCGCTGGGCACGGCGACGGCGGCGTAGTCCAGCAGGTTCATGAAATTGGTGTAGTACCCCAGCTCCGAGTTGCGCAGCACCGGTTCGGCGGCCAGTTCGGCGAGGGTCACCGGTCGGCCGATGGTCGGTGTGAGTACGCAATCAAGCGCCTCCATGGCCCGGTCGCATTGGGCTTTGAGCGTTTGCAAACGGTAGCGGGCACGGAAGGTTTGTACGCCATCCACCGTAGGCGCTTTCGCCAATACGGCACGGATGACGGGCAGTACGGCGTCGGGCTCGCGCTCCATCAATGGGCCGGCAACGCTGTAGCGTTCGGCCACCCACGGGCCTTCATAAAGCAGCCGTGCGGCTTCCAGGAACGGCGACAGGTCCAGTTCCACGGCTTCGCCGCCCAGGCGTTCGAGCCGTTCGACGGCTTCCTGAAACAGTTGCGGACCTTCCTGGCAGCCGAAAAACGCCAGGTCTTGCTGGCGCGGCACACCGAAGCGAAAGCGCCGGGGGGCGCCGAACGCGGTGCCATCGTTCCACTGCGGGTTGTGGCGGCTGTAGTCGTCACGAGGGTCTGGACGGGCCGTCAGCGCCAACAGCTGGCTGGCTTCCTTGGCCGTCGCCGTGAAGGTCGTGACGCAGTCCAGCGTGCGACAGGCCGGGACCACGCCCGCTGTGGAGATCAGCCCCAGGGTGGCTTTCAATCCCACCAGGTTGTTCAGCGCGGCGGGCACCCGACCGGAGCCGGCGGTATCGGTGCCCAAGGCAAAGCTCGCCACGCCCAGGGCCACGGCCAGCGACGAGCCGGCGCTCGAGCCACCCGCCGGGTAGTCGGGCAGCACGCTGTTGCGGCAGGCGCCGTAGGGCGAGCGAGTGCCATTGAGCCCGGTGGCGAATTGGTCGAGGTTGGTCTTGCCCAGGGGGATCGCGCCCAGTGCCAGCAACTGTTCGACGATGGTGGCCGAACGTGGCGGTACGTAGGCAAACGAAGGGCAGGCGGCAGTGGTGGGAATGCCGGCCAGGTCGATGTTGTCCTTGATGGCAAAAGGTACGCCGTACAGCGGCAGGCTCTCGAGGTCGCGGCCTTCCAGCGCGGCCAGGTAGGGTTCCAGTTCCTCGGCCGTCAGCAGGTGGATGAACAGGTGATAGTCCGGGTTCAGCGCCGCGGCTTTTTCCCGCAGCTCCAACAGCAATGTCCGAGGCGTCAGTTCGCCGCTGCGGTAGGCATTGCGCAGGTCGTCCAAGCGAAGCGAAAGGTTCATGGGGTTAATCCTTTGATTGAGTTCAGTCACGTTCCAGCACCACGACGCGCTGTCCGGCGCGCACCGCCGAACCAGGCTGGACGCGCACCTCGCGTACCACGCCGGCCACGGGTGCCAGCACCGGGATTTCCATCTTCATCGACTCCAGGATGACCAGCACATCGCCAGCGGCGACCCGAGCGCCAACCTCCACCTGGACCTGCCAGAGGTTACCGGCGATGTGGCTGTCGACACTCAGTTGACCGTCAGTCAGCGGCGAATCTTCGCTCGGGGCGATGGCCGGTTCTTCGCTGTCGAAGTGCGCCTGGCCACTGGCGATCCAACGCTCGCGCTCGGCGTCGAAGGCGCCTTGTTGCTGGTGACGGAACGCAGCGATGCTGTCAGCCTCCTGCGCCAGGAAACGCTGGTAGTCAGCGAGATTGAGCTGGCTATGCTCGATCGTCAGGTCGAAGCGGCCCAGGGGGAAGTCCCGGCGGATGCGCAACAGTTCATCGGCACTGACCGGGTAGAAGCGGATCTGGTCGAAAAACCGCAGCAGCCACGGCTTGCCGTCGAAGGCGGCGACGTCCCGATAACGGTTCCACATCTGCAACGTGCGCCCGACGAACTGATAGCCGCCCGGGCCTTCCATGCCGTACACGCACATATAGGCGCCGCCGATGCCTACCGAGTTTTCCGCGGTCCAGGTGCGGGCCGGGTTGTATTTGGTGGTCACCAGGCGATGGCGTGGGTCGAGCGGTGTGGCGACCGGTGCGCCAAGGTAGACGTCCCCCAGGCCCATGACCAGGTAGCTGGCATCGAACACCGTGCGTTGCACCTCATCGAGGTTGGGCAGGTCGTTGATGCGTCGGATGAACTCCAGGTTGCTTGGGCACCAGGGCGCGTCCTTGCGCACCGTGGTCATGTATTTTTCGATGGCCAGCTGGCAGGCCGGATCATCCCAGGACAGCGGCAGGTGAACGATGCGCGACGGCACTTGCAGGTCCTGCGCGGCGCACACGGCGTCCCATTCCCCGGCGACGATGGACAGTAGATCGGCCAGGGGTATTTGCTCGGGTTGATAGTGCACTTGCAGCGAGCGAATGCCCGGCGTCAGGTCGATCACGCCGGGCAGGTGTTTGTGTTCCAACGCTTGCATCAAGGCGTGGGCGCGAAAGCGCAGCACCAGGTCCAGTTCGGGGGCGCCGATTTCCAGCAGCAGGTGGGTGTCGCCGGATAGCCTTGCCACCAGGCGGGTATCGTCCTGGCCGATATCCAATACCACAGGCGACCCCCATTTCTGTGTGCACCCAAAACCTGTGGCGAGCGAGCTTGCTCGCGCTGGGTCGCGAAGCGGCCCCAACTCTTTATCGGTAGGATCATTGTCTGGCGAGTGCTGCGCACTCGAGCGGGAGCAAGCTCCCTCGCCACAAGGGATGTGTGTCGCCAGTGAGCGGGCGGTCGATATGTCCACCGGCACAAACCGCACCTTGTCCCCTGCCTTGAGTTGCCCCAACTGCCAGAGGTCCGCTTCGATCACCGTCACCGGGCAGACGAAACCGCCCAGGCTCGGGCCGTCGGGGCCGAGGATGACGGGCATGTCGCCGGTGAAATCCACGGCACCGATGGCGTAGGGGTTGTCATGGATATTGGAAGGGTGCAGCCCGGCCTCGCCGCCGTCGGCGCGGACCCATTCGGGTTTCGGCCCGATCAGGCGCACGCCGGTGCGGCTGGAGTTGAAATGCACTTCCCAGGCCGTGTCGAAGAAGGTCTGGATGTAGCGCTCGGTGAAATATTCGGGCGCGCCGTGGGGGCCGTAGATCACGCGGATCTGGCGCACGCTCGGCAGTTCCAGGTCCGGTGCGCTCGTTGGCGGCAGTGTCGTGTGCTCATCCAGCGGTGTCAGGTGCAACACGTCGCCGGTACACAACGCTCGTCCGCCGTGGCCGCCAAACTGGCCGAGGGTGAAGGTGCTTTTACTGCCCAGGTAATCCGGCACTTGCACGCCGCCTTGCAGGCACAGGTAACTGCGTGCCCCGGCGCCAGAGATGTTGCCGATCGCGAGGGTGGCGCCGGCAGCAATCGACAACGGTGTATTCATCGGCACCGCTTCACCGTCGAGCGTGAGGGCAATCACCGCACCGGTCACCGCCACTCGGGCGGCGCAGTTAAAACGCAGCAGCGGCCCGTTCATGGTGATTTCCAATGCCGCCGCACCTTCTTCATTGCCCAGCAGGCGATTGCCCAGGCGCAACGAACGGCTGTCCATCGGCCCCGACGGCGGCACCCCCACCGCCCAATAACCGAGGCGGCCGGGATAGTCCTGGACGCTGGTCTGGGTGCCTGGACTGAGCACTTCAACGGTGTGGGCACGATAGACCAACGTCTCCAGGCAACGGGTCCAGGGCTGGCCGCTGGCAAACGGTGTGTCGAGGAGAATTTGTTGCAGGTATTGGCGGTTGGTCTCGACGCCGTACAGCAGGCTTTCATCCAGTGCTTGATAAAGGCCCAGGCGCGCTTGCTCGCGGGTCGGCGCCCAGCGAATGACCTTGGCGATCATCGGGTCGAAGTAGGGCGGGATCTGGCAACCGGCCTCGACCCACGTGTCGATGCGCAGTGCTTTGCCGTCGGCCTGGGGAAATTTCACGGCGGTCAGCAGCCCCGGGCTTGGCTGGAAATCCCGGCCTGGGTCCTCGGCATACAAGCGCGCCTGGATCGCGTGGCCCTCGGCTTTCAAACCTTGGCCCAGCTCGTTCAGTGGCGGTAAATCACCGGCCGCCAATTGCACCATCCAGCGCACCAGGTCCACGCCCCACACCTGCTCGGTGACGCCGTGCTCCACTTGCAGGCGGGTGTTCACTTCCAGGAAATAGAAGCGCCCGGCGTCGCTGTCGAACACGAATTCCACAGTGCCGGCGCTGCGGTAGTTCACGGCTTGGGCCAGTTGGATCGCCGCTGCGCAGAGTTCGTCGGCCATGCCCTCGGGCAGGTTCGGCGCCGGGGTTTCCTCGAGGACTTTCTGGTTGCGCCGTTGCACCGAGCAGTCGCGCACGCCCAGGGCGATCACCTGGCCCTGGCCGTCGCCGAACACCTGTACCTCCAGATGCCGTGCGCGTTCGATGTACTTCTCGATGAACACTCCGGCATCGCTGAAGTTGTTCTGGCACAGGCGCTTGACCGCTTCGAAGGATTCGCTCAGCTCAGCGGCGCTGCGACACACGCGCATGCCGATGCCGCCGCCGCCGGCGGTGCTTTTGAGCATCACTGGATAACCGATCCGGGTTGCGGCCAACAGTGCGGCGTCGAGGCTGTCGAGCAGTTCGGTGCCTTCGAGCAGTGGCACGCCGTGCCGGCGCGCCAGGTCGCGGGCGGTGTGCTTGAGGCCGAACACACGCAGTTGCTCTGGCGTCGGACCGATGAAGGCAATACCGGCCGCTTCGCAAGCTTCGGCGAAGGCGGCGTTTTCCGAGAGAAAGCCGTAGCCGGGATGAATCGCCGTCGCGCCGCAGCTTTTGGCGATCGCCAAAAGCTTGTCCACCGCCAGGTAAGTACCGGCCGCCGCGCCTTCGCCCAGGCAGTGGGCTTCATCGGCCTGGAGGATATGCAAGCTGGCGGCGTCGGCCTGGGAATACACCGCAACGCCCTCGACCTTCAGCTCACGCAAGGTCCGCAGGATGCGGCAGGCGATGGCGCCACGGTTGGCAATCAGGATTTTTTCGAACATGGCATTACCCCTCAGGCATGCAGGTCTGCCTGAATTGGGATGCGGGCCGTCCCGCAGTTTTCGATGGCCGCCGGGGTCGTCCCAGGTGGCGAAATTTCCAAACATCACTGCGCCCCTTGTGCGAGCTTGCTCGCTCCCACAAGGGATCAGGGCGTTATTTGATGCACTGCCCCGACCGGCTCCGGCACAACGCGAACAGCCAGCGGCGCAGGCGGGTGAGTTTCAGTTCCATATCAAAAGCTCCGCAGGCGTGGGGTTGTAGGCGTTGCACGGGTTGTTCAGTTGCGGGCAGTTGGAGATCAACACGATCACGTCCATCTCGGCCCGCAGGTCGACGTATTTGCCTGGCGCCGAGATCCCGTCTTCGAAGGTCAGCCCGCCAGCGGCGGTGACTGGCACGTTCATGAAGAAGTTGATGTTCGGCCCGATATCGCCCTTGCCCAGGCGACCGTCGTGGGCACAGGCCCGCAGGTAGTTATCACGGCAGCTGTGCATGTAGCGTTTCTCCAGGGCGTAGCGCACGGTGTTGCTTTCCTGTGCGCAGGCGCCGCCGAGGGTGTCGTGGCGCCCGCAGGTGTCTTCGACGATGGTCAGCATCGGGTGGCCGAGGTTCGAATAGAGCACGCTGCCGGTGCTCAAATAAACGCTGTTTTGCCGGCGCAGGGTGCGCTGCACGTCGTAGCGTTCCTTGGGATTGGCCAGGCTGTAGAACAGCGTGTCGACCGCTTGGTTGCCTTCCAGGTCGAGGATGCGCAGGGTCTGGCCCTTCTTGACCTCCACCAGCCAGGGTTCCCCGGCGGGAATCGTGGCACGGTAGACGGCGGTATCGGGTTGCTTGTGTGCGGTGGCGATGGCGATTGACATGGCAGCGATCCTCAGGCGAACAGGCGGTCGGTGTTGATAAAGCCGCGCTGGTTTTCCGGACGCGAAAGGCGGCAGTGCTCGGCGACGCTGGCATCGGCATTCATCCAGCTGAGCTTGAGCGGTTGCGGGGCGTATTGCGGGTTCGGGTCCATCGGGTGTTGCAGCGCGGTCAGCACCACCAGGGTGTCCATCGGCGCGTACAACTCGATGTAGTCGCCGGTGAGGGAATTGCCCTCGACGAAGTGAAAGTTTCCGGCCTCATCGACATCGACCCGGCTGAACAGGTTGAGGGTCATCAGCAGGTCGGACAGGCCCAGTCCCCATTTGCCCAGTTCCACCAACAGGTTGTCGGTGCCGTTGCGAAAGAAGCCGTTACGCAGTTCCTGGTAGCGGCCCTGACCGTATTTTTGCGCGACTTCCTCGGCGCAGAGCACACCGCCCAGGCTGTCGCTCCAGCCGCAGGTGTCGGCGGTGATGGCGGCGAGCACTCGGCCCATGTCCGAGTACAGGCAATGGCCGGCGGTGAGTTTGGCGGTGTGTTGGCATTTGAGGCTATCGGGCAGGTTCAGGCGTTCGGTTTTCTCGTTGGCATTGAGCAGCGTCAGGCTCACGTTGGCGCCGCCGCGCAGGTCGGTCAGGCGCAGCAGTTGGCCGCGCTTGAGCACGAAGGAGCGGTGGCCGCCACCGGGCAGCAATTCTTCGGCGAAGGGCGTAAACAAGTGGGTCGAGTCGGTCATGAAAAACTCCGTTCAAGCAATACGCAACGTGCCGGCCAGTTCGGCGGGCAGGGCGTCGACGGCGGCACGGGCGGTGCGGCGGTCGCTGTTCAATGGGATGTCGTAGGTGATGCGTGCGCCATAGGCGCCGGGGGCGTGGGGATCGACGCGGACCTTGTCGAACACCAACAGGCGTGTGCCGAGGCTGAAACCTTCGGACAGGTCGTGGGTGACCATGAACACCGTCAGCCGGGTTTCGCGCCACAGCTCCAGCAACAAGGCATGCATGTCTTTGCGAATACCCGGGTCGAGGGCGCCGAAGGGCTCGTCCAGCAGCAGGACACGCGGCTTCATGATCAGTGCCTGGGCGATCGCCAGTCGCTGCTGCATGCCCCCGGACAGTTGCGCCGGGTATTTATCCAGCGCATGGCCGAGGCCGACTTTGTCCAGTAGTTGCGCGGCTTCTTCGCGGGCCTGGCGCTTGGCGCTGCCGAACAGCCGCCCCAAAAGCGCTGAGCGCGGCAACTCCAGGCCCAGGGTCACGTTGTCCAGCACGCCCAGGTGCGGGAACACCGAATAACGCTGGAACACCACGCCCCGGCTGGCATCCGGCTCGCCGGCCAAGGGTTCGCCATCCAGGAAAATCTGTCCGCGGCTGGCGCGTTCCTGGCCCAGCAGCAACCGCAGGAAGGTCGACTTGCCGCAACCCGAGGCACCCACCAGGGTGCAGAACTCACCTTCGGCGACCCTCAGGTTCAAACGCTCCAGTACCACCTGATCGGCATATTGTTGCCAGACGTTGTTCACCGTAATGAAGCTCATGCCTTCGCCCCCTCATACCAGGGGAACGCTTGCCGGGTCAGGCGCTTGAGGCCCCAGTCCATCAGCCAGGCGAGCAGGGTGATCCACACCACGTACGGCAAGATCACGTCCATCGCCAGGTAACGACGCACCAGGAAAATCCGATAGCCCAGCCCATCGGTGGAGGCGATGGCTTCGGCCGCGATCAGAAACAGCCAGGCTGAACCGAGCATCAGCCGCAGGGAAATCAACAGGCGCGGCAGCAATTGCGGCAGCACCACCCGCAGCATCAGGGTCCAGGTCGAAGCGCCCAAGGTCTGGGCCTTGATCAGCAGTTCGGGCGGAATTTCCCGGGCGCGCTGTTCCAGATCGCGAGCCAGGCACGGTGTGATGCCAATCACGATCAGCATGACTTTCGACAATTCCCCCAGGCCAAAGACGATGAACAGGATTGGCAGGATGGCCAGCGGCGGCACCATCGACACCACGGTGAGCAGCGGCGATAACGGCGCGCCCAACAGCGGCAACGTGCCGGCGGCAATGCCCAGGCACAGCCCTGCCAGGGCACTGATGCCCAGGCCGATGGTCAACCGACGCAGGCTCGACGCGGTGTCCTGCCAGAGCAGGTATTCGCCGCTGCGGGCGTCGGCGCTGAACGCTAGGCGTTTGACCGCCTCGGCCATCTGCACGGCGCTGGGCAGCAGCTTGTCGTTGGGGTTGTCCGTCAACCGTTCGGCCGAGCCCATGAAGTAGGCGAGCAACACCAGCGCGAAGGGCAGGATCACCAGCAACAAGCGGCTGGGACGATCCGGGTAGCGGTTGATCAGGCGCATGCCAGGTCCTCCGGTTTACAGCTTGGCGTCGGCGGCCAGCTGTACGTAGGTCGGGTCAAAGCGCAGCTTGAGGTTGGCCTTGTCGCCGCGGGTCACGCCATTGGCGAACGACATGCCGACTGCGTTGGCGTCCTTGGCACCTTCGCCCAGCAAGCCGTGCTGGAACGAGAAGTTGGCGACTTTGCCCATGGTGGCGGGCAGTTGTTCGCTGGTGGCGAAACCCAGGGCTTCTTTGGGTGTGGCGAACAGCTTGGTGGTGTCCAGTTGCGCCTGGAAGCCGGCCAGGTCGGTGCCCGAGGCCTTGGCCATGTGCTCCAACGCGGTCTTGCTCGCGGCGTTTTTCGCGTTCATCAGCGCCACCACTTCAAACCAGGCGCCGGTCAACGCTTTGCCCAGGGCCGGGTTGTCCTGCAGGGTCTGGGTGTTGACCACCATCATGTCCATGATTTCGCCAGGGACCTGGCTGGAATTGAACACTTCGCTCACGCCGGGCTGGGCCTTGATGTCCGAGAGCATCGGGTTCCAGGTGGTGACGGCCTTGACCTGGTCGGTGTTGAAGGCGGCAGAGATGTCGGCGTCGGAGGTATTGACGACTTTCAGGTCTTTCTCGGCGAGACCAACCGAATCCAGGGCGCGGGCCAGCAGGTAATGGGACACCGACAGTTCCACCAGGTTGACGTCCATGCCCTTGAGATCGGTGACTTTCTTGCCTTCGCCCTTGAGGACGATGCCGTCGTTGCCGTTGGAGAAGTCGCTGACGATCAGCGCGGTGCTGTCCACGCCACCGGCGGCGGGAATGGTCAGGGCGTCCATGTTGGTCATGGTGCAGCCGTCGAACTGACCGGCGGTGTACTGGTTGATGGATTCGACGTAATCGTTGAGCTGCACGACATCGATCTTGATGCCGTATTTTTTCGCCCATTTGTCGACGATGCCTTGGCTACCGGCGTATTCCCAGGGCATCCAACCGGCATAAATGGTCCAGCAGACGCTGAAGTGGTCTTTTTGAGCAGCGGCGGATGAGAAGCTCACGAGGGCCGAGAGGACGGCGAGGAGCAGGGCGGACAGACGAAGCTTGAACATGGTGGTTCTCCAGTTGATCAAGGGCGGACAGGAGCAACGCGGCACCGCGAACGGTGGCTTGTCTCCCGGGCTTTTGTCCCGCCGTGTAACCTCAACTGGAGGTCGCCAACTCTCGGACCAGTCACTCGCCAGAGGCGAGCCGGAACCCTAGTCAGCCATTGCAAATTGTGGTGCCGCGAACCTGTGATGACTCCTGCACGGGGTTTGTTAAAGCGAGAGCCGTGCCAATTCGGGCAAAGGCCCGGGTTAGAGAGGGCAGGTGTTGGGGAGAGAATGCTTGGGGGCGGATTTGTGCTTGCTTGTGGTGCCGTCGCGCACCGGAAGAGGGCGACGAGCGACATGTTTCTAGTTGTTGCCAGGTCGCACCAGATTCCGATTTTGCTGTCTGAATATGCGTCAGTCACACAAAGTTGGCTGCCGCCCATCAGCGTCGCTGATGCGGCTCATTCGCGGTCCAGGAGGCCGCCATGTATCGACGACTGCTCCTCATTGCGTTTCTCGGTTTGACTCTTTCGGCCTGCGTGCCTTACTACGACGGAGACTCGAGCTACTACCGTTCCGAGGTCTATACCTCACCGGCACCGGTCTATTACGGTGGCGGGAGTTATTATTCGGCTCCGCGTGGCTATTACGCCCCGCGGTATTACCAACCGGCGCCGCGCTATTACTCGGCACCGCGTTACTACCAACCGGCGCCGCGCCATTACTCGGCACCGCGTTACTACCAGCAAGGCCCACGCTACTACTCGCCACCGCGAGCGGCGTACCGGTCTTATCCGAATCGGGGTGGCTGGGACGGCCATGACCGGGGCGGCTGGAATGACGACCGACGCGGTCGAGGCGGACGTGATCATCGGGGACGCGGCGATCACGATGGACGGGGCAGTCACCGCTGATCCCAGGGCAACAGAAAGCGGCGCATAAAGCGCCGCTTTTTTGTGCCTGCAATAAACCCGATGGGATAGCTCTTGTGGGAGTTGCTGACTCGTTACTCGTTAGACAAATCCGCCAACGGATGCCGACCTTCCCACGCCTTGTGAAAGTGCGCCTCGACCGCCGCCTCGGGCACATGGTTGATGTCCGGCCAGTGCCAACGGGGCTTGTGGTCCTTGTCGATCAGCCGCGCGCGCACGCCTTCGCTGAATTCCGGATGGCGACAGCAGTTGAGGCTCAAGGTGTATTCCATCCGGAACACGCCGGCCAAGGACAAATGCCGGGCACGGGCGATCTGTTCCCAGACCAGATGAGCGGTCAGCGGGGAGCCTTCGCTCATGGTCTTGGCCGCGCGGGCGATCAACGGGTCCGGGTGGTCCACCAACAAACTGAGCGCTTTCCAGGCGCAGCGCACATCGCTGACATCCAGCCATTCATCGATTTTCTGCCGACGTGGTAGCCATTGGGCTTCGGGCATTTGGCCGACCGCTTCCTGTTGCAGGGCCTTGAGCAGGCTGTTGAGCTGCACCTCGGTCTGTTCCTGCCAGTTGAGTTGCAGTAGGCCTTCGATCAGGTCGTCCTGTTGTTCATCCAGCAAAAAGCGGTCGGCCAGGTCCAGGTCGATGGCGTCCCGGGCATTCATGTGGGCGCCGGTCAGGCCGAGAAACAGCCCGAGCTTGCCGGGCAGGCGCGACAAGAACCAACTGGCGCCGACATCCGGGTACAGGCCGATGCTGATTTCCGGCATGGCCAGGCGACTGCTTGGCGTGACGATGCGGGTACTGGCGCCTTGCAGCAGGCCCATGCCGCCGCCCAGTACATAACCGTGGCCCCAGCACAGCAGGGGTTTGGGGTAGGTATGCAGGTTGAAGTCCAAGCGGTATTCCGCGGCGAAGAATTGTGCAGCCAGTGGCGGTACTTCACCGGGATGGGCGCGGCAGGCTTCCACCAAGCTGCGCACTTCACCGCCGGCGCAGAAGGCCTTGGCGCCATTGCCGCGCAACAGCACACACACGACCTGTGGCTCCCGGGCCCAGGCATCGAGACGATCACGCAAGGCGTTGATCATCGGCAGGGACAAGGCATTCAAGGATTTTTCGGCGTCCAGGGTGGCGATGCCGATACGGGCACCGTCGATGCCGGTGAGCTCTTCGAAGTGCAGATTCATCGTGACCTCGATCAGAAATTTGAATAATCAGTATGACCGCTGCGTGGGAAAGTGCTGGTTCTGCGTCAGATCAATTGACAAGCCATGTAGGCTTTCCTAGGGTGCGCCCATTGTTTTTACCGGATGCAACCATGACTGCCGACGACCGTATCAAACTCGAACCGAGCTGGAAGCAGGCACTGCGTGCCGAGTTCGACCAGCCCTACATGGCGGAGTTGCGCGAATTCCTACGTCGGGAGTACGCCGCCGGCAAGGAAATTTATCCACCGGCACCGCTGATTTTCAATGCCCTCAATTCCACACCGCTGGACAAGGTCAAGGTGGTGATCCTCGGCCAGGATCCGTATCACGGCCCGGGCCAGGCCCATGGCTTGTGTTTCTCGGTGCAACCGGGTGTGCCGGCGCCGCCGTCGCTGGTCAATATCTACAAGGAGTTGAAGCGCGATCTGAACATCGACATGCCCAACCACGGCTATCTGCAAAGCTGGGCCGACCAGGGCGTGTTGCTGCTCAACACTACCATGACCGTGGAGCGTGCCAACGCCAACGCCCACGCAGGCAAGGGCTGGCAGCATTTCACCGACCGGGTCATCGAAGTGGTCAGCGAACACCAACAGAACCTGGTCTTCCTGTTATGGGGCGCCCATGCCCAGAGCAAGCAGAAACTGATCGACGCTACCAAGCACTTGGTGCTGACCTCGGTTCACCCGTCACCGTTGTCGGCTTATCGGGGTTTTCTGGGGTGCGGGCATTTCAGTCGGGCCAACAAGTTCCTCGAGCAACATGGCGAGGCGCCTATTGATTGGCGGTTGCCGCCGCTTTAAGTGGTCGGCAGTCAGGGCCCCATCGCGAGCCCAGACAACCCAAAACCCGTGGCGAGGGAGCTTGCTCCCGCTCGGCTGCGCAGCAGTCGCAAAATCGGATCATGCGGTCCGGCTGAAAAAATGCAGAGGCCTGCTTCGCAGGCCAGCGGGAGCAAGCTCGCTCGCCACATTGGGTTTGTGTGGAGCCGAAATTGGAGCTCGACCAAAGTCCCTGTGGGAGTGAGCTTGCTCGCGATGAAGGCAACTTGGTCTATAAGTCCGAACCCGGCTTGCGCATCCAATACCTGAACAACGGCTCCGCCAGAAACAACACAAACAGCAATCGCATCACCTGCAACGCTGTCACCAATGGCACTGACAGTTGCAATGTTTCCGCCGTCAGGCTCATTTCTGCGATGCCGCCGGGCATCATACCGAGTGTCAGTGAACGCAGATCCAGATGGGTCAAGGTGCTCAAGCCTAGGGCTGCAAGCGTGGCGATCAGCATCGTCAACACCGTGCCGATCAGGGTACGCCCCATGAACGACGGCGCCCGACGAAAGAACTGCCGGTTGAAATGACAACCCAATCCGCTGCCGATCAACCACTGGCCGACCTGGCTGGCGCCGTTGGGCAGGCCGATGTGCAGGTCCCAACCGACGCTCACCGCCGCACTTACCAGCAAGGGGCCGAACAACCAGGGGTTGGGTTGGCGCAATCGCTCCCAGACCCAGGCGAGCAGGGCGCCCGCCGGGAACAGGATCGCCAGCCACAGCCAGTCCACCGTCGTGGCGTGTTGCACCGGCGAGCCTTCGCCCAACAGGTACTTGAAGGCTGCCGGCACGCACAACACTACCACCAGCACCCGCAGGCTCTGGCCTGCTGCAACACGACTAAGGTCCGCGCCGTTGCGGGCGCCGAGGTTGACCATTTCGCCGGAACCGCCCGGCATGCTCGAGAAAAACGCGGTGGCGCGCTCCTCGCCAGTGCGACGCATGAGCCAGACACTCACCACGCTGGACACGCTGGTGATCAGCGCACCGAAGAAGATCAGGCCGAAGTGGCTCAGCACCTGCTCCATCACCACAGGAGTGAAGTGCAGGCCGATACCGATGCCCACCACCCATTGGCCGCACTTACGGCCGCCGGGGATTTCCATCAGTTGCCACGGCGTAAGACAGCGCACCAGTATGATCGCCAGCAACGAGCCGACCATCCAGGGCAAAGGCCAGCCGATCAGGCTGGCCAGGTAACCGCCGGCCAGGCCGACCAGCGGTGTTCCCCACCATTGTCTGAATATCGCCTCAGACATTGGCCAGGGCGCGACGTTGAGCGGCGCGGCGACGCCAGATTCGCAGCAATGGCATGAACAGCATGATCGCTGTCAGGATCCAGCAGCCGAACGTGATCGGGCTCGACCAGAGGATCTCCAGTGCACCGTTGGAAATCGACAGCGCACGCCGCAGGTTCTGCTCCATCAGGCCACCGAGGATGAAGCCCAGCAGCACTGGCGACAGCGGGAAGTCCAGCTTGCGCAGGATATAGCCGAAGATGCCGATACCGATCATCAGGAACAGGTCGAACGTGGTGGCATGCACCGCATAGACGCCGATCCCGGTGATGATCGCGATGACCGGCACCAGTGCCCAGTTCGGCACCGCCAGGATCCGGGTGAAGATGCGGATCATCGGGATGTTGAGGATCACCAGCATGATGTTGGCGACGAACAACGACGCGATCAGGCCCCAGACGATGTCCGGCTGTTGCTGGAACAGCAGTGGACCGGGCGTGATGTTGTACAGCGACAGCGCGCCGATCATCACCGCGGTGGTGCCCGAGCCGGGAACACCGAGGGTCAGCATTGGCACCAGCGCACCGCAGGCCGCGCCACCGATGGCTGTTTCCGGGGCGGCGAGGCCGCGCTTGTCGCCCTGGCCGAACGTGCCACCGGCGCCGGCAATGCGTTTTTCCGTCATATAGGCCACGGCACTGGCCAGGGTCGCACCAGCACCCGGCAGCACGCCCATGATGAAACCGAGCACGCCGCAGCGCAGGTTCACAGTGAAGACCGACGCGGCTTCCTTGAAGTTGAACATCATTCGCCCGGTAGCTTTCACCGCCTCCTGGCCGCGATGGGTTTTTTCCAGCAGCAACAGGATTTCGCTGATGGAGAACAGGCCCAGCACCAGCACGACGAACTGGATGCCGTCGGTCAAGTGGATGTTGTCCCCGGTGAAACGGTACACGCCGCTGTTGGCGTCGATCCCGACACTGGACAGGAACAGGCCGATCAGCGCCGCGATGAAGGTCTTGAGCGGTCGGTCGCCGGCCATGCCGCCGAGGCAGACAATGGCGAACACCATCAGGACGAAATATTCCGCCGGCCCGAAGGCAATCGCCCATTTGGCCAGCAACGGTGCGAACAACACCATGCCGCAGGTGGCGATGAACGCGCCGATGAACGAACTCCACGCCGACAGCGACAACGCCACGCCGGCTAGGCCTTGGCGGGCCATTGGATAGCCATCGAGGGTGGTCATCACGGTGGAAGCTTCACCCGGGATGTTGAGCAGGATCGAGCTGATACGTCCGCCGTATTCGCAACCCAGGTACACCGCGGCCAGCAGGATCAGCGCCGATTCCGGCGGCAGCCCCAGGGCAAAGGCAATCGGGATCAGCAGCGCCACGCCGTTGATCGGGCCCAGGCCCGGCAGCAGGCCGACCACGGTGCCGATCAGGGTGCCGGTCAGTGCTGTGACGAGGTTGTAGGGGGTCAGTGCAACGCCAAAACCCTGGCCGAGATAATTCAGGGTATCCATATCAATTCTCCAGGACGTCGAGCAGGCCCAGGGGCAGCGGCACGTCCATCAGCTTGTCGAACAACAGGTAAAGACCGATGGCCATCAGGCTGATGATCACCACGCTGGGCACCCAGCGACCGCCGTAAAGGCGCGCCATCGGCACGCCGATCAGGATGCTGGCAAGAATGAAGCCCAAGGGTTCGAAGGTGCCGGCGAAGACCAGCAGCAGCACCACGCAGATACCGATTTTCTGCAAGGTTTCGCGGTCCAGGTGCGGGTCTTCGTCGCTATGCACGATGGGCGTCGGGCGAAACAGCATGTACAGCAATGCCAGCCCCATCAGCCCGAGCATCAGCAAGGGGAAGGCGCGCGGGCCGACCGGTTCGTAGGAAAAGGCCGCTTGATAGGGCCAGGCCATCAGTGCCAGGCCGATACAGGCCAGTAGCAGCACCGCGGCAAAAATACGTTGGATGGTGAGCATGACTAACTCCTGGGCGGCGCCGACAGTGCCGGCGCCGCCGCGAGAACAGAGACGGTTACTGGATCAGGCCGAACTCTTTGGCCAGCACCTTGTAATCAGCCACTTGTTTCTTCACATAGGCATCCAGTTCCGGGCCGGTCATGGCGAACGGGAACAGCTCGCGCTGGTCGCGCAACTTGGCGAACTCTTCGGAAGCCAGCAGTTTGTCGAACGCGTCTTTCCACCAGGCGTAGTCTTCGTCGCTGACCTTTGGCCCGAGGTAGAAGCCACGAACCACCGGCCAGACAATGTCGTAGCCTTGTTCTTTCGCGGTTGGAATGTCTTTCATCTCCGGCTCGTCGATACGCTTCTCGGCAAACACGGCCAGCAGGCGCATGTCGCCGCTCTGGATGTGAGGCATGGAGTCGGAAATGTCGGTACTGCCGACCTGGATGTGGCCGCCCAGCAGCGCGGTGGCGATCTCACCGCCGCCTTCGAGGGCCACGTAACGCAGGTCGCGCGGGTTGATGCCGGCGGCCTTGGCGATCAGGGCGGTCTGCATCCAGTCCTGGCTGCCGACGGTGCCGCCAGAGCCGATGACCACGGAGCCCGGGTCTTTCTTCAGGGCCTGTACCAGATCGTCGAGGTTCTTGTAGGGGGAATCGCTTTTCACGGCGATGGCGCCATAGCTGGTGCCGACGGCGGCCAGCCAGCGCACGGCGCTTTCATCGAAGCGACCGAACTTGCCCTGGGCCAGGTTCAGCAACGAGCCGCTGGACCAGGCCACCAGCGTGCCGGCGTCGGCCGGACGCTGAGCGACGACTGCGTTGTAGGCCACTGCGCCGACGCCGCCCGGCATGTAGGTGACGCGCATCGGTTTGGTCAGCAGTTTTTGATTGACCAGCGCGCTTTGCGCCAGTTTGCAGGTCAGGTCAAAACCGCCGCCGGGAGAGGCTGGGGCGATGCATTCGGGGCGCTTGGGCTCCTTGGATGGATCAGCGGCGAGCAACTGCCCGGCGAACATCAGGCATCCGGCGGCCAGGGCTACTTTACGCAGTGAAAGGTTCATTGTTGTCTCCACAGGATTGTTGTTATGCGTGGTGAAAATGTGTCGTTGACAGATCCCGCCCAAGTCATCGCTGACGGGGCGCGCAGGTCATTACCGGGATTGAATGCAGGGCGACACCGCCCAAGGCGGTCTGGTTGAAGCGAGAAGGGCGAGCAGGCGCTGGGGCCTGTAGCTGCATGGACAGCATGGTGAATACTCCGCTTTTATTCTTCTTATTCAGGACGAAAATGCTTCGTGGCATTTTTCATTCGCGATCGGGCGCCGCGACGGTCAGTCGAAACTATCCGTAAAGGGACTCTAACGGCCCAACCTTTCGCTAACCTTTCAAAAGCTTTCAGCGTGTTTTTTGGCTTCACAGTGGCGGATGCGGCTGTAAACTCCGCGCCAAAGAATGGCGTCGGCCATCCCTGAATCGAGGAAAAACCCATGCGTGTTCTGCTCGTCGAAGACCATCTGCAGCTCGCCGAAAGCGTTGCCCAAGCGCTCAAGAGTGCCGGTTTGACCGTGGACGTGCTGCACGACGGCGTCGCGGCCGACCTGGCCTTGAGCAGCGAGGAATACGCCGTGGCGGTCCTGGATGTCGGGCTGCCGCGCATGGACGGCTTCGAGGTGTTGGCGCGTCTGCGGGCCCGTGGCAAGACCTTGCCGGTACTGATGCTGACCGCTCGCAGCGACGTCAAGGACCGCGTCCATGGCCTGAACCTCGGCGCCGACGATTACCTGGCCAAGCCATTCGAGCTCACTGAGCTGGAGGCCCGGGTCAAGGCACTGTTGCGCCGCAGCGTACTGGGCGGCGAGCGCCAGCAGCGCTGTGGCGGGCTGGTCTATGACCTGGACACCCGCCGGTTTACCCTCGACGATGAACTGTTGACGCTGACCTCCCGTGAGCAAGCCGTGCTGGAGGCGTTGATCGCCCGGCCGGGGCGGGTGATGAGCAAGGAGCAACTGGCGGCCCAGGTGTTCGGCCTGGACGAAGAGGCCAGCCCCGACGCCATCGAAATCTACGTTCATCGCCTACGCAAGAAACTCGATGGTCATGCGGTGGCGATCGTGACGTTCCGCGGCCTGGGCTACCTGCTGGAAAATCGCAATGCATAAGCCCGACAGCCTGCGCTGGCGGCTGCTTCGCAACCTCGCGCTGCTGCTGGTGGTATTGATGCTCGCCAGCGGCTTGAGCGCCTATTGGAACGGTCGCGAGGCTGCCGACACCGCCTACGATCGGACCCTGCTGGCTTCGGCCCGGACCATCGCTGCGGGCCTTTCGGCGCGTGACGGCAGCCTCAGTGCGGATGTGCCCTACGTGGCCCTGGATACTTTCGCCTACGACAGCGCCGGACGCATTTATTACCAGGTCAATGACATCGACAAGAAGCTGATTTCCGGCTATGAAAACCTCCCCGGTCCGCCGCCCGGCACGCCGCGCACGGACGATTACCCAGCCCTGGCGCGCTTTTACAACGCTCGCTATCAGGGCCAGAACGTGCGGGTGGTGAGCCTGCTCAAGGCCGTGAGCGAGCCGAACATGAACGGCATGGCGGAAATTCGTGTAGCGGAGACTGAAGAGGCGCGGGTCAGCATGGCCCGCGGGCTGATGGCCGACACGCTGTTGCGCCTGGGCATGCTGGCCGTGGGCGCGCTGCTGTTGGTGTGGTTTGCAGTCAGCGCGGCATTGCGCCCGTTGGAACGCTTGCGCACGGCGGTGGAAGAGCGCCAGTCGGATGACCTGCGGCCATTGCCCCTGGTGGAAGTGCAGCATGAACTCTGGCCGTTGGTGCGCGCCCTCAACCATTTCACCGAGCGTCTGCGCGGGCAATTCGAACGCCAGGCGCAATTCATTGCCGATGCCGCCCATGAATTGCGTACGCCCCTGGCTGCACTCAAGGCCCGCCTTGAGCTGGGCTTGCGAGCCAGCGAACCGGCGACCTGGCGTGAGACCCTGGAAACTGCGGCCCAAGGTACTGACCGGTTAACCCACCTGGCTAACCAATTGCTGTCCTTGGCGCGTGTGGAAAACGGCGCCCGGGCCATTGCCGAGGGCGGCGCGCAACTGCTTGATCTCAGCCAGTTGGCTCGTGAGTTGGGCATGGCCATGGCCCCGCTGGCCCATGCCCGAGGGGTGGCGCTGGCCCTGGAAGCCGACGAGCCTGTGTGGTTGCGGGGCGAGCCGACCTTGTTGAACGAGTTGTTGAGCAACCTGGTGGACAACGCCCTGGCCCATACCCCGTCGGGCGGCAATGTAATCTTGCGGGTTTCTGCGCCGGCCGTGCTGGAGGTCGAGGACGATGGCCCCGGCATTCCGCTGCACGAGCGGGATCGGGTGTTCGAGCGCTTCTATCGACGCAACCAGCAAGTGGCCGGCTCCGGCCTGGGGTTGGCGATCGTGGGTGAAATCTGCCGTGCCCACTTGGCGCAGATTACCTTGCATGATGGGCTTGAGCGGGGGTTGAAGGTGCGGGTGAGTTTTATCCCAGGTTCAGATTGAGCCAAGGCCGAACACTGTTGTGGCGAGGGGATTTATCCCCGTCGGGCGCGCAGCGCCCCAGGATTTGCTATCACTGCGGTGTGTCTGTTCGGTCGTTGGGGGCCGCTTCGCAGCCCAACGGGGATAAATCCCCTCACCACAGGTCAGCATCTGGCCCAGATTTCCTGCTTGTCAGGCTGGGCTTAATAAAACATCGACCGCGCTTCTTCGATATCCACGCAGCGGGCCTTGTTGTCCGGGTCGATCCCCAGTTTCTTGAAAGCCGGGACTGAAAACACATCAATTCGGCTGAGCGGGTGATCGGTGTCCTTGTAGCAATACAGCGCCGCGACCTGCACCAGGTCGACATAATCGATTTGCTTGGAATCCCGGGTGAAATCCAGATACAGCCCCGGCAGCTTCACCAACCGCTCCGGAAACTCCCAGACGCTAAGTAGTTTGTCCCCCAGCACCGGGTGAATCGTTTCGATGACGTGGTTGAGGCTGACCGGGTCCGACAGCAATTCATTGTTGTCTTGCGCATACGTCAGGATCGGCAACACGCCGATCTGGTGCACCAGCCCACCCAACGCGGCCTGGTCGGGCTTGAGTTGGGTGTAACCGCGACACAGCGCATAGCTGACGCCGGCGATCTCCAGGCTCTTGCGCCAGACCTCGCGCATCTTCAGTTCCACCACCTCGGAGCGGGCGTGGAAAATTTGCTCCATGACCAGGCCGATGGCCAGGTTGCTGCTGTAGTTGACGCCCAATCGAGTGATGGCCGTGTGCAGGTCGGTGACTTCCTGGGTGGCGCGCAGCAGTGGGCTGTTGACCACCTTTATCAGGCGTGCCGAGAGGGCCGTATCGCGGCCGATCACTTTGCTCAGGTTGCTGACGCTGATTTCCGGGTCTTCGGCGGCCCGGCGAATCTGCAGGGCCACTTCCGGTAATGTCGGCAGAACCAAGTCATCGTTATCGATGGCTTGCACCAAATCCCGTTGGACCTTATCCGCCAAATCGCTCATTTCGGTTCTCTAGGGTATTGCGGCAAATGCTGCGATCAGCGCTGGATTTCGCGGTCGCGATCCAGTTCGTAAGGCAGGTCCAACAGTTGAAGGCGTGGGCCTTCCAAGGCACCGAGGTGCAGATTGTCATCTTCTGCTGCTTCGGCCTGCAATACTGCCAGCAGTTCAATATTTCCTTCGCCGCGGGCGGCAATCACCACTTCGCCGATGGAACTGCCATGCGTGGGGGAGAACAGCGCTGTGCCGGGCTCCGGTAGTTCGCTGGCGTCCAGTTGCAGGCGATACAGGCGTCGCTTGAGCTTGCCCAGGTATTGCATGCGGGCGACGATTTCCTGGCCGGTGTAGCAGCCTTTCTTGAAACTCACGCCGCCGACGGCTTGCAGGTTGAGCATCTGTGGGATGAACAGTTCGCGGGTGGCCGGCATGACCTGGCCGATTCCTGCGCGGATCTGGCCCAGCAGCCAGGGGTTCAGGTCCGCTTCGGCCAGTTCTGCGCCCAGGCGGGTTCGCAGCGTCTGTGCCTGTTCGGCAGGGGCCCACAATTCGGCGCGACCGGGAGATACGCGGATGGCGATCAAGGCTTCATGGCGAGCCACGCTGTCGGTGTCGCTCGGCAGTTCGAGGCCCAGGTCGGTCAGCGCCTTGTCGGCGTTTTCCAGGCCGAAGCGAACCCAGGCCGCGCTTTCATCGGTGAGCTTGGACTTGGAGAACACGGCATATTTTTTCAAGTCGGCCAGTTGCGGTTCGAGCAACTCGGTGGCCATGGCCATCAATACACCGTCACCTTCAAGCAGAATGCGGAAACTCGATTGCATCCGGCCTTTCTGGGTGCAGCGGGCGCCGAGGCTGGCTCGTCTGTCGCTCAAGTAGTCGAGGTTGCAGGTCAATTGGCCTTGCAGGAATTTGCTGGCATCCACGCCGCGGACCGCGAGGACGCCTTCGTGGGACAGGGTGCAGAAAAAAGCGGAATCAGCCATGGGTCATCGCAGGATAAAAGGTCTGGTAGACATCATAAGGGGGCGCCCTTGAAATGGGTAGTTCACAAAGGATCGGTGGTGCCCGACCAAAGCTGTCTGTTCCACTGCGGCGGGGCCTGTATACTTGCGCTCTATTTGAGGAGCGCTCCATGGTCGAAGATGTTGAACTGAATCGCCTCTACTGGCACAGCCGCCGCGGCATGCTTGAGCTGGACGTGTTGCTGGTGCCATTCGTCAAAGAGGTCTATCCCCATCTCAATGAAGTGGACCGCGCGTGCTATGTCCGCCTGCTCGAATGCGAGGATCAGGACATGTTCGGCTGGTTCATGGAGCGCAGTGAATCCGAAGACCCTGAGTTGCAGCGCATGGTCCGGATGATTCTGGACCGTGTCCAGCCCAAGTAATCGCTTCGAATGCCGCTGGCAGGCCTCCGGGCAACTGCTGGCGGCTTATCTGCTGGCCCAGGTGTTCGCCCTGGGTTCGTTGTGCCTGTTGTCCGTCCCATCCTCGTTCGCAGCGCTTGGCATTGTATTGTGCCTGGCCCATGGTGCCTGGGTGATCCCCCGATATGTCGTGCTGACCCATCGCCGGGCTTTCTGCGGGTTGCGTCGTAATGCCGCTGGCTGGCAACTCTGGAGCCGGGCCGATGGGTGGCGGGCTGTGCAACTGCGCCCCGATAGCCTGGCGCTGCCGATGATCGTCGTGCTGCGTTTTCGCGTGCAGGGTGAACGGCGGGTCCGGTCGGTGTGTGTGCCGCGCGACGCGCTGGCGCCGGATGTTCATCGGCGCCTGCGGGTGCAGCTCAGGTTCAGTCGGCGTAGGTGGGCGGCACCAGGATAGTGTCCAGTGCCTCGGGCAGCAGGTTCGGGTAGTCGAGGGTGTAATGCAGCCCCCGGCTTTCCTTGCGTTCCATGGCCGAGCGAATCATCAGTTCGGCCACCTGGGCCAGGTTGCGCAGTTCGATCAGGTCGCGACTGACTTTATAGTTGCTGTAGAACTCGTCGATTTCATCCAGCAGCAAGCGCACCCGATGTTGTGCTCGTTGCAGGCGCTTGTTGGTGCGCACGATGCCCACGTAGTCCCACATGAATCGCCGTAGTTCGTCCCAGTTGTGCGCGATGATCACGTCTTCATCCGAATCGGTGACCTGGCTGGCGTCCCACGAGGGCAGGGCGGCTGGAACGGCAATCTGCGGCAATTGCGCCAGGATGTCTGCCGCCGCCGAGCGGGCGTAGACGAAGCATTCCAGCAGCGAGTTGCTGGCCATGCGGTTGGCGCCATGCAGGCCGGTGAAGCTGGTTTCGCCAATGGCGTACAGGCCAGGCACGTCGGTGCGGCCCTGTTGGTCGACCATCACGCCACCGCAGGTGTAATGCGCTGCCGGCACCACCGGAATCGGCTGCTTGGTGATGTCGATGGAGAACTCCAGGCAGCGTTCGTACACCGTCGGGAAGTGGCTCTTGATGAACGCTTCGGGCTTGTGGCTGATGTCCAGGTAAACGCAATCGATACCCAGGCGCTTCATTTCGTGGTCGATGGCCCGGGCGACGATGTCGCGCGGCGCCAGTTCGGCGCGCGGATCGAAGCGTTGCATGAAGCGTTCGCCGTTGGGCAGTTTCAGGTGGGCCCCTTCGCCACGCAGGGCTTCGGTGATCAGGAAACTCTTGGCCAGCGGGTGATAGAGGCAGGTGGGGTGAAACTGGTTGAACTCCAGGTTCGCCACCCGGCAACCCGAACGCCAGGCCATGGCAATGCCATCGCCGCAGGCGCCGTCGGGGTTGCTGGTATAAAGGTAGACTTTCGCTGCGCCGCCGGACGCCAGGATGACGAAGCGCGCACCGTAGGTATCGACTTCACCGGTGCCGCGATTGAGCACGTAGGCACCGAGGCAGCGATCGCCGTCCAGGCCCAGGCGTTTTTCGGTGATCAGGTCGACCGCGACGCGCTGTTCCAGCAACTCGATGTTCGGCCGCAGTCGCGCCTGGGCGAGCAGGGTCTTGAAGATCGCTGCACCGGTGGCGTCGGCCGCATGGATGATGCGTCGATGGCTGTGACCGCCTTCGCGCGTCAAGTGGAACTCGAAACCGCCGTCTTCGGTGCCCGATTGTTCGTCACGGGTAAACGGTACGCCTTGGTCGATCAGCCACTGGATGGCTTCCCTGCTGTGTTCCACGGTGAAACGCACCGCCTGTGGATTGCAAAGGCCACCACCGGCGTTGAGGGTGTCGTCGACATGGGACTCAATGGTGTCGGTATCGTCCAGTACGGCTGCGACGCCGCCCTGGGCCCAGAAGGTCGAACCGTTGGCCAGGTCGCCCTTGCTCAGTACTGCAATGCGCAAATGCGCAGGCAAAGTCAGCGCAAGGCTCAATCCGGCGGCTCCGCTGCCGATTACCAGAACATCGTGTTGAAACTGTTGGCTCATTCGAATGGTTTCCGCTCAAGGCGACCCGGGTCGGGGTTGGCGCAAGACACCGCTTCAACGGGTCAGGCAGCCACGCAGCCCACTAGTATATAGAGGGGGGGATCGGCACAATAGCCGGGCATTCATGGCAATGTGAAACCAGCGTGACGGAAAAGCGACACGCTTCGTCGGATTGCCGGTTTGGGTACAACGTCGATAAGGCCGCCGTTTCGAGGATAGAACGCTGTTTATCTCGTCACGGTTGCCTGATATTCAGTGTACAGCGCTATAGATAGCGGGAACTTTTGCCAAGCGCCTACGTTCAATAGACGGTTGTCTGCAAAAGGGAGCAGCGTCGGGTTGGTGCAAGATTTCGATTGGAGTCTCTGCCGTCAGGCCCGGTGACAGATTATTCGCGCAGCCGGGGAATCTCCTGCTGCGTTTTTCGTGCGTGCCGAGATCAGAGCGCGCCGGAAACTTGCTTGGAAGGGGGAGAACTTTTGCGAAAAGCCCGAGTCTATGTTTGCAAGCCCGGTCAATTAGTAATGCAAGCCTCCTTCGAGCTTATCGAGGAGTGTTCATGCTAACCCAGGAAGAGGATCAGCAGCTGGTCGAGCGCGTCCAACGCGGCGACAAGCGAGCTTTCGATCTGCTAGTGCTTAAATACCAGCACAAAATTCTCGGGTTGATCGTGCGTTTCGTGCACGACACCCATGAAGCGCAGGATGTCGCTCAGGAAGCCTTCATCAAGGCCTACCGCGCACTTGGTAATTTTCGCGGGGACAGCGCGTTTTATACGTGGCTTTACCGCATCGCCATCAACACGGCGAAAAACTATCTGGTTTCACGCGGCCGCCGGCCGCCGGATAGCGATGTAAGTTCTGAGGATGCCGAGTTCTATGATGGCGATCATGGCCTCAAGGATCTCGAGTCACCAGAACGTGCGTTGCTGCGGGATGAGATCGAAGGCACCGTCCATCGAACCATCCAGCAATTGCCCGAAGATTTGCGTACGGCTTTAACTTTACGCGAGTTCGACGGTCTGAGTTACGAAGACATTGCGAGCGTCATGCAATGTCCTGTAGGCACCGTGCGCTCCCGGATCTTCCGCGCCCGGGAGGCCATTGATAAAGCCCTGCAACCTTTGTTGCAGGAAAACTAGAGACAGCGGCGACAGCCAAGAGAGGAACGCCATGAGTCGTGAAGCCCTGCAGGAATCGCTGTCCGCAGTGATGGATAACGAAGCGGACGAACTGGAATTGCGTCGGGTATTGAATGCCTTCGACGATGTTGAAACCCGTGAGACCTGGGCTCGTTACCAGATCGCCCGGGCCGTGATGCACAAGGATTTGTTGCTTCCACGCCTGGACATCGCTGCGGCCGTTTCCGCTGCATTGGCTGACGAAGCCGTACCGGCTAAAGCCTCTCGCGGACCATGGCGCAGCCTGGGTCGCCTGGCAGTCGCCGCTTCGGTCACCGTGGCCGTACTGGCCGGTGTGCGCCTGTACAACCAGGATGAGATTGCCGGCGTGCAGATGGCGCAGCAATCCAACCAGCCTGGCCTGGCCGCTCCACAGGTCAAGGGCCCAGCGGTACTGGCCGGTTACAGCGAAGGCTCGGAAACCGCAGGCCCAATGGTCAATGGTGTTCTGCAAGGCCAACCTGGCTGGCATGATCAGCGTCTGCCCAACTACCTGCGTCAGCATGCTCAGCAAGCTGCCCTGAAAGGTACTGAAAGCGCACTGCCTTACGCCCGTGCAGCCAGCATGGAAAATCGTTAATAAGGAAAACCATTGCGCGCCATACCTCTATTCACGCTTCTGCTTGGTGGCTGGTGTGCGATTCCAGCCCATGCCGATGAGGCTCAGGATTGGTTGAATCGCCTGAGTCAAGCCGAGCAGCAGCAGAGCTTCCAGGGCACTTTCGTTTACGAGCGCAACGGTAGTTTTTCTACCCATAACATCTGGCATCGCGTCCAGGATGGCAAAGTCCGCGAGCGGTTACTCCAGCTCGACGGCTCGGCACAGGAAGTCCTGCGCATTGATGGGCATACTCAATGCGTCAGTGGCTCCTTGATCGCGGGGCTGGGCAATACGCCTGACGGCACCTCACGTGCGCTCGATCCGCAAAAACTCAAGAATTGGTATGACTTGGCCGTCATTGGTAAGTCGCGCGTGGCCGGGCGTCAAGCGGTCATTGTGGCGATGACGCCAAAGGACCAGCATCGCTATGGTTTTGAGCTGCACCTGGATAAAGAGACCGGCTTGCCGCTCAAGTCCCTGTTGCTCAATGACAAGGGCCAGTTGCTCGAACGTTTCCAGTTCACCCGCTTGAATGTCGCCGCGCCGACAGACGGTGATCTGCAAGCCAGCGCCGAATGCAAGGCTGTCACGCAGGATTCCGCCAAGGTCGTCGCGGTGAAAGCCGCCTGGCACTCGGACTGGCTTCCGCCTGGGTTCGAGCTGTCCAGCAGTGCCGTGCGCAAGGACCCGGACACTCAGGTCCAGGTCAACAGCTTGATGTACGACGATGGCCTGGCGCGCTTCTCGGTGTTCCTGGAGCCGTTGAACGGTGCCAACGCCACTGATACCCGTACTCAGCTCGGCCCGACGGCTGCCGTCTCCCGCAGGCTCACGACGCCCCAGGGCGAGATGATGGTCACGGTGGTCGGCGAGATTCCTATCGGTACGGCGGAACGGATTGCGCTTTCCATGCGCTCCGACGTCACGGCAACTCAATAGCCTGCTGGCTGGATGGGTGGTTCGATTGTGCGAGAGGCTGATGATGCCAGGGCTTGATCGAAATGCCGAAACTTCCTGTCAGTATTTTCATTTGCAAAAACCCAGCTTTTTTTCTATAGGTCAGAGCCGCTCGGCCCTGGCCTTGTCTGTTTCCGGAACAAAAATACCGGCGTATCTTTTCCTGGTATTCCTTGCTCCATATCGCTTAACCATGCTCGTCGTAACGGGAGCCGTATGTCGATACCACGCTTGAAAACCTATCTCTCTATCCTTGCCACCGTGCTTGTGCTCGGCCAGGCCGTTCCTGCCGTGGCGGTCGAGTTGCCCGACTTTACGCAATTGGTCGAGCAGGCGTCGCCCGCCGTAGTGAACATCAGCACGACCCAGAAACTGCCGGATCGCCGCGTGTCGGACCAGCAAATGCCAGACCTGGAAGGTTTGCCGCCGATGCTGCGTGAGTTCTTCGAACGCGGCATGCCGCAACAACCCCGTTCGCCTGGCGGTGGTCGCCAGCGCGAAGCGCAATCCCTGGGGTCGGGTTTCATTATTTCGTCTGATGGCTACATCCTGACCAACAACCATGTGATCGCCGATGCCGACGAAATCCTGGTACGCCTGGCCGATCGCAGTGAGCTCAAGGCCAAGCTGATCGGCACCGACCCGCGTTCCGACGTGGCGCTGTTGAAAATCGAAGGCAAGGATCTGCCCGTGCTCAAGCTGGGCAAATCCCAGGACCTGAAAGCCGGCCAATGGGTCGTGGCCATTGGTTCGCCGTTCGGCTTCGACCACACCGTGACCCAGGGTATTGTCAGCGCCATCGGTCGCAGCCTGCCGAACGAAAACTACGTGCCGTTCATCCAGACCGACGTGCCGATCAATCCGGGTAACTCCGGTGGCCCGCTGTTCAACCTCGCGGGTGAAGTCGTCGGCATCAACTCCCAGATCTATACCCGTTCGGGTGGTTTCATGGGCGTGTCCTTCGCGATTCCGATCGACGTTGCCATGGACGTGTCCAATCAACTGAAAAGCGAAGGCAAGGTGAGCCGCGGCTGGTTGGGCGTGGTCATTCAGGAAGTGAACAAGGATCTGGCCGAGTCGTTCGGGCTGGAAAAACCGGCCGGTGCGCTGGTGGCGCAGATCCAGGAAGGTGGCCCGGCTGCCAAGGGCGGCCTGCAAGTGGGTGACGTGATCCTGAGCATGAATGGTCAGCCGATCGTCATGTCCGCCGACCTGCCGCACTTGGTAGGTGCCCTCAAGGCCGGTGCCAAGGCCAATCTGGAAGTGATTCGTGAAGGCAAGCGCAAGAACGTCGAATTGACCGTCGGCGCCATTCCTGAAGAAGGCAAGGAGTTGGATTCGCTGCCCAAGTCTGGCGTCGAGCGCAGCAGCAACCGTCTGGGCGTGGCTGTGGCCGAGCTGACCGAAGAGCAGAAGCGCACCCTGGAGCTTCAGGGCGGTGTGGTGATCAAGGAGGTGCAGGATGGTCCTGCCGCCCTGATCGGTCTTCAGCCGGGCGATATCATTACGCACCTGAACAACCAGGCCATCGGTTCCGCCAAGGAGTTCACCGACATCGCCAAGGCGTTGCCGAAGAATCGTTCGGTCTCGATGCGGGTCCTGCGCCAGGGGCGTGCGAGCTTCATCACCTTCAAGCTGGCCGAATGACCGGTTAGCGGCTCAAAAAAACCGCCTCGATAGAGGCGGTTTTTTATTGTCTGGCAAATGCTCAGCCCATCATGTCCTTGACCATGCGTTCCTGCTCCATGAGTTCCCGCTGCCGGGCGTCGATGCGTGACGACAGGGGGAAATTGGTGCCGGCGCGCCGTTTGGCGAAGTCCAACTGCTGAATGGCCTGACGGTAGTCGCCCACCAGTGCGAAGTACTCGGCACGGGCCTGATGCAGGCCGATGATATTGCCCGACAGCCCGCGGGTCTCGGCCACCATGTACCAGACATCCGGATCGTCCGGACGGGTCTTGAGCAAGTTTTCCAGGGCCTTCTCGGCGTCGGCGGGGCGGTTCTGCTTGAGCAGCAGGTCGACGCGCACCTGGTTGAGCGGATAGTTGCCCGGGTATTGGCCCAGCATCCGGTCGACGCGGGATTGAGCGTCGGCCAGTTTGTTGCTGGTGATGTCCAGGTCCACCTGGGCGAGGTTGTAGATGATCTCGTTGGGCGATTTGGCCAGCAACGGCTTGAGGTTCTCCCGTGCTTCATTCAACTGGCCACCCTTGATCTGCGCGATCGCCAGGCCATAGCGCGCCACGTCGTTCTTCGGGTTCTCGTCCAGCTGCGCCCGGAAGCGCTTGGCGCCCAGGCCCGGGGTTTCTTCATAGATCAACTGGACCCGTGCGCGAATCAGTTGGTAGCGCACACTGTCCTCGATACCGCCCGGCTTGGCCTGTTCGGCGCGGTTGCGGGTGTCGGCGATCCGGGATTCGGTCACCGGGTGAGTCAGCAGGAATTCCGGGGGCCTGGCGTCGAACCGGTACTGGCGCATCAGGCGCTCGAACATGGTCGGCATGGACCGCGGGTCGTAGCCGGCCTTTTCAAGGTTCTGGATACCGATGCGGTCGGCTTCCTGTTCGTTCTGGCGCGAGAAACGCCGTTGTTCCTGGATGGCCGCGGCCTGGGTCCCGGCGATGGCCGCAATCCCGGCGTCACCGCCACCGGCGGCGGCAATCACGATGCCGGCCAGCAGTGCGGCCATCATTGGCACTTGCATGCGCTGCTGGGCTTCGACGCCGCGGGCGAAGTGGCGTTGTGACAAGTGCGCCAGTTCGTGGGCCATGACCGAGGCGTATTCGCCTTCGGTCTGCGCATTGAGGAACAGGCCGCCGTTGACCCCGACGATTCCTCCAGGTGCGGCGAAGGCGTTGAGCTGCGGGCTGTTGATCAGGATGAACTCCAGGCGTCGGTCGTTGACCTGGCTGGTTTCCACCAGTTTATAGACGCTGGATTCGACGTAGTCCTTGAGCTGTGGATCGTTGAGCTGTGAAACCTGGCTGCGCAGCAGGGCCAGCCAGGCGCGGCCCAGTTGGTGCTCCTGTTCTGGCGAGACGATGGCAGAACTGGCATCGCCAAGTGACGGCAGGTCGTCGGCGAAGCCCGGTGAGGCAAGCAGGCAAGCGAGCGTCAGCAGGGTGGGGCGCAGAAATGTCATGCACGAAGCCTTAGTCGACAAAGACCTTACTGTAGCCGGACACCGGGCCCGGGACCAGATATTCTAGGCCGCTCAACGATCTGCCGCGGAGTGAACCCATGACCGATGCTGTAGCCCACGATGCCGAACTGGACGCCAGCGGCCTGAACTGTCCGTTGCCGTTGCTCAAGGCCAAGCTGGAACTCAATCGCCTGGCCAGCGGCAGTGTGCTCAAGGTGATCGCCACGGATGCGGGCTCGCAACGTGATTTTCGCACCTTCGCCCGATTGGCCGGTCATACGCTGCTGCGTGAAGAAGACGATAACGGCGTCTACCGTTACTGGCTGAAAAAGGCCTGAAAACCCACAGCGTCTCTTAAGGATTTTTAATGTTCAAAGTGTTACGCGACTGGATCCAGCGCTACTTCTCCGATGAAGAAGCTGTGGTCCTGGCGGTGCTGCTGTTCCTGGCCTTTGCCGCCGTGCTCACCCTGGGCGGCATGCTCGCGCCGGTGCTGGCGGGGATGGTGCTGGCGTACCTGATGCAAGGTTTGGTCACGACTTTGGAGCGCTTGCGGTTGCCGGGTGCGGTGGCGGTGGGCTTGGTGTTCGCCCTGTTCATGGGCTTGTTGTTGGTGTTCATAATCGTGATCGTGCCGCTGCTCTGGCACCAGTTGGTGACGCTCTTCAACGAGTTGCCGGGGATGCTTGCCAAATGGCAGTCCGTGCTGTTGCTGTTGCCCGAGCGTTATCCGCATCTGGTGTCCGACGAGCAGGTGTTGCAAGCCATTGAAGTCGTGCGCGGCCAGATCGGCAAGTTCGGCCAATGGGCGCTGACGTTTTCGCTGTCCAGCCTGCCGCTTCTGGTCAACATCATGATCTACCTGGTGCTGGTGCCGATCCTGGTGTTCTTCTTCCTCAAGGACCGGGAAATGATCGGTCGTTGGGTCCGAGGCTACCTGCCGCGTGAGCGGGCGCTGATTACCCGAGTGGCTCAGGAGATGAATCGGCAGATCGCCAATTACATTCGCGGAAAAGTCATCGAGATTTTCATCTGCGGCGGCGTGACCTATATCGGTTTCGTGACCATGGGGCTCAATTACGCCGCCCTGCTGGCGCTGCTGGTGGGCATTTCAGTGGTGGTGCCTTACGTTGGCACCGTGGTGGTGACCGTGCCGGTGGCCTTGATTGCGCTGTTCCAGTGGGGCTGGAGCGATCAGTTCATCTACCTGATGGCGGTCTACGGGATTATCCAGACGCTGGACGGCAACGTGCTGGTCCCGCTGCTGTTCTCCGAGGCGGTGAACCTGCACCCGGTGGCGATCATCTGTGCGGTGCTGTTGTTTGGCGGGCTGTGGGGGTTCTGGGGTGTGTTCTTCGCGATCCCCCTGGCGACCCTGTTCAAGGCGGTGCTGGATGCGTGGCCGAGCAAGGAGCCGGTTGTCGCGCCGTTGTTGTAGCTGATCCATCGGTTGGGGCTGATGGCCTCATCGCGAGCAAGCTCGCTCCCACAGGGTTCTATTGAACATCACAGATCCCATGTGGGAGCTTGCTCGCGATGGCGCCAGTACAGGCAGCGAGAATTTCAGCCCTTGTCGAGGGCCTGAGCCGCCGCCAACACCGCATCCACATGCCCCGGCACCTTCACGCCACGCCATTCCTGGCGCAGCACGCCGTTCTTGTCGATCAGGAAGGTGCTGCGATCAACGCCCAGGTATTCCTTGCCATAGAGTTTTTTCAGCTTGATCACGTCGAACAGCTGGCAGACGGCCTCGTCCTTGTCGCTGATCAGCTCGAACGGGAACTCCTGCTTGCACTTGAAATTCTCGTGGGACTTGAGGCTGTCCCGGGAGACGCCGAACACTTCGGTGTTGGCGGCCTGGAACTGCGCATACTGGTCCCGAAAACCCTGGCCTTCGGTGGTGCAGCCCGGGGTGCTGTCCTTGGGGTAGAAGTAGATCACCACCTGTTTGCCCTTGAGGGCGGCGAGGCTGATGGTCTGTCCGCTGGTGGCGGGTGCCTGGAAATCGCTAACCGGCTGGTCGACTGCAACGGCCATGAACGCTTCCTTACATTGGGTTTTGTGGGCGCCACGGTTCGATCAGGGCATCGAGGTTCATCGCATCGGCGAAATCCAGGAACTGATCGCGCAGCCAACTGATCTGGGTGCCGGCCGGCAGGGTCACGGTGAACGTGGCATTGAGCATGGTGCCGCCGGTCTGCGGGGCCTGGTAGGTGTCGCAGGTCAGGTTTTCCAGCTCGACGTGATGGTCCATGAAGAACTGGCACAGCTCGTTGATGATGTCCGGACGGTAGGCCGAGCTCACATAGGCCACGTAGGGCAGGGCCTGGGGACGGTTCTCCAGCGCGGCGCTACGCACCACGTTGACGGTGAAGGCATGCTTCTTGGCCAGCACCGGCAGGCTGCCTTCCAGGCGAGCCAGGGCGTCCCAGCTGCCGGAGATCTCGAGCACGAGCGCACTGCATTCGCCGTGACGGGTCAGACGTGAGGTCACGACGGCGCAGCGATTTTCATGGCTGGCGCGGCACAGGACGTTAGTCAGCTCCATGGGGTTGGCGCCAAGGGCACTGATAACAAGGAATTGTTCGCGGACTGTGGGGGTGGACATGCAGCATTCCTAAAGCGATGAGCGGTCGGTACTTTTGCCGCTCGATACAGCGCCAGGCCCGGAAAAACGAACGGCTCAAGCCTTGTGCCCGGGGTTGCGCTGCATTCCACGACAGCTGGAACGCACCGGGACAAACCCGGGATCGGGGCTTGCGGCGACGAAAACGGAGGCTGGAAACCGGCATATGAGCTTGTCGGTACCGATCAAAGCCTGAAGGGTAGCGAAAACCATCGCCAAGGGGAATGGTAGTTCGCTTGTACAAGCATCTTGGCGCCAGTACCATTACCGCTCTCTTTTTCCGGCAGGAGCGGTTTCATGATTGCGGGCAGTATGGTGGCACTGGTCACACCCATGGATGCACAAGGGCATCTTGACTGGGCCAGCCTCAGCAAACTCGTGGACTTCCACCTTGAGAACGGCACCCATGCCATTGTCGCTGTCGGTACCACCGGCGAGTCGGCAACCCTCGACGTCAATGAGCACATCGAAGTCATCCGTGCCGTGGTCAAGCAGGTCAACGGTCGCATCCCCGTCATCGCCGGCACCGGCGCCAACTCGACCCGCGAGGCCGTCGAGCTGACCCGCAACGCCAAGGAAGCCGGTGCCGACGCTTGCCTGCTGGTCGTTCCGTACTACAACAAGCCGACCCAGGAAGGCTTGTACCAGCACTTCAAGCACATTGCCGAAGCCGTCGATATCCCGCAGATCCTCTATAACGTTCCCGGCCGCACCTCCTGCGACATGCAGGCCGAGACCGTGATCCGCCTGTCCACCGTGCCGAACATCATCGGCATCAAGGAAGCCACCGGCGACATGAAGCGCGCCAAGGCCATCCTCGATGGCGTGAGCAAGGACTTCATCGTGCTGTCCGGTGATGATCCGACAGCGGTCGAGCTGATCCTGCTGGGCGGCAAGGGCAACATCTCCGTCACCGCCAACGTTGCTCCGCGCGAAATGGCCGACCTGTGCGAGGCCGCGCTCAAGGGCGACGCCGAGACTGCGCGGGCAATCAACGCAAAACTGATGCCGTTGCACAAGGACCTGTTCATCGAGGCCAACCCGATTCCGGTGAAGTGGGCCTTGGTTGAAATGGGCCTGATGCACGAAGGCATCCGCCTGCCACTGACCTGGCTGAGCACCCCCTGTCACGAACCGCTGCGGCAGGCCATGCGCCGGTCCGGCGTCCTGGTTTAATTGAGGAAGTACAACGCATGAAGCGAATGGCCGGACTTTCCGCACTTGCCTTGATTATCTCCAGCACCAGCGGCTGCGGATGGATCTGGGGACCGGAAGGTTACTTCCGCGACCGTGGTAGCGATTACCTGCAGGCGCAACAGACTGCACCGATGCAACTGCCGCAAGACGTCAGCGTCGCCAAGCGCCTTGATCCGCTGCTGCCGATCCCGCGCAACGTCGCCGACGACAGCGTCAAGGGCGAATACATCGTCCCACGTCCACAGCCGCTGTCGGCCGTGGCCGATGCCAGCGACTACACCCTGCAGAAGAGCGGCGACTCCAGCTGGGTCATGGGCCAGCATCCACCGGCCGAAGTCTGGCCAGTGGCGATCCAGTTCTTCCAGGACAACGGTTTCCGCCTGGACGAACAGCGCCCACAAACTGGCGAATTCACCACCACCTGGCAGCGCTCCGATGAACTGTCTGCTGCCATGGCCA
The DNA here is from genome assembly GCF_900103575.1 of Pseudomonas sp. NFACC51. Lineage (NCBI taxonomy): Bacteria > Pseudomonadati > Pseudomonadota > Gammaproteobacteria > Pseudomonadales > Pseudomonadaceae > Pseudomonas > Pseudomonas sp. NFACC51. Next base: position 76,747 of record NZ_FMXH01000017.1, on the reverse strand, counting down.
AGCGCATGAGCGCCGCCGGTGTCGCGGCCGACAGCGAAACCCGCGTGCGGGTGCGTATCGAGCCGGGCGTGCAGCGCAACACCAGTGAGGTCTATGTGGTCAGCGCCGAGCGACCTGCCGGCAGCACCGCCGACGTGGCCTTCACCAACCGCTCGGTCAATACCGGCCTCGACGCTGCGCTGGTGGACGACATGCTCGCCAGCATGAGTCGTAACGCGGAGCAGGGCGGTTCGGTCTCGATGCTGGCGTCCAAGGAGTTCGATGCGCCGAGTCGCGTCAGCCTGAGCGAAGACGGCAGCGGCAACCCGGTGCTCAACGTCGGCTCCGACCTGGACCGTGCCTGGTCGAGCGTTGGTCGCGCGCTGGAGCAGGGCGAGTGGCGCGTTGAAGACATCAACCGCAGCCTGGGCCTGTACTACATCAACCTCGCTGAAAAGGCCGAGAAGAAAGACGAGAAGCCTGGCTTCTTCAGTGGCCTGTTCGGCAGCAAGCCGGACAAGGAAGAAATCGAGGCGCGCGCCGAGCGTTATCAGGTTCGCCTGAGCAAGGTCGGCGACAACGTCCAGGTCACTGTCGAGAAGAACATCAATACCGTGGCGCCGGCTGATGTGGCCCGCAAGGTGTTGGGCGTGATTCAGGACAACCTGGGCTGATCCGATGCGTTTTTCCGTTCTCGGCAGCGGTAGCCAAGGGAACGGCACGCTGGTAGCCAGCGCCGGCACGTATGTGTTGGTCGATTGTGGTTTCTCCCTGCGGGAAACCGAGAAGCGCCTGTTGCGCCTGGGTGTGCACCCGGCGCAACTGAGCGCGATACTCGTGACCCACGAACATGCCGACCACGTGCATGGCGTGGGTTTGCTGTCTCGGCGCTACAATCTGCCGGTGTACCTGAGCCGTGGGACACTGGCAGGCCTGCGCAAGCCCATCGAGCCGGCCGGCTTCGTGGTCGGTGGCGAGCAACTGCGCATCGGTTGCCTGGATATCAGCGTGGTCAGCGTGGCGCACGATGCCCGGGAACCGACGCAATATGTGTTCAGCGACGGCGAGCGGCGCTTTGGGCTGTTGACCGACCTGGGGTCGTATTGCGACAGGGTGATGGACAGTTATCGGGACCTCGATGCGTTGATGATCGAGTCCAACCACTGCCGCGACATGTTGGCGCGTGGTTACTACCCGTACTTCCTCAAGCAGCGGGTAGGCGGGGAACACGGGCATTTGAACAACCACCAGGCAGCGTTCCTGGTGGCCGAGTTGGGCTGGCAAGGCCTGCAACACCTGGTCCTGGCCCATCTGAGCAGCAAGAACAACCTGCCGCAGCTGGCCCGGCAATGTTTTGTCGACACCCTCGGGTGCGACCCGGACTGGCTGCAACTGGCCGATCAAGATTCAGGGCTCGACTGGCGACATATCGCCTAGCCCACTACTTAGCAAGCGGAGCCCATCATGGAAAAACGTGAAGAACTCTACCGCGGCAAAGCCAAGTCGGTTTACAAGACCGACGACGCTGACCGCTTGATCCTGCTGTTTCGCAACGACACCTCGGCGTTCGACGGCAAGCGCATCGAACAGCTGGACCGCAAGGGCATGGTGAACAACAAGTTCAACGCCTTCATCATGCAGAAGCTCGAAGCCGCCGGCGTGCCGACCCAGTTCGACAAGCTGCTGGGCGACAACGAATGCCTGGTCAAGAAGCTGGACATGATCCCGGTCGAATGCGTCGTGCGTAACTACGCCGCCGGCAGCCTGGTCAAGCGCCTGGGCGTGGAAGAGGGCATGAAGCTCAACCCCTACACCTTCGAGCTGTTCCTGAAGGACGACGCCAAGGGCGACCCGTTCATCAACGAATCCCACGTCGTGGCATTCGGTTGGGGCACCGCCGAGCAACTGGCCCGCATGAAGGAGTTGTCCCTCAAGGTCAACGAAGTGCTGACCAAGCTGTTCGACGACGCCGGCCTGCTGCTGGTGGACTTCAAGCTTGAATTCGGCGTGTTCAGCGACGGCTCCATCGTCCTGGGCGACGAGTTCAGCCCGGACGGCTGCCGCCTCTGGGACAAGGACACCAAGAAGAAGATGGACAAGGACCGCTTCCGCCAGGGCCTCGGTGACGTCATCGAAGCCTACGAAGAAGTCGCCCAGCGTCTGGGTGTGCCGCTGTAATCGACGCAAGCATCTGATAGCACGGAAAAAATTTCGCTCGGGGGTTCGCTTCCGGCGAATGTGCTGGTATGATGCGCGCCACTGGAGAGATGCCGGAGTGGCCGAACGGGACGGATTCGAAATCCGTTGTACTGGCGACAGTACCTAGGGTTCAAATCCCTATCTCTCCGCCATTATTGAATACGACTAAGCCCCTGAAATGGTTGAACATTTCAGGGGCTTTTTCGTTTCTGGCGTTTGGTCCGGGGCATGACTGGAACCCATCGGGAAAACGGGGACAGGCCCTGTTTCGCTTGGACAGCATGAGCAATTCGCAAAAGCGCCGATCCCCGGCACTCTGATGCGGTGCGGATGAACATGCTAAGCCGTCGATATACTGTGGACCTTGGGATGGGGCGTGGTCCGTCAAAAAGCTATAGGAGTGGCAACATCAGCGTAATAGGTGAAAGCCCTGGGCACGGTATAAATCCTGCGTGCTTGGCATAAAAGTCCGACAGACGCTGGTCAAGCGGGTGGACAATCATTGCAGTAGAGCCGATGGCTTCAGACGCGATAATTGCTCGTTCAACCGCATCTTGAAGCAAGCCGATAGCGAAGCCCCGGCCTTGTGCTGCCTCAGTGACGCCCATGCGTCCCAACAAGGTCACTGGGTGCACACTTGGGGAATTGCGCTGACGGCTTTTCGGAACGACATTCTCCCGAGCAATCGATCCACTCGACAGTGTGTAATAGCCCATGACGACCAACGTGTTCTTGCGACAGACAACGTACACAACGGCTTGCTTGGCGGCTTGGGCTTCACGCGCCGTTTTTTGAAGATAATCGTTGATCGACGCTACGCCTGAATCGAATTCGTCCAGGATGTGGTCGTCGTTCAGCTTTTCTGGAGCCCTCAGCTCCACGGTTTGGGCCTTTCGAGAAGTTGAAGCAGACATTTGTTACCTTGAATCGGATTGGCTTCCAAGGCCTGTTCAAATGCGTCAAATGCAACGTCATCGAGAAGGAACAGCCGCTTATCAAGGATGACTTCCTCTGCTTTCTGACAAGCAGCTTCCAAGATAAAGCTGGTTCGATCACGACCAGACAGGGCAGCTGCCAAATCGATCAGGTTCCGTTTTTTTTCATCCGCCCTCATGTTGATGGGGACGGGCTTGGATCTTTCGATTTTTTCAATATTTACGGTCATGTTGATTCCCGCCTTGGAGGTGCCTCGGTGCTTCGCTTAATGTGATCAGTCGTTGGAAAGATCTATCGATTTAGATTCGATGCCGTTGAGTCGGCTTCGTGGTTAACACTATATCAGCGTGTAGCTATTGTCTATACGCGTGTATCGTTTGGCTATACGGGCTGCGCCGCTGGCAACCCCGTCAAACCCGCTCCGCGACCCGCGTATCAACGGGCGTTCCGGGCACTGAAAGCCTTCGCAAGGGTGGTCGCATCCAGTCCGAGACCCCCCACCATTTTCAACCGCTCGATGCGGCTCAGCCATCTGATCCCATCCGTTCGGGTGAGCGACGAAAGTGGTACAGCCCATAGCGATCTGGGTGCCGGCTTTGTTTGCCAATAGAGTATTGGCAGCCCAGGCATTCGCGGGCCGAGACCATTGGATCGAGTGAGACGCGGGAGGTATTGCGTCCGCCAAGCGCTAGACTCTGTACGAATCCCGAGGAACCCCGATCGTCGCCAAACCCAAGCCGCTCTTACGAACGACGCTTGGACTATAGAGCCCTTCTGGAAAAATCATCAATCAGATGATGAGTCAGAAAACTCCCTAAATTATGTGGGCGGGAAGTGTCAGAAAACTCCCGCAGCTATTGCCTCCCCCCGCCTTTTTTTATCCCGCCAACTCCCCTCAGTGACCTGCATAACCCCGGTGTCTGCCAGACCCGAAGCTTTGTAACAATTGGACTAATGGTCTATAGCTCAAGGCATGGCTGCCGATAGGTAGGTTAATCCCCATGAAAGGAGTGACACCCCATGCTGCGGTTTTTTGCCGATCTGGGCTTTCGCTGGAAAATCACCCTTCCGATCGCATTCCTGGCTGTGTTGCTGGTGCTGATGGGGTGGGCGGGCATGCGCGGTATCGGTCAGGTGACTGAATCCAGTACGCATTTGACCAAGCGTTATCTGCCGGCGATCAGCCTGCTGCTCAACGCCGACCGTGATCTTTATCAGGCTTTCGTCGCCGAGCGCAGCCTGTTGGATGCTCATGCAAACGAGCATTTGAAAGCGCTGAGCACCAGTCATGGCGAGAATGCGAAGCAGGCTTATGACCGCGTGCAGAAATATGCCGCGATGCAGCCCGGTGCCGAGGCGCAGGCGTTGGTCAGTCAGTTCAATGACAGCTTCGGGAAATGGATGCAGGTGTCGCGGCGGGTCCTCGAACTGTCTGTAGGCGATCCGCAGGGCGCCAGTGCCCTGAGTTTTGGTGACAGTGAGCGCCTCTTCGAAACCATGCGCGACTCTATCGACAAGCTGGGTGAGCTAGAGGATGCGGCGTCGCATCGCGAAGGCGACGCAGCGATTGAAAACGGTGAGACGGTCGGCGTGCATCAAGGCGTGATTCTGCTGGTCGGCTTGCTTGGTTGCATCCTGGTGCTTGTCGTTCTGCCACTTGTGGTGCTGAGCCCTATGCGTCGACTGCTGCACCGCGTCGAGCAGATTGCCGAGGGCGGCGGCGATCTGAAAGGGCGTCTGGAGGTACGCTCGGCCGATGAGTTGGGCCAGCTCGGCAGCGCCTTCAACCGCTTTCTCGACAAGTTGCAGCCGTTGATCGCCGAGGTTGGACGGGTGACAGGTGAAGTAGATTCCGCCGCCCGCGCCATGGCCGATATGGCCGCGACGAATGACCGGTTGATCAGCAGCGAACATGCGGCGCTCGATCAGGTCAGCACCGCTGCGACCCAGATGAGCGCAGCGGTGCATGAAGTCGCGCATAACGCGGCGAACGCCTCGGGCGCCGCGCAACAGGCGAGCAGCCAGTCTCGTGACGGTGCCGAGGTGGTCAGCAGTACCATCGAATCGATCCGTCAGTTGGCCCAGGAAGTGGAGAGCGCTTCGGGCACGATCGAGGCATTGGCCCAGGAAACCTCCAGTATTGGCGCCGTGCTCGAGGTGATCCGTGGCATTGCCGAACAGACCAACCTGTTGGCGCTGAACGCTGCCATCGAAGCCGCGCGGGCCGGTGAGCAGGGCCGTGGTTTTGCCGTGGTGGCCGATGAAGTGAGGGCGCTTGCGGCGCGCACACAGGATTCGACCAAGGACATTCAGGTTCGCATCGAGCGGTTGCAGAGCGGTGTCGCCAAGGCTGTACAAGCCATGCACGTGGGCAGCACCAAGGCCCGCGATAGCGTCGAACGTGCCGCGGGTGTCGATCAGGTGCTTAGCGGTACCGGCGGTTCGATCCAGCAGATCAATGACATGGCCGCGCAAATCGCCAGCGCTTGCGAGGAGCAAAGCAGCGTCACCGAAGAGATCGCCCGCAACATCTCCGATATCCGCGACTTGTCCAACGAAGCGGCAGCGAACTCTGCCCAGAGCATGCAGGCCAGCCAACAGCTTTCCAGCCTGTCGAGAAACCTGGCAGAACTGACTGGCCGTTTCCGCACCTGACGCAGGGGGTGTCGTGTCCACTGACGATCAGCTCCGCGCGCTGCATCAGGACGGTTTTGTCCTGATGCCCGGCGTGCTGGATGCCCGACAGATCGCCGACCTGCGCCATGCCATCGACCAGTTGAAGCCCCAGCATTGGGACTACAGCGGTGTCATCGATCATTACAAATGTGTGTTCAATCGCGATCCGTTCTGGCTGCCGTTCCTGGATGTGGCCGGGGTGATCGAGCTGGCCGAGGCAGCCCTGGGCGACGATTGCCATGTCATCGGCCAAACGGCCTGGCGCTGCCATCCCGGTTTTACCGGGGCACCGTTGCACCTGGATTATCTGGCGATGCAATTGCCGCCAGGGCTGTTGGCCGACCCTGCCTTTGAACTGCCGATGCAGGTCTTTACCGCGCAGTTTTACCTGGATGACATCGACGCCGACTTGAGCCCGACCCAGGTCATTCCGGGCAGCCACAAAGCCGGCCGGGCACCCGTGAAGGGCGAAACGCAGTGGCAAGGGCGCCCCGCGCAGCCCGTGCTGTGCCAGGCGGGCGATGTGCTGATACTGCGCAGTGAGTTATGGCACGCCGGTAGCGATAACCGGACCGCCGACCGCACGCGTTACATGCTTCAGGTGCACTATGGTCGGCGGATGGTCGCGCAGAAGTTCTCACCTTATCTGCATTGGCAGTTCAATCCTGTGGTCTTGGTCGCCGCGACACCTCGTCAGCGGCGGTTGTTGGGCGATCACCAGGAAGCTGAATACGATTGAGCCTGGCTCAGTCAGATCCACACATCATTGACTGCCGTTCGCTCATTGGTTTGTTCGCCGGTATTGAGGACACCACGTGGTTCGATCAGCAGCAGTTTCACTTCGTGTGCGGCGCTGGGCTTGTGCTCGACACCTTTTTTGACCACGTACATTTCGCCTGGCCCTATGGTCACCGCACCGTCGCGAAAATCGATATGCAACTGGCCCTCCAGCACGATGAAGGTTTCATCGGTGTCGGCGTGGGTGTGCCAGATGAATTCGCCTTCGAGCCGGGCGATCTTGAATTGGTAGTCATTCATTTCGGCCACGACTTTCGGTGCCCATTGTTCGTGGAACAGTGCGTATTTCTGAGCGAAGTTGATGGGGGCGTAGTGGGTCATCGAGGCATGCTCCTCAGGTGGGTGGTGAGCTGTACCTTACTGTCGGGGCCTGGGTGTCGTATTGGATGATCGTGCAGCTTTTTGTCGTGCCCAGCCTGTGCCTTCAGCGCAGCATTTTCAGCCAGCGTGCCGGTGAAATACCGAAGGCCTGGGTGTGCAGTCGGGTCATGTGGCTCTGATCGAAAAAACCACAGGCCAGGGCTACTTCGCTCAGCGGCATGCCATGGAATACCAGGCGCCGGGCTTCGTTCAAGCGGCGCTGGGTGATGTAACGATAGGGGCTGGTGCCATACAGTGCCCGGAAATCCCGGGACAGGCTCCATCGATCCCGGCCGCTGGCCTGCACCAGGTCGTCCAGTGTGATCGTCTGGTGGAGGGCATCATGGATGAACAGGCGGGCACGCTCCGCCGCCGGGTAGTCGATCAGCCGCCGCCCAGGTCGGCTGCCGGCCGCGATGTCGAGTGCCTGGGCCACATCGTAGATGGCGTCCTCTTCCTCCAGCGGATCGAGGGGATGATCCAGGCCGTTCAATAGTCGACGGGTCGCGATGTTGAGGCGAGGGTCGTTGGACAATCCTCCTTCGATGAAGGGCAATGGCTTGCCCCCCAGCACTTGCTGGATCACCGACGGTTCTATGTAGAACATCCGGTAGCGAAAACCCTCGCTCGTCCCGGCTTCGCCATCGTGCACCTCGTCCGGATGCAGGACGATGGTGCCGCCAGGCTGGCTGTGGCGCTTGCTGTGGCGATAGTTGAAGCTCTGCACGCCGGAAAGTGTGATTCCGATGGCGTAGGTGTCGTGGCGATGGGTGGTGTAGCCATGCCCGCTGAAATAGGCCTCGATGCGTTCCATTTTCCTCGATTCGGGCGCCCGCACCAGCCAGTCGCGATTATGGTTTGATCGAGTCATTGCACCAGCCTCCTTTTGTCCGCATACCCTACCTGCCTGAAAACCTTCGTTACAGCAAAAAAAGCTCAGGCTGCAAACAGCTCACTTGAGGCGATTGAACCCGTGGCGAGGGAGCTTGCTCCCGCTCGGTTGCGCAGCCACCGCAAAATCATAGGGCCGCTTCGCAGCCCAGCGGGAGCCAGCTCCCTCGCCACAATGATTCGGTTCAGATCTCCTTCACAGGCGTTTCGCCCTGGACATTCTTGATCAGCCTGATGACGTGAAGGCAGTCACTCTTGTTCACATAGGATTCGCCGCTGGCGATCGTTTCGTGGTTGCCGGCTCTCAAGCGCCAGCGCCATAGGCCTTTTCCAGTGCTCGGGGTGCCTCGGGTCTGTCGATAGATTTCAAAATACATCGGTTCGCTCCCTGCGATTCATTCAGTCAAGACATGCGTTGGACATGTGGCTGCCAGCCTAGCCAAGTGGCGGGTTTTGGCTACGGGAAATTCGTTTCCATTGGTTATTAAATATTGCTGGGCATGAGCCTGGAAAGAGGGTTCGACTTTCTGTAGGAAAAAAGTCATGTTACGAACAAGCAGTCAGATGAAGTTCCGGTTTGATCCTTGCGTTGCCCTGCTCGGTCCTGCTTAATACGTTTCGACGCCTAGGGCCGCAAGCCGATGGGACTGAAAACACTATAAGAAAAAGAGCTATCAAGTGACTGAATATCCAGGAACGGATCTGCAAGGTCGTCTAGCGCTTTCGCTTGTCATTCCGGTCTACAACGAAGTCCAGTCCATCGATGTGTTCATGGCCAGGATCGACCAGGTCTTTGCCCATGAGTCGCTGGTGAGCCTGGAGCTGGTGTTCGTCAACGACGGCAGCGTGGACGACACATTGGTGCTGCTGCTGGAACGGCAGAAGACCGATCCGCGCATCCGAGTCGTCGACCTGAGTCGCAACTTCGGCAAGGAGGCGGCGTTGAGTGCCGGCCTGCAAGCCGCTCGTGGCCAGGCGGTGGTGCCGATCGATGTCGATTTGCAAGACCCTCCCGAAGTCATCCTGGAAATGATTGCCCACTGGCGCAACGGTGCCGAAGTGGTGCTGGGCCATCGGATCAACCGCGACTCCGACTCCTGGGCCAAGCAGGTTTCCGCCAACGGGTTCTACCGGCTGCACAATAAGATCGCCGACCACAAGCTGCCGGAGAATGTCGGCGATTTTCGCTTGATGGATCGCTGCGTGGTCGATGCCCTGCAAACCCTGCCTGAATCTCGCCGCTTCATGAAAGGGCTGTTTGCCTGGGTAGGATTCCGCACCACCTACGTGGATTACGTCAGGCCTGAACGGGCCGCCGGTGAAAGCAAGTTCAATGGCTGGCGCCTGTGGAATTTTGCTCTTGAAGGCATCACCAGCTTCAGCACCGAACCGCTGCGTATCTGGACGTACCTGGGGCTTTGCGTCTCGCTGGTGTCTTTTGCGTTCGCCATCTTCATCGTACTGCGAACCCTGATTTCCGGGGTGGACCTGCCGGGCTATGCTTCGCTGATGGTGGCGGTCACGTTCCTGGGTGGGTTGCAACTGATCGGCATCGGCGTGCTGGGTGAGTACCTGGGCCGCACCTACATCGAATCCAAGCGCCGACCGATTTTCCTGGTGCGGCGCCTCTATGACGCCAAGGACTGACCATGGACCTCAAGGAAACCGATATCCTCGGTCCCGATATCGAGCAGCATTGGTACTACCGGTCGAAAGCGCGCGCCATGCTGCACATGCTCAAGGGCACCTCGGCCAGTACGCTGCTGGACGTGGGGGCCGGGTCGGGCTTTTTTTCCCATCACCTGCTGACCCATACCGCAACGGCCCAGGCCTGGTGCGTGGACATCAGTTATCCGGCCGACTCCGACGCCAGTACCGCCGGTAAACCGGTCCGCTACCGCCGTGCCATCGACACGCTGGACGCTGACCTGGTGTTGCTGATGGACGTGCTGGAGCATGTGGATGATGACGTGGGGCTGCTCAAGGCCTACGTCGACAAAGTGCCGTCGGGCAGCCGCTTCCTGATCACCGTGCCGGCGTTCCAGTTTCTCTGGAGCGGGCATGATGATTTTCTCGAGCATAAGCGCCGCTACACCCTCAAACAGCTGGAAAGTGTCGTGGCGCAGGCGGGTTTGCAGGTCCAGCAAGGTGCGTATTACTTCGCCCTGGTATTTCCCATTGCCGCCGCCCTGCGCCTGTTGCAGCGCAAGGCGTCCGGCGCCTCGGCCAAGTCGCAGCTTGCGCGTCATCATCCGCTGGTCAATGGCGTGTTGAGGTCACTGTGCAGCCTGGAGCGTCCGTTCATGGGCGCCAATCGTATGGTCGGCCTGACGGTGTTCTGCCTGGCGCAGAAGCCGTGACCTGGACGCACTCGCCGTTGCTGCGCCGTGCCTTGCGCTTTGCCATGACGGGTTTGGTTGTCACCGTAGTCCATGTGGTGGCTGCCGTGCTGTTTGTGCACCTGATCCTGGCAAACCCGCCACTGGCCAATGGTTTCGCCTTTGTCGTGGCGACCGTGGTGTCGTACCTGGTCAACACCCTATGGAGCTTTTCCAGTCGCTTGCATGGCCGTACCCTTGGCCGTTTCGTGGTGGTATCGATCGGCGGGTTCGGGCTGGCGATGCTGGTGGCCTGGGGCGCCCAGCGCGTCGGCCTGGATTACCTGGCGGGCATCGCCGCCGTGGCGCTGATTATCCCGGTGTTCACCTTCATCCTGCATAATTTCTGGACGTATCGATGACCGTTCGTGGTGAGCGTTACTGGGGCTGCTTATTGCCCATCCTGTTGGGCGCGCTGGCATTCCTGCTGGTGATCGGGCCACGGGTATTGGACCCCACGAACATCGCCTGGCTGGGGGAGGGCGATACGACAACCCATTACTTGGGCTGGGCGTTTTTCCGCAGTTCACCCTGGACCTTTCCGTTGGGCATGAACCCTTCCTATGGTTTGGAGTTGGGCAACGGCATCATTTTTTCCGATTCCAATCCGTTGCTGGCGTTCCTGTTCAAGCCCTTCAGCGGCTGGCTGCCCGAGACGTTCCAGTATTTTGGCCTGTGGTTGCTGGCCTGTTTCATCCTGCAAGCCTGGTTCGCCTGGAAACTGCTCGGCCTGCTGACGCCGTCACTGTGGATCAGGCTGTTGGGCGCCGGGTTGTTTGTGTTTTCGCCGCCGATGTTTCTGCGCATGGGCGGGCATTTGTCGTTGTCCGGGCATTTCCTGATTCTGGCGGCCTTGTACCTGGCGCTGCGTCCTGGTTTGCAGAAGCGACGGCTGGCCTGGGGCGTGCTGTTGGCCGCGACAGCGTTGGTGCATGCCTACTTGTTGGCCATGGTGGCGTTGATCTGGCTGGCCGACCTCGCCAACCAGGCCATCAAGGGTCGCTTGTCCCGACGCGATGCCTTGATCGAGCTGAGCGGTTTGTTTTTGCTGGTTGCGTTCTGTTGCTGGCAGGCCGGTTATTTCAGTGTGGGTGGCGGGACCGTATCGGGTGGTTATGGCCTGTACCGCTTGAATGTACTGTCGCTGGTCGACCCCAGTGGCTGGTCCTACATCGTGCGGGACCTGCCCGAGGGGCCCGGGGACTATGAAGGGTTCAATTACCTGGGACTGGGAGTCCTGATCCTGGCGATCTGTGCCGCTGTGGCACTGCTGCAAGGCAATACCGGTCTGGTGAGTGCCGTGCGCCACAGAGGGTTGTTGCTGTGGGCGCTGTTCGGGTTAACGCTGTTTTCGCTGACCAACACCCTCGGTATCGGCGTGCTGGATGTGCATTACTGGCTGCCCGGAAGCCTGGAGAAGCTGGCGAATGTCTTTCGCGCGTCTGGCCGGATGTTCTGGCCAGCGTTCTACGCCATCGTATTTGCCGTCATTTTCCTGGTGATCCGCGGCAACAAACCACGGGCGGCGGCGTGTCTGTTGGCCATCGCCCTGCTGGTGCAAGTCCTGGATACCCGCGCTGGATGGGCAGGCCTGCGCCAGAGCCGGATGATGCCGGCCGCCTCCAGTTGGTCCACCTCCATGAATGATCCATTCTGGGCCAGTGCGGCCAGCCACTATTCGAAAGTCCGGACGCTGCTGCCGCAGAACCAGCCGGACAACTGGCTGCTGACCAGCCAATACGCCCTGAAGCATGGATTGGAAACCGATGGCGTGTACCTGGGACGCATGGGCACCCGGGAGATCGAACAAGCCCAGCGACGCGCCGCGCAGATGCTTGCCAGCGGCGAATATGCAGCGGATTCGCTGTACATCCTCGACCCTGGCGCCGCGCTCCAGGCGGCGAAGACCGTCAATCGCCAGACCGACCTGTTGACCCGTATCGATGGCCTCGTGGTGCTGGCGCCGGGTTGGAAGTCATGTGTCCAATGCCCATCGTTTGCCGATGAGACGCTGGACGTGCAGGTGAAGATCGGCGAGCGCCAGGTGTTCAGCCGAATCAACCCGATGTTGGCCAGTGGCTGGGGACGCGTCGAGGATTGGGGCATCTGGTCGGAAGGGACCGAGGCTGAGATTGTCTTGCGCATTGCGCCAGAAGCGCGCGTCCTCTCGATAGACGCGGCGGCGTTCGTGCAGCCCCCCCTGCATACGCGCCAGCGAGTGGACGTCTCGATCAACGGTGTGGCGGCGTTGTCGACGCAGTTCACGCGCCTGCAAGACAACACCCTTGAACTGCCCCTGACACCGGCTATTCGTGAAACGATGGGCACGGATGGGTCGTTGCGCGTGCATTTTCATTTACCCGATGCCATCAGCCCCAAGGCGCTGGGGCTGGGAGGTGATGAGCGAGTCATGGCGCTGGGGCTGAAATCGCTGATCGTGAGGTAGGGTTTTTTTCATTGTGGCGAGGGAGCTTGCTCCCGCTCGGTTGCGCAGCAACCGCAAAATCTTGGGGCCGCTTCGCAGCCCAGCGGGAGCAAGCTCCCTCGCCACAAAAGCAGGGTGCCGCTCCCAATTTCTTCGACGGTATTGCGCAGGCGCTTAACCTTTTTGCGCATAGACGCACAACCCCTGGCGTTTCTACACTGCAGCCAATCAAGGGATGGAGGGCAGTGGATGAACCGCAACGAATTGCGCAAGGCCGACATCAACCTGATGGTGGTTTTCGAAACGCTGATGCTTGAGCGTAACGTGACACGGGTGGCGGAAAAACTGTTCCTGGGCCAACCGACCATCAGCTCGGCCCTCAATCGTTTGCGCAAAATGTTCAACGACCCGTTGTTCATTCGCGTCGGTCACCGCATGGAGCCGACGGCCCGGGCTGAAGAAATCATTCGGCATCTGTCTCCGGCGCTCGATTCGCTGTCGGTGGCCTTGAGCCTGACCCACGATTTCGACCCCACCAGCAGCACCATGACGTTTCGCATCGGCCTGTCGGACGACGTCGAGTTCGGCCTCTTGCCGCCCCTGTTGAGCAGCCTGCGGCAAGAGGCGCCGAAAATTGTGTTCGTGGTCCAGCACGTCGATTACTGGCGCATCCCCGATTTGCTGGCATCGGGCGACATCACCGTGGGCATCAGCCAGACTCGCGGCCTGCCGGCCAACGCCAAGCGCAAATTGTTGCGACACATCCAGCCCCGCGTGTTGCGCGCCGATGCGTCGGACACGCCGCTGACCCTGGACGAGTATTGCGCGCGACCTCATGTGCTGGTGTCCCATACCGCGAACGTCGCCGGGTTTGTCGATGAATGGCTGGCCGAGATCGGACGCACACGCCAGGTCGTGCTGTCGGTGCCGCAATACAGCGCATTGCCGGCATTGCTGGCCGGCACTGACCTGATCGCCAGCTTGCCGGACTATACCGCCGCCGCCATGGCAGCTTCGGGGCAATTGTTCAACGAACCCTTTCCTTTCAAGACCCCGACCCTGGATTTGTCCATGGTCTGGCTGAGCCATGTCGACAGTGACCCGGCCGAGCGCTGGTTGCGGTCGCGGTTGGAGGCCTTCATGGGCGAGCGTGGGCTCTCGGTACAACCCTGACACCGGCCCGCAGCGAAACAAAAACTGCCCCAACGTTTAAAGTCGGGGTAAGGTTGTGACGGCTGAAATCCCCTTGTCATATTTTCGAATCGGAGTCGAACACATGCCTCACCTGCACATGGAGTACACCGCCAACCTGCCCGAGCTGAAGGCCGATGTTGCATTGCTGCGCCTGAACAATGCGCTGGTGGCTTCTGGTCAATTCGCGGCCGAGCTGGACATCAAGAGCCGGGCCGTGAAGCTCGAGACGTTCCGGGTGGGCACGGGGCTGGGCGAGCGAGGTTTCGTGCATGTGAAGCTGGCCTTGCTAAGCGGTCGCTCGACGGAAATCAAGAAGCAACTGGCCGATAGCCTGCTGGCCGTGATCCAGGAACTGGGGCCATGGCCGGCCGACGTTAGCGTGCAACTGTGCGTGGAAATCCTCGACATCGATCGAGGCCCGTATGCCAAGGCCTTGATCGGTCAATGACGTTCAGGTGTCGCGGGCGGCGCAGGCCTTGATGATCTGTTCGCGCAGCCAGGCGTTGGCACTGTCCTGATCGACGGCCAGGCTCCACTGCATGTTCAGGGTGAACCCCGGCAGGCCCTGGGGCGCTTCGTGATGATTGAAGATTGCCTCGTTGGCCAGCAATTTCTGGATACGGCGGGGCAGGGTCAGGATGAAGTCGGTGCCGGTGATCATCTTCAGTGCGGCACTGTAGCTGTTGGCGCGGGCGGCAATCTGGCGTTGTTGTGCCTGCTGCGACAGCCAGCCGTCCACCATGTTGGTCGCTGACGACCAGGGCGTCGGAAACACGTGTCGGCGCCGTACGAAAGACTGAAGGCTCAGTTGCGGTTCAAGTGGCGTCGCCCGTTTATCCACGACACAAACCAGGTCCTCCTCCAGCAACTGCCGGGATTTGAAATCGGCATGGTTGCTGTGGAAGTTCGGGCCGAAGCAGATCACCAGGTCCAGGCTGCCGTCGCGCAACTCTTCGGCGGGGATGTCGGCTTCGAGCTTGTGCACGTTCACCGCCACCGGCAGATTGGCGTAATCGAAGCCTTGCAGCAGTTGCGGCAGGATCAACTGTTCGAAATATTCCGGTGCGCAAATATTGAAGGTAATGGCTTGCCGGGTCGGATCGAAGGTGGGTGTACCGGCATGGCACAGGTTGATGCTTTGCAAAATGGCGCGCACATGCTCGTACATGCCCTCGGCCTTATAGGTGGGGCGCATGCCGGTGCGGGTGTTGATGAATAGCTCGTCTTCGAAACAGGTTCGCAGTTTCTTGAGGCAATAACTGACGGTTGACTGACTGACGCACAATGCCTCGGACACGCCGGTGACACTGCTTTGCTCGTACACGGCGCTAAACACCATGAGGTCTTGCATGTCGAGCTTTCTGAGGGAGTTACTGTTCAGCATCCGTTCTGTCTCTCGCTGTGCTCCTTGCGCGGATTTTGCGCAAACCAGGCCGATGATCCTAACGGAACGATCGTGCCAAGAGAATGCCAGGCAGGCGCTTTCATGGTCGGGAACGGGACAGATAATGTAGGGAACACGACGTGTCGATCAACGACTGTTTGGTTTGCCTATGTTTAGTTGGCTGCGATCCAAGCTCCATCAAATCCAGGTTTAACCTCCCAGGGTAGCGTGGGACGCTTGTCCGATGTGTTTCCTGTGATGCGCTCATGAACGGTTGGCCCCTGGCATTCCAATACCCTTCATCTGCCGCGGTCGATCCGGTCGGCCGGTTCACGCCTGCCATGGCCCCAACCCTCAGTGCGTTGCCCTCCGAGCTGGCCTTTTGGGCGCTCTGGCATTGCCGTCACGCCCGTCCTCCAGATACTCGTATTACCTGTTGATCATTCGCAGTGCTCGCTCAATGGCGAGCACAGACTGACGGTGCCTTGTCGCCCGTCCGACATGGAAATACGAGCCTTCTCATGAGCCTTGCCAAGATTTCTTTCGCTCCCGTGCAACACGCCGAGGCGTTCCTTGCGCAGAACCCTGATATCGAACTGTTCGAGCTGTTCATCCTCGACAACAACGGCGTGCCCCGGGGCAAGTTGTTGCATCGGGACGAGTTGCTGGCGGTTTTCGAAAGTGGCCGGCCACTGCCCAGTACGATTCTCGGGCTCACCGTCAATGGCGATGATGTGGAAAATTCCGGACTGGTGTGGGACGTCGGCGACATCGATTGCCGTGCCTACCCCCTCAGCGGCAGCTTGCAACGTATGCCGTGGCGATTGATTCCTACGGCCGCCGTGCAGGTCAGCATGCATCCCCAGGAGGGCATGCCGGCGACCATCGCCGATCCGCGTTATCTGCTCAGCCAGGTGATCGAGGCTTTACAGGCCGACGGCTATTACCCGGTGATGGCGGCGGAGCTGGAGTTTTATCTGCTGGACGCGCAACGCGACAGCCAAGGCCGGCCACAGCCAGCGCGGGACGCCGACGGTGGCCGACCGCGTGCCACCCAGGTCTACGGTTTGCGCGAGCTGGAGCAGATCGAGCCGTTCCTGGCCGACCTGTACGCTGCGTGCAAGCTGCAAGGCATTGCGGCCCGGACCGCCATTTCCGAATACGCACCGGGACAAGTGGAGATCACCCTTGAACACCGCAGCGATGCCTTGCAAGCCATGGATGAAGCGGTGCGCTACAAGCGACTGGTCAAGGGCGTGGCCCACAAGCACGGCATGCAGGCCTGCTTCATGGCCAAGCCGTTCGATCACTTGGCGGGCTCCGGCATGCACATGCATGTCAGCCTGGCGGATCGCGATGGCCACAATCTGTTTGCCAGTGAAGCCGCCGACGGCACGCCGCTGTTGCGCCATGCGGTGGGTGGGATGCTCGACACCTTGCTCGATTCGCTGTTGATGTTTTGTCCGAACGCCAACTCCTACCGGCGATTCCAAAGCAACAGCTACGCACCGCTGGCGGCGACCTGGGGCGTGGACAATCGCACCGTGAGCCTGAGGGTGCCGGGCGGCCCGGCGTTGTCGAGGCACATCGAGCATCGTATCTGCGGTGCCGATGCCAACCCTTACCTGGCTGCGGCGGCGATATTGGCCGGCATTCATCGCGGCCTACGTGAACAGTGCGATCCCGGGAAACCTGTCGAAGGCAACGGCTACGCCCAGGCGGCCGAGTTGCTGCCCACCGACTGGCTCACCACCCTGCGTGCCCTTGAGGCATCGGCCTGGGCGCGGGAAGCGTTTGGCGATGAGTTTCTTGGCGTTTATCTGGCGGTCAAGCGCGCCGAATACCGCCAATTCATGGCGGAAGTCGGGGAGCAGGACTGGCGCTGGTATCTGAATCAGGCTTAAGAATAGCTTCAAGCTGCAAGCTGATTGGCAAAGAAAGACTGCTCACTTAGGGCAGTCGAAAAAACGTGGCGAGGGAGCTTGCTCCCGCTTGAGTGCGAAGCACTCACAAAAAGGGGCTGCTACGCAGCCCCGCGGGAGCAAGCTCCCTCACCACGCATCACTTTTCTTTAGCACTGCAAGCTGGGTCGAGCTTGCCGCTTAAATAATTATTTAATAGCAACTTTTTCACGAAAAATTGATGGTGGGCTACCTAAAGTTTGTGCTGCCGTAGGAAATGAAGTTTTCACATTTTCCTGCGGCACTTCTTTTTAAAAGAGCAACTTTCAGGAAATCGTCAACCATCATGCTGACCATTAAAGCGGTGCGCCCCGAGTGGGTGACACTGGCCGCCAGTGCCTTTTTGTTAGTGGGTTTCAACCTCGTTCTCTGGCAACACTTGCTGGCGATCACCACGGCTGACGCTCGTGGCCTGCTGATGTGCGTGGCGTTTGGCCTGATGATTTTCTGCGCGTTCAACCTGGTGTTGACGCTCGTGGCCTTCCGTCCGCTGCTCAAGCCCGTGCTGATGCTATTGTTCCTGATCAGTGCTGGCGTGGCGTATTTCATGGCCCAATACGGTGTATTGATCGATGCGGGCATGTTGCGCAACTTTGCTGAAACCAATGCCACGGAAGTTCGTGATCTGTTGTCGCTGAAGTTGTTTATCTACCTCGGGTTATTGGGGGTGTTGCCTTGCTGGTTGTTATTCAAGACCCCGATCAGCTATCGTCGCTGGCCCAAAGAGTTATTAAGTAAGTTGCTGGTCGGCGTGGCGTCGGCCGCGGTAATCGGCATGGTCGCCTTGGCCAACTACCAAGGTTTGTCTTCGTTGTTTCGCAACCACCACGAGTTGCGTTTGATGGTCGTGCCGAGCAACTACATCGGTGCGTCGCTCGGCTATTTGCGTGAGCAGGTCGCGTCGGCCAAGCAGCCGTTCATCACCCTGGGCGAGGACGCGAGCCGCAACCCGGCCTGGCAAACCCACGGCCGCAAATCCCTGACCGTACTGGTGGTGGGCGAGAGTGCCCGGGCCGAGAACTTCGGCATCCTCGGCTATGACCGCGATACCACACCGACACTGGACAAAGAGGCCGGCCTGATCGCCTTTACCGATGTGCATTCCTGCGGCACGGAAACCGCCGTGTCTGTGCCCTGTATGTTTTCCAACATGGGGCGCAAGAACTATGACGCCAGCAAGGCCAAGAATGAAGAGGGTTTGCTGGACGTGCTCAAGCACGCCGGGCTGGAGGTGATCTGGCGGGACAACCAATCCGGCTGCAAGGGCACCTGTGATCGGGTCACGCTGCAGGATGTCAGCAATCTCAAGGACCCGGCCCTGTGCGCCAACAGTGAGTGCCGTGATGAAATCCTGCTCCAGGGTTTGCAGCATTTCATCGACACACTCGACAAGGACACCGTGCTGGTACTGCACCAGATGGGCAGCCACGGGCCGGAATACTTCAAGCGCTATCCCAAGGAATACGAGCATTTCACCCCGGTATGCGAAAGCAACGCGCTGAACAATTGCAGCCGCGAGAGCATCGTCAACAGCTACGACAACACGCTGGTGTACACCGATCATGTGCTCTCGACCCTGATCGATCTGTTGCGGGCCAACCAGGACAAGGTCGACACGGCCATGCTGTACCTGTCGGATCATGGCGAGTCCCTGGGCGAATACAACCTGTTTCTCCATGGCACGCCCTACATGCTCGCCCCGGAGCAACAGAAACACGTGGCAATGCTTGCCTGGTTTTCCGACAGCTATCAGAAATCTTTCTCGGTCGACACCCATTGCCTGCAACTGAGTCGGCAAAAGCCTTTGAGCCAGGACAACCTGTTTCATTCGATGCTCGGGCTGCTGGAAGTCAACAGCCAGGTCTACAACCGGGACCTGGACCTGTTCGCCAGCTGTCGCGGCGCGGTGATTGACGGTGTCCTGGCACGAGAGTGATGGCCTGGACCTTTTTTTCACGCAGTGTTGGTTAACCTGTCATTCAATCTTCTCCAAGAGCCGTTCGTATGTCCGGGCTACCCCCATCCACCGTCGAGCTTGAGTTCGCCAGGCAGCATGACCAGGAGCATGCACAGGTCTGCTGTGGGCCGACGCCTCGACGATTGCGCCTGGCGTTCTGGCGCGACGAGCACATGGTACGCAATGCCCTGAAGGTGGCGGGCGAGCCCGGGTTGGTGCTGGATGTGGCCTGTGGCGCGGGACGGTTCTGGCCGGTGCTGGCCGAGCACGCCAACCGGGTGATCCTGGCGGCGGACCCGTCGCCGGACATGCTCGAACATGCGCTCACTCACCATGGCGGCGCGTTGCTCCAACGGGTCAAGACCTTCCCGAGTTCAGCGTTCACCCTCGGGCTGTCGGCCAACGCGGTGGATTGTATTCTCTGTCTGCAACTGTTTCGCCACGTCAGCGCCAGCGAGCATCGCCTGGCGCTGTTGCGCGAATTTCATCGGGTCAGTCGCGACACGGTGATCGTTTCGGTGCAAATCGAAGGCCGCCTCAAGATCGGCCAGGCGCCGCGACGGAGCCTGGCCGACAAGGCAGATGTGGAAGCCGAGTTCCGCCAGGCCGGTTTCAGCGTGCTTTGGTACCAGGATTTCCTGCCCGGTTTTGCCCTGACGCGTGTTTATGCGTTGCGTAAGACCGGTTAAGTCTTGATGTAGGACTATTCTTGCTTTTTCGCAGGCGATTTCTCTCAGGCGGCTGCTCTATGGATGCTCGCAATCGCCGGCGGCGATATATACTGCGCGCCATTCTTCAAGGGAGAGCCGTGTGGCCATCGATATTCACTGGATTCGCGACAACGATAGCCTCGGTCAGTTTTGCGCCGAGTGGCAGCAGTTGCCATTCGTCGCCCTCGACACCGAATTCATGCGGGTCGACACTTTTTACCCTATTGCCGGTTTATTGCAGATCGGCGACGGCAAGCGTGCCTACCTGATCGACCCCTTGACCATCGACAATTGGCAACCCTTGGCCGCACTACTGGAAAACCCGGCGGTGCTCAAGGTGTTGCACGCCTGCAGCGAAGACCTTGAAGTGCTGCTGCGCCTGACCGGCAGCCTGCCTGCGCCGCTGTTCGATACGCAATTGGCCGCCGCCTACCTGAACCTGGGTTTCTCCATGGGCTATTCGCGGCTGGTGCAGGAAGTGCTGGGTATCGAGTTGCCCAAGGGCGAGACCCGTTCCGACTGGCTGCAACGGCCCCTGTCCGAGACGCAGATCAGCTACGCGGCAGAGGATGCCGTGCACCTGGCAGAAGTTTTCGTACTGCTGCGCCCGAAGCTTTCCGACGAAAAATACCGTTGGGTCCTGGAAGACGGCGCCGAACTGGTGGCCAACCTGCGTCGCGAGGTCGACCCGTACGAGGTCTACCGCGAGGCCAAGCTCGCCTGGAAACTGTCCCGCGCCCAATTGGCCGTGCTGCGCGAGCTGTGCGCCTGGCGCGAACGCGAGGCGCGGGCCCGTGACCTGCCGCGCAATCGCATCATTCGCGAGCATTCGCTGTGGCCCCTGGCCCGTACCCAGCCGGATAACCTTGGCGCGTTGGCGAAAATCGAAGACATGCACCCGCGCACCGTGCGCCAGGACGGCCAGTTTCTGCTGGACCTGATCCAGCGCGCCGCCAGCGTGCCGCCCGAGCAATGGCCGCCGGCCGTGGCCGAGCCACTGCCCATCGAGGCCTCGGCCCTGGTCAAGCGTCTGCGGGCGTTGGGGCAGGCTGAAGCCGAGCGCCTGGACATCGCCCCGGAGCTGATGCTGCGCAAGAAAACCCTCGAAGCGCTGATCAAGAGCGGCTTCCCCGAGGGCCCTTACCAATTGCCCGATTCGCTGCGTGGCTGGCGCCGCGAATTGATGGGCCAGGCGCTGCTCGACAGCCTGGCCACTGCCGGAGAACAGCCTTGAAACGTATCTGCTCCATCTATCGAAGCTCGAAGAAAAACGAGATGTACCTGTATGTGCTCAAGAGCGATGCCTTGGAGCGCGTGCCTGAGCCGTTGATGGCCGCCTTTGGCAAGGCGATCCATGCCTTCGACCTGGTCCTGAGCCCCGAGCGGGCGCTGTCACGGGAGGACATCAACAAAGTGCTGGAAAACCTCGACACCCAGGGCTATCACTTGCAAATGCCGCCGGCCGAAGACGAGTACATCGAGCATTTGCCCGAAGAGTTGTTGCGCCGCAACGACCCGGTCTGACGGTCTCTGAGGCACCTGTTCTGGGTGCCTCTGGAAAAACACTGGAAGGGTTTATTGACGACGATCGTATGGATGGAGCGACACTCTATCGGCGGTTGTCTGCACTGTTTTTGAAAGGTTTGATTCATGCGCGTTCTGATTGCCGAACACGACCACCCGGTGTACGCCCAGCTTCTGCGTCAGGCGGCACCCGATATTGAAGTCCTGACCAGCGGCGACTCCGCCGAATTGTCGCGACTGGCCACCGATTGCCCGGTCTGGCTCGGTCAGCCTGATCTGCTGGCCACCTTGTTGCGTCAGGGCCATAGACCCAGCTGGCTGCAATCGACCTGGGCGGGTATCACGCCGTTGTTGGCCGAAGGCTTGACGCGCAACTACCGCCTGACCCGTGCGGTGGGCATTTTCGGCCAGGTGATGGCCGAATACGTGCTGACCTACATGCTCGGCCACGAACGTGAGGTGCTGGCGCGGCTGGTCAGCCAGGTCGAGCGCAAGTGGGACAACCGCCAGGGGCAAAGCCTGGCCGGGCGCAAGGTGTTGATCGTCGGGACCGGTGATATCGGTCAGCGGGTAGCGCAGTTCCTGGTGCCGTTTGGTGTGCAACTGTACGGTGTGGCCAGTGAAGCGCGAGCGTTGGCGCCGTTCATCGAAGTCGGGGCGCTGAAGGATCTGCCGCGCTTGGTGGGTGAGGCGGATTACGTGATCAATTTGCTGCCCAACACACCCGATACCCATGATGTGTACGACGCGGCGCTATTCAAGCAATTCAAGCCGACCGGGTTGTTCATCAACGTCGGCCGCGGCGTGGCGGTGGTGGATGCGGACCTGGTGCAAGCCCTGAAGGATGGGCACCTGGCCGGTGCGGTGATCGACGTCTGCCGTCAGGAGCCATTGCCACAGCGCCACCCCTTCTGGACCGCCTGGGGCCTGCTGCTGACCGGCCACAGCTCGGCACCGACCTCGCCGCCGATGATGGTGCAGTTGTTCCTGGAAAACCTGCGGGCCTATCAGGCCGGTGAGGCGCTACGCGGGGAAGTGGATTTCAGCCGGGGTTACTGACTTTCTTCCCGCTCCGGGTTGCGCCGTTCACTTAAGGTTTGTGTGAACCCAACCCTGTGGCGAGGGAGCTTGCTCCCGCTGGGCTGCGAAGCAGCCCCAAAACCTAAGCACGCGATGCATCAGATTGTCCGAGCCGGCTGATTCAGGGCTGCTGCGCAGCCCAACGGGAGCAAGCTCCCTCGTCACGGGAAGTGCCGTTCTTATGTGAATGGTTTGTTCACATGAAGGGGCAGGGTTACAGGGTGAAGTCGCCCTCAGCCACCAGTTCGCTCAACGGCCGGCGCGGGCTTGGGGTTTCGCGGGCCTGGAGGTATTCGGCCAGTGTCGATTTGTCCCCCAGCTTGCCAATCGCCACGGCGGCGTGCAGGGCGTAGCCTTCCGGGATCTTCAGTTCCTTGCGGGTCAACGCCTGGTCGAAACCGGCCATGCCATGGGTGTGCCAGCCGCTGAGGCTGGCTTGCAGCGCCAGGTGGCCCCAGGCCGCCCCCGTATCGAAGGTGTGGGACTGCGCAGGGGTTTCTTCGGTGGCGCCGGGAATGGCGAAGGTGGTTTTCGAAACAATGATCACCAGCGCCGAGGCGTGTTGGGCCCAGCTGCGGTTGAATTCATTGAGCAGGCCCAGGAAACGCTCCCAATTCGGCGTGTCGCGGCGCGCATACAGGAAGCGCCATGGCTGGGAGTTGTACGCCGACGGCGCCCAGCGTGCAGCTTCGAAGAAGCCCAGCAGGGTTTCTTCGGCAATGGTCTCGCCGGTAAAGGCACGGGGCGACCAGCGCTCGATGAATTGAGGGTGAATCGCGTAATCGGCAATGCGGGGATTGGCACTCATGGGCTTACCTGGCTGGGGTTTGGAAAGTCAATGAAACAACCTACGTCCCGCCGCCCGGGCTGACAAGTCCCGGCCTACCGACAGTCGCCAATGCTTGGCCTGAAGAGGCCCGGGCACTAGACTGTCGGCCTTTTCACCACCTGATGTTGATGCTTGAGCCATGGCCGCCAAAGTCGAACCGTTCTGGAAACGCAAAACCCTCGATCAGCTCGATCTGCAGGAATGGGAATCGCTGTGCGACGGCTGTGGCCTGTGCTGCCTGCAAAAACTCGAAGACGAAGACGACAACAGCGTTTACTACACGCGCATCGCCTGCAAACTGCTGGACCTGAAAACCTGCCAGTGCTCCGACTATCCCAACCGCCGCGACTTTGTCCCCGATTGCATCCAGCTCACGCCGGGCAAGGCCGATGAGTTCAAATGGCTGCCGCCGACCTGCGGTTATCGGCTGGTTAGCGAGGGCAAGGACTTGCCGTTGTGGCACCACCTGGTCTGCGGTGATCGCGATGCGGTGCACCACGAACGCATTTCCCAGTCCGGGCGTATGCTGGCCGAAGGCAGCGTGCCGGAAGACGATTGGGAAGATCATCTGATTTTCCGCGCCGGCTGAGCCGTCGGGCGGCGCGCCCCAGGGAGAACCCATGGCTGCAGGATTGAAACGGATGCTGGCCGCCGGGCTGCTGGCGATGTGCGGGCCGCTGTGGGCGGCGCAGAAAGTCGATCTGGATTATCACGTGCACCTGTTGCCCCTGAGCGATCAGGCCGAGGTGCGTCTGACCCTGGCCCGGGGGGCGGCGGTGCGTAGCCTGGATTTCGACCTCGGCGACGGCAGTCGCTACAGCGATTTCAAGGCCGACGGCCAATGGCAACTCACTCCCGGCAAAGAGGCGCGAGGTGTCTGGCGGCCGGCAGCGGACAAGGCCAGCCTGAGCTACCGCGTGCGCATCAGCCATGCGCGCAAGAACGCCACCTTCGAAACCCGCATGACCCCGACGTGGGCGTTGCTGCGCGGCGACGACCTGGTGCCATCGGCCAGGCTCGACCAGCAGGACGGCGTAGAACTGGTGGCCCGTCTTGAAGTTGAATTGCCCAATGACTGGAAAAGCATCGAGACGCCCTGGCCGCGCATCGGCAAGCAACGCTTTCGCATCGACAACCCCTCGCGCCTGTTCGACCGCCCTACGGGCTGGATGCTCGCCGGCAAACTGGGTAGCCGCCGCACCCGCCTGGGCGAAACTGAGGTGACGGTCGCCTCGCCCCAGGGCCAAGGCATGCGCCGGATGGATGTGCTGACGCTGCTGACATTCGTCTGGCCGCAGGTACAAGCACTGGTGCCGCGCCATCCGGCCAAGTTGCTGATTGTCGGCGCCGGCGATCCGTTGTGGCGTGGCGCCCAGGCCGGTCATGACTCGATCTACCTGCACAGCCGTCCGCCGCTGGTCAGCGAGCGGGGCAGTAGCCCATTGCTGCGGGAGTTGGTGCAGGCGCTGGCCCGGGTCAACGATCATGATCGCAGCGATTGGATCAGCGAAGGGCTGACCGAGTACTACGCCATCGAACTGCTGCGCCGCGCCGGCGGCCTGAGTGATGAGCGCTATCAGACCTTGAACGACCGGCTCGCCCGCGACAGCAAGGGCATCACCACCTTGCGCGGCGAACAGATCAGCTCGGCGGCGGTGGCCCAGGCGGTGTTGCTGTTGCAGGAACTGGACCGCGAGATTCGCCTGAAAACCCGTAACAAACGTTCGCTGGATGATGTGTTGCAGGCGGCGATGCGGTTGGAAACGGTCGATACCAAAGAGTTTGTGCAGCTCAGTGAGAGCGTTCTGGGTGGGGCCTCTACTGTGCTGGATACCCGGTTACTTCAGTGACACCGCCATCGCGAGCAAGCTCTCCCACATTGGGTTTTCGGCGTTCACAAAACATGTGGGAGCGAGCTTGCTCGCGAAGGGGCCATCAGCGGCGCTGCAAAAATCAGAGCCCAACCTTCGGCGAATCCAACGAATCATTCCCCGTCACCGTAGCCGTGCCAGTTGCCGCCTCGGCATTGGCCTTCAGGCGGCTCAGCTCATCACCGGCCTGTTCGATGCGAGCGCGGGCGTTGCTGAGGTTCTGCCGGTTCTTTTCCAACAAGGCCTTGGCCGAGCAATGCCCGGTGATCCCCCGCGCCAGCGCCATGCCGCCGATCGCCAGTTGAGCCAGGCCGAGCACACCGCCACGGCGCAAGCCCTTGCCCATCATCAGCACACCGCCGGCCAGCGAGCCAATGCGTTCCCAACCATGCACGTTTTGTGGCGGATGGGATTGGAAAGGGGTGGTCTCAATCGGCTCGAACGGATTGTTATCGCTCATGATCTGTCTCCAGTATGGGGATTGGTATAAAGCTGACTGCCCGAGCGATTGCCTTGTTCAATCGAATGTTGCACCGATCAGCGGAATTGCGGCCCCGAACGGGTGTTGTTGCCTTTGGCCATGCGGTCATACAGCACGACGTTGACGGTGGCGGCCAGGTTCATGCAGCCGGTGGTGGGGATGTACACCACATCCTCACACCAATCGCGAATGTCCTTGTCCAGCGAGCCGTCTTCCGGGCCAAAAATGTACAGCGCTCGGTCCGGGTGAGTGTATTCGGGCAGTGGGCGAGCGCCTTCCACCAGTTCCACGGCCACCGGCACACAGCCCAGGGGCAGGATTTTCTTCAGGTCGTCGATACCGATCAGCGGAATGTCGTAGTGGACTTTCTTGGTGTCGGTGACGAAGTCGGCGGCTCGCTCATAGCGCTTGCCGGTGTAGAACACCGACGCCACGCCGTAGCAGCCGGCGGCACGCATGACCGAACCGACGTTTTCCGGTGACTTGGGGTTGAACAGACCGATGCAGCTATAGCGTTTGTTGGCCACGGGCGGGGTGCCTTTGGGGAAAAGGCGCGATTATACGGGGAATGGGGCTGCGTGTTCAGTTTGTGAGTGGGGGGTGATGGTCGGTTACCTGTTCACGAACCTGACCAATCGGTAACGTCCCCGCCAGCGTCGTGACAGGCACCAGTCGTTATGGTTTGCCTGACAAATGACTGCCGGAGTTCCTCATGAAAACCCTTGATGCCTTGCTCGCCGTTTCGATCCTGTCCCTTTCTTCCCTTGCCTTGGCGGAAGGCGGAGGTGACCGGGTTTATGGCCAGATGATCCAGAACAATCAACAAGCCATGGCGCAATACGCCGTCGAAAACGGCAAAGCCATCGCCGAAATCGTTCATTACGAATACGGCATGAAACTCGATGTTAAAAAAGTGGTGAGCATTACACCGGCCAATAAAGGCTGTGGTGTCGGACCGTCGCGCATGACCTACGAAGACTCGAACGGCAAGCTCAATACCCTGGAATATAGGCTCCTGGGTGATAACTGTCCGAATGGCGGCTGATTACCGTCTCGTTTGTTCTCCTTTGGTTTTGAGACGGTCAGGCGCCCTGGTGGCGCCTGTTTTTTATGGGCGCCGGATTATTGTGCTGGCGTGTTACGCAACCTCAAGGCATTGAACACCACCGATGCCGAACTCACGCTCATGGCGATGGCGGCAATCATGGGCGAGAGCAGGTGACCGGTCAGGGGGTACAGCAGGCCGGCCGCCAACGGAATACCCATCGAGTTATAGAGGAAGGCAAAGCCGAGGTTCTGGCGCATGTTTCTAACGGTTGCCACCGAAAGGGTGCGGGCCCGCAAGATCCCCATCAAATCGCCTTTTACCAAGGTCAGCTGGGCGCTGTTCATTGCCACGTCCGTGCCTGTACCCATGGCAATGCCTACGTTCGCCCGAGCCAGGGCGGGCGCATCGTTTATTCCGTCACCCGCCATCGCGACCTGGCGGCCATCGCGCTGCAGGTCCGCCACCAGACGTTCCTTGTCCTCGGGTTTGACTTCGCCATGGACCTCTTCAATGCCCATCTCCCTGGCCACGGCGCGTGCCGTGGTGAGGCCGTCGCCGGTGGCCATGATGATTGTGATGTCGTGAGCCTTGAGCCGGCTGACCGCTTCCCTGGAGGTTGGCTTGATCGGGTCCGAGACGCCCAGCAGCCCGGCCAGTACTCCGTCGACCGCCATGTAGATAATGCTGATGCCTTGCGCGCGTAGCTGCTCGGCCTGCTGTTGCAGTGGGCTGACGCTGATGCTGGCGGCGTTCATCAGGGCGGTATTGCCCAAGTGGATCTGTTTGCCGTCCACCTGGCCACTGACACCGATGCCGCTGCCGGATTCAAATGAAGCCGGCTTGATCAGTTCAAGATGCTCGGCTCGTGCGTGATCGACGATGGCGTGGGCCAGGGGATGTTCGCTGCCCTGGTCGAGGCTGGCGGCCAACAGCAGCACCTGGCGGTCGTCGAAGCCCTGGGTGGCTTTCACGCTGTGAAAGGCCGGGCGCCCTTCGGTCAGGGTGCCGGTCTTATCGACGATCAGCGTGTCGATCCTGCATAAGTTCTCGATGGCGCTGGCGTCCCGGAAAAGCACGCCCAGGCTGGCAGCCTTGCCGGTGGACACCATGATCGACATGGGGGTTGCGAGTCCCAGCGCGCAGGGGCAGGCGATGATCAGCACGGCGACGGCGTTGATCAGCCCGAAGACCCAGCCAGGTTCGGGGCCTAACAGCCCCCAGCCGAAAAAGGTCAGTACGGCGATGGCAATCACGCCCATGACGAAATAGCCAGCGATCACGTCGGCCATGCGCTGCATAGGCGCTTTCGAGCGCTGGGCCCGGGCGACCATCTGGACAATTTGCGCCAGGACGGTCTCGGCGCCGACCTTCTGCGCCGTCATCACCAAGCTACCGTGGGAGTTGATCGTGGCGCCGATCAGGTTGTCCCCGGCGCGTTTGATCACCGGAACCGGCTCGCCGGTGAGCATCGACTCGTCAACGGCGCTTTCTCCTTCGAGTACCGTACCATCGACCGGGACCTTTTCACCGGGCCTGATCCGCAGGTGGTCACCCTGATGGACGTGGGCCAAGGGAATGTCTTGTTCCTGGCCATCGGCATTGATCCGGCGCGCGGTTTTGGGGGACAGCCCCAGCAGCGACTTGATGGCGGCCGACGTCTGCGAGCGTGCCTTGAGCTCCAGCATCTGCCCCAGCAAGGTAAGGGAGATGATCACTGCGGCGGCTTCAAAGTAGACGCCGATACGCCCCTCTTGCACGAATGTGGTGGGGAATCCTCCCGGCCAAAACGTGGCGGCGACACTGTAGAGATAGGCCGCCGCGGTGCCCAGGCCAATCAGGGTCCACATGTTCGGGCTACGCTGGCGAACAGAGGCCACTGCCCGTACAAAAAACGGCCAGCCTGCCCACAGGACCACGGGTGTCGCCAGGAAAAACTCGATGAGATTTTGCGTTGCACCGTGAAACAGCGACAAAGCGTGCCCCGCCATGGCGAGCACCGTGACGATCACCGTCAACGGCAGTGACCACCAGAAGCGGCGCGTGAAGTCCTTGAGTTCTGGATTGTCCTCTTCTTCCAGCGCGGGCATCACCGGCTCCAGCGTCATGCCGCACTTGGGGCAGGTGCCGGGGCCGGGTTGGCGGATTTCCGGGTGCATGGGGCAGGTGTATTCAGTCGCCATGTCGCCGCTGGGCGCTGGAGCACTGTGGTGAAGGTGCGCTGGAACGTTGGGCATGGCTAGGGGCCTTCCTGATCCCTGCGGTTGACGGGTGGTTGGCCATGTTGTCCATGACCGCCATGGCCGTGGCCGTGGCCGTGTCCGAAGATATGCATCAAGGGACATATCAGGAGAATCAGGTACGGCCAATTCGCCGCAATGTGGCTGAAGTGTTCTCGCGCCAGATAGAAGAGGCCGATGGCCAACAACATGATCAATACAATGCCGGTCTTGCCCCGCCAGAATGGCGTTGCGCCCGCTGGGGGTTGATGAGTGTTCATGGTGTCGCTCCTTCAGGCCGGGCGAGCCACCGCCACCGATAACCACAGAATAGGCAGGGAGGGCTTTGGCAGGTTGATATTCATCAACCTTGGCTTACTTGACCTGCAAATGAGGGAAGTAACGGGCATGCTAAAGGTGCGAAGCTGTCAGCGACCTGACGGGGGCATTGCAGATTTGTCAGCTGGACCATGAAAGCGGCACAGGCAGCCGCCCCACAGTCGAGCAGGCCACTTTTGGCGAGGGGATTTGATCTGTGGAGCAACACTTTGCAGCGCAAGATAAACCCACTCGCACAACGGCTAATTACTCGTCCTTCTTCATCAACCCGGCCAGTGCGGCGAAGGGGTTGTGGGTCGCCTTGGCGATTTTCGGAGTGCTCAGGGAGCCGTCGCCGAAATATTGCTGGTCGGTGTAGCGCGAGTGTTCGTTGTCGTGGCAGTACAGGCACAGCAGTTCCCAGTTGGAACCGTCCTGCGGGTTGTTGTCGTGGTTGTGGTCGCGGTGGTGAACGGTCAGTTCGCTCAGGCGCTTGCCGGAAAACTCACGGGCGCAGCGGCCACAGACATGGGGGTACATTTTCAGGGCTTTGTCGCGGTAGCCCATCTCCCGGTCGCGCTGGGCATCGGCGAGGATGCGGTCCAGCTTGGCGGTGTTGGACGGTGGCGTTGACGAACTCATGGGTTCACCTTTGTAGACAAGACGGATGACGGTTGGACAGAGTTTAGCTCAGCCCTTGAGCTTCTCGGCAATCCAGATGGTGTGGCGGGTGCCTTTGTTGCCATGGGCGAACACTTGCACCTCTTCGGCCTTGAAGCCGGCCTTCTTCAGCTTGTCGGAAAACTGCCGGTCAGCGCTGGCCGACCACACCGCCAGCACGCCCTTGGGCCGCAGGGCCTTGGCGCAGGCGGCCAGGCCTCCAGCCGAATACAGCCAACTGTTGGCTTTCTGGGTCAGGCCTTCCGGGCCGTTGTCGACGTCCAGCATGATCGCGTCGAAACCCTGGGGTTCGGCTTGCAGGACCTTGGCGACGTCTTCCATGCGGATCACTGTGCGTGGATCCGACAACGGCCGCCCGGCCTTTTCACCCAGGGGGCCACGGTTCCACTCCACCACGCCGGGCACGAGTTCGGCCACCACCACTTCGGCGGTCTTGCCCAGGTGCTTGAGGGCCGAGGCGAGGGTGAACCCCATGCCGAGGCCGCCGATCAGCACGCGCGAGCCGGGACGACCGGCGACCTTGCGGCAAGGAATCTCTGCCAGGGCGTCTTCGGAACCGTGCATGCGGGTGTTCATCAACTGCCCGCCGTCACCGCCCTGGATCTTGATGACGAAGTCTTCCCCGTACTCGAATAGGCACAGGGCACCGCCGTTATCAGGGATGGGCGTGGTGTCGAGTAGAACGAAACGTTTCATGGAAATCTCGTAGGAGGGCAAACCGCGCGGTAACGACTAGCCTTAAAGCAGACAATAGCCACGGAGCCATTGATGAAGTGCATCATTCTAACGGCCATTGCCCTGGCGGCGCTCTCAATAAGTTGCGCCCAGGCTCAACAACCGACGATTCCAGTCAACCCGCCCAGCATCCCCGGATCGCCTGGCACCGCCACTCCCATGCCCTATCCGCCGGTCACGCCCAACGGGGTGCCCAAGGTTGGCCCCGGAAGCGGCGGACCGCCCTTGCTGCCCCCCATCGAAATGCCCAAGCCGCCCAAGGACCAGCCGATACCGGGCATGGAGCCCAAGCCAGTGAAGGCCAAGTCGCCGGGAGGATAAATCGACAAGACGACGCATTCACCTGTGGGAGCGAGCTTGCTCGCGATAGCGGTGTGTCCGTCGGCTTCAATGCTGGCTGATCCGCCGCCATCGCGCGAGCAAGCTCGCTCCCACTGGGTTTATGTGTTGTTGTCAGACCTGCTGCGACAACAACTGCCCATCGGCCATGCGCAGGCGCTTGGACAGGGAGACGGCGAGGGCGCGGATGATCTTGGCGGCGATCTTGGGGGCGTCGTTGAGCATTTTTTCCAGGGAGTCCTTGCCCAGGTTCAGCAACTGGCAATCGCTGGCGGCGATGCAACTGGCCGAGCGCCGTTCGCCGTCGAGCACGGCCATTTCGCCGAATGCCCGGCCGCTGCGCAGCGTGGCGATGGTCACGGGGTGGCCGTCGGGGCCGGTTTTCTGCACGGCCACCTGGCCGGTGTGGATGATGCACATGAAGCTGCCGGCATCGCCCTCGTGGAAAATCGCTTCGCCCTGGGCGATGGCGCTGATGCTGAAATAGCCCGACGCCGCGGCGAAGTCCACAGGCAGCAACTGGTCGAACAGACCGCAGTCCATCAGCCAGTCGCGGATTTCTTTGTTCAGTAAGGTCGGTTCTGACATGTTGGCACGGTCTTTTTCTTGTGTGTGTTGCAGGTTCAGTTTGGCCCGGGTGTAAAAAGATCCATGGTAGATCCCCTGTGGGAGCGAGCTTGCTCCCACCGTTATTTGATCCGGGATGCCCGGCGCATGGAGCTAAGACCCGGCCATCCCACAGAGTTCCTCAGACCACCCCCAAAACCTTCAAGACAAATGCATATTCGAGCGCTACGTCACGCAATCCCTGGTAACGCCCGCTCATTCCGCCGTGGCCGGCGCCCAGTTCGGTCTTGAGCAGCAGGGGGTGGTCGTCGGTCTTGGTGGCGCGCAATTTCGCCACCCACTTGGCCGCTTCCCAGTACTGCACACGGCTGTCGTTGTAACCGGCGATCACCAGCAGCGCCGGGTACGCCTGGGCGCTGACGTTTTCGTACGGGGCGTAGGCTCGGATCCGATCATAAACGTCCGGCTCCTCTGGATTGCCCCATTCATCGTACTCGGTGACGGTCAGCGGCAAGTCCGGGTCGAGCATGGTGTTGAGCACGTCGACGAACGGCACCTCGGCAATCGCAACCTTGAACAGCTCCGGGCGTTGATTGAGCACCGCGCCGATCAGCAGGCCACCGGCGCTGCCGCCGCTGATCGCCAGTTGTTCGGCGGTGGTGAAGCCGTTGGCGATCAAATGCTCGGCACAGGCGATGAAATCGCCGAACGTGTTGTGCTTGTGTTCCTGCTTGCCGGCGCGATACCAGGCTTCACCCAGCTCGCCGCCGCCGCGCACATGGGCGATGGCAAACGCTACGCCGCGGTCAAGCAGGCTCAGCCGCGAATGGGAAAACCACGGGTCGAGGCTTTCGCCATAGGCACCGTAGCCGTACAGGTACAGTGGTACCGGCCGGCCGAGGGCTTCGCGCTTGACCACCAGGCTGATGGGCACTTGTGTGCCGTCTGGCGCCGTGGCCCACAGCCGTTGGCTGACGTAGGCATCGGCGTCGAACGGGCCCAGTACCGGGGTTTGCTTGAGCACGACCTGTGCGCCGCTGGCCAGGTCCAACTGGCGGATCTGCGCCGGACGGTTCAGGGCCTCGTAGCGCAGGCGAATGCGCTCGCTGACGAACTCCAGGCTGTTTTGCACATGCAGGCTGTAGGCCGCGTCCGGCAGTTGCACCCGATAGGCCGGCAAGCCTTGCGGGTGAACCTCGATGATCGGCAGGCCGCCTTCGCGCAAGCTCAAGGTCATGGCCCCGGCGTTCAGGCTCAGGCCGTCGATCATCACCGTGTCGCTGTGGGGGATCAGGTTCTGCCAGTCGGCCTCGGTCGGCGCCACGCCTGTGTCGGCGGCCTGGTACAGGGCGAAGTTGATTCCGTCGCGGTTGCTGCGGATCAACCAGGTCCATTGGCCATCGAGCAGGCCGTGGTCGACGTCGTATTCATGGTTTTCCACGCGGGGCGCCAGGCAGGTAAAGGGGCGCTGCGGTTGCGCAGCGTCCAGTACCCAGACTTCGCTGGTGGTCTTGCTGCCCAGGGACAGGATCAACTGCTTTTCCGAACTCGAACGATAGCAATGCAGGAAGAAACGCCCGTCCGGCTCGTGGAACACCTCTTCGGCGGCAGTGCCGTCCAGGCGATAGCGCCAGAGTTTGTGGGGGCGATGGGTGTCGTCCAACTCGCCGAAAAACAGCGTCAGGCTGTCGTTGGCCCAGGTCATGCTGCCGTCGCAATCGGCGAAGGACAGTTCGCTGACCTTGTCGTTGGACAATTCCTTCACGAACAGGGTGTAGATCTCATCGCCCGTGGTGTCCAGGCTGTAGGCCAGGCGCTGGTGGTCAGGGCTGATGCTGAAAGCGCCCAGGGAAAAGAAGCCGCCGCCGGCCAGCACGTTCGGGTCCAGCAACAGTTGTTCACGGCTTTCATCCACGTTCAGGCTGTCATCGGCCGGACGCGGGCAGCGGTAGTGGCGCGGGTATTCGTCACCGGCCGTGGTACGGGTGTAATACAGGTACGGGCCCCAAGGCGAGGGCAGTGACAGGTCGGTCTCGAGAATCCGACCCTTGATCTCCTGGAACAGGGTTTCGCGCAGTTCGGCCTGGTCGGCGAGTTGCGCCTCCTGGTAGCTGTTTTCCGCCTTGAGGTAGTCGAGCACGGCGTCGGTGTCGCGTTCCTGCAGCCAGGCGTATGGGTCAACACCGGGGTCCTTGCGGGCAATCGGGGCGTTGGAAACGTGGGCAGATAGGGACATGAAAGGCTCTCGAACGTTGTACGAAAAGGGACACATGGCCTGGACAGAACCAACCACACAGGCCATTCGCCAGACGCCGGGGCAGCCTGACGAGCGAAAAGCCGTTACTATAAGCGCCTCTTTGCCTGCCTTGCCATGGACACCATGACCGAGAATGACTATCTGATCGCCTGGGGCCTCTACGCCTTCGCCGCCCTGGGCTGCCTGTTGGTATGGATGCGCATGACCCGCTGGATGTGGCGCTGGTTGCGCGAATCGCTGCGGTTGCTGCTGGCGGTGCTGCTATTTTGCCCTACCATCGTAGATCCGGTGAAGGACAAGGTCGCCCCGGCCCTGGCTATTGTTGCCCTGGACGTGCTGTTCAAAGTCGGCAACAACGTCTGGCGGGCGGCTTCCGATCTGCTCATGTACGGCATGATCGCCTTCGGTCTCTACTTCATTTTGGTGCTGATCCGCTTTCCCATCGAGCGGGCCGCCAACGCTCGCAAGGAACGGGCCGCCGCCGCAAAAGCCGCCGCTGCGGTCGATGAGCCGGAGGACGAGGCACCGTTTGGCGTGGCCGGTGATGACCGTTACGGTCGCCCGCCCGTGCCGAGCAACCCCCAGCGTTCGCGTATCGAACCGCGCCTGTAACCGGGCCTGCCCCTTGAAGCGAGAGTTCGAGCATGTGTGAGTTATTGGGCATGAGCGCCAATGTGCCGACCGACATCGTGTTCAGCTTCACCGGGCTGATGCAGCGCGGCGGCAAGACCGGGCCGCATCGGGACGGTTGGGGCATTGCCTTCTACGAGGGCCGTGGCCTGCGCCTGTTCCAGGACCCGGCCGCCAGCAGCGAATCGGAAGTGGCGAACCTGGTGCAGCGCTATCCGATCAAGAGCGAAGTGGTGATCGGGCATATTCGCCAAGCCAACGTCGGCAAGGTCTGCCTGTCCAATACGCACCCGTTCGTGCGTGAGTTGTGGGGCCGCAACTGGTGTTTTGCCCACAATGGCCAACTCGCCGATTTCCAGCCGGGCGTGAGCTTCTACCGCCCGGTGGGCGATACCGACAGCGAAGCGGCTTTCTGCGATCTGCTCAACCGTGTGCGCCAGGCCTTCCCCGAACCGGTGGAGGTGGAACAATTGCTACCGTCGCTGATCGAGGCCTGCGCCGAATACCGCAGCAAAGGCGTGTTCAATTGCTTGCTCAGCGATGGCGACTGGCTGTTCTGCTATTGCTCGACCAAACTGGCCCAGATCACCCGTCGCGCGCCGTTCGGCCCGGCTCGGCTCAAGGATGTGGATGTGATAGTCGATTTCCAGGCTGAAACCACGCCCAACGACGTGGTCACGGTGATCGCCACCGAACCGTTGACCGAAAACGAAACCTGGACCCGCTACGAACCGGGCCAATGGAGCCTGTGGCGACGCGGCGAATGCGTCAGCCACGGCCGGACCGAATAAGGACGTCACGTTATGTTGCTCAGTTATCTACGGCTGGTGTTGTTCGCGGTGGGCCTGTTGGTTGGGGTCCAGGTGCCGGGCTTCATCAACGATTACGCCAAGCGGGTCGAGGCCCACCTGATCGAGGCGCAGACCGGCCTGCAAGGGTTCCAGGGCACCGCCAATCAGTTCTTCAAGGGCGACATGCAAGCCCTGGTGGCCCATTACCGCGCCAGCGAAGACCCGATCTTTCGCAGCGACGCCGACAGCCTGAACACCTTACTCGTGCGCCAGCAGGCCCTCGACAAGCAATTCCAGGCCATGCAGGGCCCGTGGTACATCCGCTTGCTGCAAGTGGCGCTGGCCGCCGATCCGGACATCCGCAAGGAAACCTGGAACGGCTACAGCTACCAGATCCTGTTGACTCCCGAGGCCATGATCTGGGGCATCAGCGGTGCGTTGTTGCTGTCGTTCGGCCTGGAGTGCCTGTTCCGCCTGATCGACTGGGTGGTGCTGGGCGGCAAGCGCCTGCGCCAGAGCCGGCCGATTGAAGAGCGGGATTTGCGCGGGCTCTGATTGCACGACTGATCGAAACCGCAACCGGCTTCTGTGGCGAGGGAGCTTGCTCCCGCTGGGCAGCGAAGCGGCCCCAAAACCAGACACCGCGCAGTGTCAGGTAGATGGTATCCAGTAGGTTTGGGGCTGCTGCGCAGCCCAGCGGGGATAAATCCCCTCGCCACAGGTTCGTGGTTGGTAAAGTGGCTCGAACGGTCTGACTCACCCAGGCCATCGCCAAACACAAACCCCGTGGCGAGGGAGCTTGCTCCCGCTGGGCCGCGAAGCGGCCCCAAAACCAGACACCGCGCAGTGTCAGGTAGATGGTATCCAGCAGGTTTGGGGCTGCTTCGCAGCCCAGCGGGGATAAATCCCCTCGCCACAGGTTCGTGGTTGGTAAAGTGGCTCGAACGGTCTGACTCACCCAGGCCATCGCCAAACACAAACCCCGTGGCGAGGGAGCTTGCTCCCGCTGGGCCGCGAAGCGGCCCCAAAACCAGACACCGCGCAGTGTCAGGTAGATGGTATCCAGCAGGTTTTGGGCTGCTTCGCAGCCCAGCGGGAGCAAGCTCCCTCGCCACAGTGGTGTTCAGCTAGGCCACAACGGTGTTCAGCCAGGCCTTGCGTGTTACCCAATCAAATTTTTCTTATGACCCAACCGAGGTTTTATTCGTTGGACGGGATCGGCCGCGCGCTCAAGAATCGACGCATCGGTCTCCACGTCAGCGTCGTCGAGACTTACAACAATAAAACTGCGGAGAACCACCATGAGTGCACCCGACACGCTCGGCGTCCCCCAACCCCAGGCCCGTTCCGGCCCATTCGACTGGTACCGCAACATCAACCAGCAGGAACGTCGCACCTTCTGGAGCTGCAAGATCGGCTACGCCCTGGACGGCATGGACACGCAGATGCTTAGTTTCGTGGTGCCGACCCTGATCGCGATGTGGGGCATTACCACTGGCCAGGCAGGCCTGATTCACACCAGTACCTTGATCGCTTCGGCCATTGGCGGCTGGGTGGCGGGCATTCTCTCGGACCGCATCGGGCGGGTGCGCACCCTGCAACTGACGGTGCTGTGGTTCGCCTTCTTCACCTTTTTGTGCGGCTTTGCCCAGAACTATGAACAACTGCTGATCGCCCGCACATTGATGGGCTTCGGTTTTGGCGGCGAATGGACCGCCGGCGCCGTGTTGATGGGTGAAGTGATTCGTGCCAAGGATCGCGGCAAGGCGGTGGGCATGGTGCAGTCGGGTTGGGCGCTGGGCTGGGGCATGACGGCGATCCTGTATGCGCTGCTGTTCTCGGTGCTGCCGCCGGAAGACGCCTGGCGCGCACTGTTCATCCTCGGCATCGTGCCGGCGGTGTTCGTGATTTTCGTCCGCCGGCTGGTCAAGGATCCGGACGTCTATAACCAGACCAAGGCCCGGCTGACGCCGGAAAACCCAGCGAAGTTCTACGAGATTTTTGCCCCCGGCATCCTTTTCACCACCTTTCGCGCCTCGCTGCTGACCACCGGTGCCCTGGGCGGTTACTACGCCATCACGTCCTGGCTGCCGACGTTCCTGAAAAATGAGCGTGGCCTGAGCGTATTGAGTACCGGCGGCTACCTGGCGATGGTGATCGTCGGTTCCTACGTGGGCTATGTCATCAGTGCGTACCTGTCGGACATCCTGGGGCGCAAAAAGAACTTTGTCCTGTACGCCGTCGGCTCTTTCACCATCGTCCTGCTGTATACCCAGGTGCCGGTGAGCAATAACGTGATGCTCTGGCTGGGCTTTCCCTTGGGGTTCTTCGCGTCGGGCATGTTCAGCGGCATGGGCTCGTTCCTCACCGAACTGTTCCCTACGCGCATTCGTGGTTCGGGCCAAGGCTTCTGCTACAACATTGGCCGGGCGGTGGCGGCATTGTTCCCGCTGTTGATTGGTATTTTGAGCCAGAAGGTGCCGCTGAGCGTGGGTATCGGAGCGTTCGCCGCGGTGTCCTATGGCGTGGTGATCCTGGCGGCCCTGAGTCTGCCGGAAACCCAAGGCAAGCAGTTGGAAGCCGAGTAACTGATAACCTGTGGTGCGCGTGCCCCACAGTTAAACAAAGAAAGAACCTACAGGAGCGTTCACCGTGAACCGCCTGCTATTGAATTGCGACATCGGCGAAAGCTTCGGCAGCTGGACCATGGGTCTGGACGCCGAGGTGATGCCCTTCATCGATTGCGCCAACATCGCCTGCGGCTTCCACGCTGGCGACCCGAGCATCATGCGCAAGACCGTCAGCCTGGCCCTGAGCCATGGCGTGCGAATCGGCGCGCACCCGGCCTATCAGGACCTGGCGGGCTTCGGCCGCCGTTCCATGGCCTACGGCGCCCAGGAATTGCAGGACCTGCTGCATTACCAGATCGGTGCCCTCGACGGCATCTGCCGGGCGCAAGGCGGACGGGTCAGCTACGTCAAGCCCCACGGCGCGATGTACAACGACATGATGGCCAACCCGGCGCAACTGCGCGCGGTGATCCAGGCTGTTGCGGCCTATGATCGGCAACTGCCGCTGATGCTCATGGCGACCCGGGACAACAGCGCCGCCCAGGCCCTGGGCGATGAGTACGGCCTGACCCTGTGGTTTGAAGCCTTTGCCGACCGCGCCTACGACAGTGCCGGTCGCCTGGTTTCGCGGCAAGCACCGGGTGCCGTGCACCACGATCCCGAGGTGATTGTCGGGCAGGCCCTGGCTATCGCCCGCGGCGATGCGTTGACCGCCAGTGACGGCAGCGCCTTGCACCTTGTTGCCAACACCTTGTGCGTACACGGCGACAACGCCAGCTCCGTGGCGGCCGTGCAACGCATCCGCGAAGCCCTGGACCGGCAGAGTGCACCATGAGACCACGCTTGGAAGTGGTGGCGGTGGACTGCTTGATGGTGCGCCTGTTCGATGAGATCGCCGAGGCCAACATGCCCTGGATGCTCGCCGCCAGCGAGCGCCTGCGAGCGGTGTTTGCCGAGCATCTGATTGACCTGGTGCCGTCCTATACCACGTTGATGGTGCACTACGATTTGCTCGCCCTGAACCCGGTGCAGGCTCGTGAATTGATCGATGAGGCGTTGAATCACCTTTCACCGGATGCCCGGTCCGCCGGCCAATGCCACGTGCTGCCGGTGTGGTACGACCTCAGTGTCGGGCCGGAGCTGGAGCTGCTGGCGAGCCGCAGCGGGCTGACGGTCGCCCAGGTGATCCGTCGCCACAGTGAACGCGAGTATCAGGTGTTTGCCCTGGGCTTCGCCCCCGGTTTCGCCTTCATGGGGCTGGTGGATGAAGAATTGGCTTCACCGCGCCTCGACACGCCGCGCAAGCGCGTGGCCGCCGGCAGTGTTGGCATTGCCGAGCGCCAGACCGCGGCATATCCGGTGGTGTCGCCCGGTGGCTGGAACCTGATCGGTCGCACCCCGACCAAACTGTTTGATCGCGAGCGCGATGGCTACAGCCTGATGCAGCCGGGGGACACGGTGCGTTTCGCCCCCGTGGACCTTGCCGAATTCATCGCGCTGGGTGGCGACGACACACCGCTGGAGACCCAGGCATGAGCCGCTTGTTGATCGAGGCCAGCACACCGCTGTGCCTGTTGCAGGACGCCGGCCGTTTCGGCGTGAGGCACCTGGGTGTGACCCAGGGCGGGGCGGCGGACTGGCTGTCGATGGCCTGGGCCAATTGGATGCTCGGCAATGGCCTGGACGCGGCGGTGGTGGAGATTACCCTCGGCGGCTTTACCGTAGTGGCCGAAGAGGATTGCGTGCTGGCGCTGGCTGGGGCGGACCTGGGCGCGCGAATAGACGGCCAGGGCGTGGCATCGTGGCGCTTCTTCAGTCTGCGCAAGGGCCAGGTGCTGGCGCTCACCCAGCCCGTGCTCGGTGCCCGGGCCTATCTGGCGGCCCCTGGCGGATTCAATGCGCCTGCGGTACTGGGCAGCCGGGCGACGGTAGTGCGCGAGGAACTGGGTGGCCTGGATGGGCGAGGGCGAGCGCTGAGTCGTGGCGAGCGCCTGAGCTATTCAGGCGCGGCGACGCCTCGGCCCATGCCACACACGCGGATTCCGGACTTCCAGCAAGCGCAGCCGCTGGACCTGATCCTGGGGGCGCAGAATGGCGCATTTAGCGGGCAGAGTCTGTTCGACGCGTTCAACACTCCGTGGACACTGGACAGTCGCGCCGACCGCATGGGCATCCGCTTGCTGGGCACGGCGTTGGCGTATCAGGGGCCGGCGATGATTTCCGAGGGCATTCCGCTCGGTGCGGTGCAGGTGCCGCCGGATGGCCAACCGATCGTGCTGCTCAACGACCGGCAAACCATCGGTGGCTATCCACGCCTGGGGGCCTTGACTCCGTTGGCCCTGGCCCGGTTGGCGCAATGCCTGCCGGGGACGCAGGTGCGGTTGCGGCCGGTGGTGCAGGAGGTTGCGTATCGCCAGCAGGTGGAGTGTTTGCGTAGTTTTCTCGACCGCTAAAAGCATCGCGAGCAAGCTCGCTCCCACACTGGATCTTCGTCACACTGAGATCCCCTGTGGGAGCGAGCTTGCTCGCGATGAGGCCCTAAAGGGCGCCAAAGATCACTTGGAAAGAAACCGCATCCCTTCCTCCAACCCCCGCAAGGTCAGCGGATACATCCGGTCTTCCACCAACTCGCGCACGATGTTGGTCGAGGCGGTATAGCCCCAGGTGTCCTTGGGATACGGATTGATCCAGATGAGCTTCTTGTACTTCTCCATGAAACGCTGCATCCACACATAGCCAGCCTCTTCGTTCCAGTGTTCGACGCTGCCGCCGGCCTGGGTGATTTCATAGGGGGCCATGGCGGCGTCGCCGATGAAGATCACTTTGTAGTCGGCACCGTACTTGTGCAGCAAATCCTGGGTCGAGGTGCGTTCCGAGGTACGGCGCAGGTTGTTTTTCCACACCGACTCGTACACGAAGTTGTGGAAGTAGAAATACTCCAGGTGCTTGAACTCGGTCTTGCAGGCCGAGAACAGTTCTTCGCAGATCTTCACGTGGGCATCCATCGAGCCGCCGATGTCGAACAACAGCAACAACTTCACGGTGTTGCGTCGCTCCGGGCGCATCTGGATGTTCAAGAGGCCGGCGTCCCGGGCGGTGTGGTCGATGGTGCCGTCGATGTCCAGCTCTTCGGCCGCACCCTGGCGAGCGAACTTGCGCAGGCGGCGCAGGGCGATCTT
Organism: Pseudomonas sp. NFACC51; assembly: GCF_900103575.1. Lineage (NCBI taxonomy): Bacteria > Pseudomonadati > Pseudomonadota > Gammaproteobacteria > Pseudomonadales > Pseudomonadaceae > Pseudomonas > Pseudomonas sp. NFACC51. The sequence continues at coordinate 35,783 of NZ_FMXH01000017.1, read as the reverse complement.
GATGTTGCGGGTGCCCAATTCCACCTGGTCGTCGAGGTTCTTGTACTCGCGCTGGTCCCAGACCTTCACAGCCTTGCCCTGGCGCTTGCCGGCGTCGCCGACCCGGATGCCTTCGGGGTTGAAGCCGCCGGAGCCGAACGGGCTGGTGCCGCCGGTGCCGATCCATTTGTTGCCGCCGGCATGGCGTTCCTTCTGTTCTTCCAGGCGTTTCTTGAACTCTTCGATCAGCTTGTCCAGGCCACCCAGGGACTGGATCTGCGCCCGCTCTTCGTCGGTCAGCGAACGCTCGAATTCCTTGCGCAGCCAGTCCTCGGGAATCAGCGCCTGGAGGTGATCGTCGAGTTTTTCCAGGCCGTTGAAGTAGGCAGCGAACGCCCGGTCGAACTTGTCGAAATGCCGTTCGTCTTTCACCAGGATTGCCCGGGACAAGTAATAGAACTCGTCCATGTCGGCGAAGATCACCCGCTGTTTCAACGCGTTGATCAGGTCCAGCAATTCGCGCACCGACACGGGCACTTTGGCGGCGCGCATCTCATTGAACAGGTTAAGCAGCATGGCAATCGCCCTCGCTCTTGTTAGACGAAGAGGATCAGCGGGTGCCGCGACGGCTCATGAACGCCAGGCGCTCGAGCAGTTGCACGTCCTGCTCGTTCTTGACCAGGGCGCCGGCCAGCGGCGGGATGGCCTTGGTCGGATCACGTTCGCGCAGTACCGCTTCGCCGATGTTGTCGGCCATCAGCAGCTTGAGCCAGTCCACCAGTTCGGAAGTGGAAGGCTTTTTCTTCAGGCCCGGCACCTTGCGCACGTCGAAGAACACGTCCAGCGCTTCACTGACCAGGTCCTTCTTGATGTCCGGGTAATGCACGTCGACGATTTTCTGCAGGGTGACGCGGTCGGGGAAGGCGATGTAATGGAAGAAACAGCGGCGCAGGAACGCGTCCGGCAGTTCCTTTTCGTTGTTGGAGGTAATGATGATGATCGGCCGTTGCTTGGCCTTGATGGTTTCGTCGGTCTCGTAGACGTAGAACTCCATCTTGTCGAGTTCCTGCAACAGGTCGTTGGGGAACTCGATGTCGGCCTTGTCGATTTCGTCGATCAGCAGGATCACCCGCTCCTCGGACTCGAACGCTTCCCAGAGCTTGCCCTTCTTCAGGTAGTTGCGCACGTCATGGACCTTGTCCACGCCCAATTGCGAGTCCCGCAGGCGGCTGACCGCATCGTACTCGTACAGGCCCTGGTGAGCCTTGGTGGTGGACTTGATGTGCCAGGTGATCAGGCGCGCGCCGAAGGACTCGGCCAGTTGCTCGGCGAGCATTGTCTTGCCGGTGCCCGGTTCGCCCTTGACCAGCAGCGGCCGCTCCAGGGTGATGGCGGCGTTCACGGCCAGTTTCAGGTCATCGGTGGCCACGTAGGCGCTGGTGCCTTCGAACTTCATCTGCAATTCCTCGAACGGTGTCGCCGGCCTGGCGAGGCGGGGCGCGCGAAAATAAAGAGCGTGCCCGACTATACCGCGAGGCCCCGCCGACTGTGAACGCAGACGCTGTATTCAGTCTCTGAATGGAGCGTCACATGTTGACTCAGTCTCGGCGGCTTGCCAGTATTGCATATCGCCAATTTGGCGATATGTTTGGTGTATGTCTACTAAATATCGATTTAAAAATACTTACCGCATTCAACTGCGTGAACGAGACCATCCACCGCCCCATGTACACCTGACGGGTGGTGGGGTGGATGTGATGTTGAGCCTGGAAACCGTGGAAAGTGATGATGGGCCGTGCGCCGCCGTTGATCATCAAGGAAGCGCTGGACTGGGTCAGGGTCCACCAGGCGCAACTGTTGGAGGATTGGAAACGATGTTACCCATGAAACGGCCGCGGCTATTGGCCGTGCAGGCTTTATTGCCGTTCAGTCTTGAACTGACGTTCATCGACGGGCAGCAATTGACGCTGGACTTGAGTGCCGACGTGCAACGTTACCCAGGCTTGCAGCCTTTGCTGAAAGAGGCAGCGTTTGGAGGCGCGAGCGTGGGGGATGATGGTTGGAGCGTGGAATGGCCCGAACTGGATATCCAGATCGGTGCCGATACCTTGTATCTGGATGCGCTGGCGCAGAATGCCGTGGATGAAAATACCCGCATTTTCATTGGTTGGCGTGCCCGCACCGGCCTACCGCTGAACCAGGCGGCTGAAGCACTGGGGGTCAGCGCTCGCAGCATCAGCCGCTATAGCAGTGGGCGCGAGGCTGTACCTCGTTCGCTGGCCCTCGCGTGCTTGGGATGGGACTCGCTGCAGCGTGGCGCGGGCATCGCGGCGGCGGAACCGATCGGCCGCTACACCGTCACGCGCAAACCCTAGTCGGTCGAAGGCGGTGGCTGTTCATAACGGGCGTTGAAGGCCTGGACGAAACCGTTGCGCAGGATCTGCAGGAAGGCCTCGAAGGCGCTGATGTCCTGCTGGTGGACATTGCCGCTGAGTTCCACTCGGGTGGCGAACTGGTTCTTGCGCTGGTTCTTGAGGGCCGTTTCGCCTGTGCCGACCAGCGCTTCCCAGACCGAGCGGAAGATGTTCTTGTTCTGGTTTTCCACGTCCTGCTGCCAGTCGAACACATCGACATCGCGCAGTAATGGCTTGATGTAGCCGCTGAGCTTGGCGTTGTCGGCTTCGGCCTCGATCACCAGGTCGCCGTGACCGGCATTGAAATCGAATTTGCCATAAGCAGCGGCGAAGTCGTTCAGGCGCTTGAGCTCGATGTTCCTGGCTCGCAGGCGGAAGTCGAAATCCTCGAAGTTGCTCAACGGGTCGAAGGTGGCCTGCATTTCCAATGGCGCGTGTTCGGCCACCAGGGCCTTGCCCTCGAAACGGGCGTCGCGCTTGCCTTCGGTGTCGACCACGTTGGTCAGGTTGTAGAAGCTGGCGTTGACGTCGGTGGCCCGCAGGTTGACCGGTGGCTTGGAGTTGAAATTGCGGAAGGTGACCTTGCCATCCCGGATGCGCACTTCGTTGAAGGTGATAGGCAGCAGTTTGCCCAATTGCTCGCGCCAGTTGGTGCCCCGGCCGGTCTGGGAGTTCTGTCGGTTGGCGCCGCCGTCGACGAAGTTCACTTCCGGGCGGGTGAACTCCACCTCGGCGACCACCGCATGGTCGTACCACAGCGAGTGCCAGCTCACCGACAAGTCCACCAGCGGTGCGGTGACGAACGGCACCGGAACCTTGCCGTCGACCTTGACGATTTCCAGGCCGTTGATCCGGTAGGCACCGCGCCACAGGGCCAGGTCCACGTCGGTGATCTGGCCGCGATAATCGCCCATGTTGGCCAGTTTGTCGTTCAGGTAGTCGCGTACCAGGTAAGGCAGGGCGAAATGCAGGGCCACCAGCACCGCGACGAGGGCGGCGAACACCCACAATGGCCAGCGATATCGACGCTTCATGTCAGTCAGTCTCCAGCGTTTGTTGAGGGAGCGCCTTCTAATGCCATTGACTGTCGCAACAATGGGAACGTTCGGTGCAACTGGACGCCCATGGGCAAGAGGCATACCTTTAAAGGCTTACATTCCCGCTGCATCAAGGACCCAGCCATGAGCCGTATATTCGCTGACAACGCCCATTCCATCGGTAATACGCCGCTGGTGCAGATCAACCGCATTGCCCCGCGCGGCGTGACCATCCTGGCCAAGATCGAGGGGCGGAACCCAGGGTATTCGGTCAAGTGTCGGATCGGCGCAAACATGATCTGGGACGCTGAAAGCTCGGGCAAACTCAAGCCGGGCATGACCATCGTCGAACCGACTTCGGGCAACACCGGGATCGGCCTGGCGTTCGTCGCCGCCGCTCGTGGCTACAAGCTGATGCTGACCATGCCCGCCTCCATGAGCATCGAGCGCCGCAAGGTACTCAAGGCACTCGGCGCGGAACTGGTGCTCACCGAACCGGCGAAGGGCATGAAAGGGGCCATCGACAAAGCCGCCGAGATCATGGCCGGCGATCCAGCCAAATACTTCATGCCGCAGCAGTTCGATAACCCGGCGAACCCGGCGATTCACGAAAAAACCACCGGCCCGGAAATCTGGAACGATACCGACGGCGCGGTGGACGTGCTGGTGGCGGGTGTGGGCACCGGCGGGACCATCACCGGCGTTTCGCGGTACATCAAGAACACCTGCGGCAAACCGATTTTGTCGGTGGCGGTCGAGCCCGAGGTTTCGCCGGTGATTACCCAGGCGATGGCGGGCCAGGAGATCAAGCCCAGCCCCCACAAGATCCAGGGGATTGGCGCTGGGTTCGTGCCGAAGAACCTTGACCTGTCGATCGTTGACCTGGTCGAGCGGGTATCTGACGACGAGTCCAAGGCCATGGCCCTGCGCTTGATGCAGGAGGAGGGCATCCTCTGCGGGATCTCTTGTGGCGCGGCGATGGCCGTGGCCGTGCGCCTGGCGGAAAAACCGGAGATGCAGGGCAAGACCATCGTCGTGATCCTGCCGGATTCGGGCGAGCGGTACTTGTCGAGCATGTTGTTCAGTGATTTGTTTACCGAGCAGGAGATTCAGCAGTAACTGCCTGCACAGGATGTGATGGGAGCTTTGTGGCGAGGGAGCTTGCTCCCGCTCGACTGCGAAGCAGGCGTCCGGACTCCAGCGTGGGTCGCCAGATCGTAGGGGCGCGCTTCGCACGCCAGCGGGAGCAAGCTCCCTCGCCACAAAAGCTCTCGCCATCGTAGGTTGAATGATTGTTCGATGCGTCAGCCAAGGTTCAGGCGGCGCATGTTAGAAAGTGTTTATTGCGTTTCACTCAACAGAGAATGTTGCGTCAGATGGTTTTTACCCGGGCCTGGAGTGGTTAACATGGCCTTCGGCTACGTCGGGCAGTAGGCGTTGCGTCAGTTGTTTTTGGACAAGGAGTTGTAAAAATGACCGTTTCGTTTGTCGCCAAGGCCTCGGTGTTGCTGCTGTTCCTGGGCAGTACGCTGTACGTGCACCTGCGTGGCAAGGCGCGTTTGCCGGTACTGCGCCAGTTCGTCAACCACTCGGCGCTGTTCGCCCCCTATAACGCCTTGATGTACCTGTTCTCCGGCGTGCCCTCGAGACCTTACCTGGACCGCAGCAAGTTCCCCGAACTGGATGTGCTCAAGGACAATTGGCAAGTCATCCGCGACGAGGCCATGCACCTGTTCGACGAGGGCTACATTCGCGCTGCCGAGAAGAACAACGACGCGGGTTTCGGCTCGTTCTTCAAAAAGGGCTGGAAGCGTTTTTACCTCAAGTGGTACGACAAACCGCTGCCGTCGGCTGAGCTGTTGTGCCCCAGGACGGTCGCGCTGGTCAGCCAGATCCCCAATGTCCGGGGCGCGATGTTTGCCCTGCTGCCGGGTGACAGCCATCTCAATCCCCACCGAGACCCCTTCGCCGGTTCGTTGCGTTATCACCTGGGCTTGTCCACCCCCAATTCCGACGACTGCCGGATCTTCGTCGACGGTCAGATCTACGCCTGGCGCGACGGCGAAGACGTCATGTTCGATGAAACCTATGTGCACTGGGTCAAGAACGAAACCCCGCAGACCCGCGTGATCCTGTTCTGCGATGTCGAGCGGCCCCTGAAAAGCCGGTTGATGACCCGCCTCAACCGCAGCATCAGCGCGTTCCTCGGGCGCGCCACCGCGCCGCAAAACCTGGAGGAAGAACACGTCGGTGGCATCAACCGGGCCTATGCCTGGAGCAAGTCGTTCAGTGACGGCATCAGCGGCCGGGTCAAGCAGTTCAAGCGCAAGCATCCCAAGGCCTACCGGGTGATGCGGCCAGTGTTGGCGGTGGCGGTGCTGACGGCGCTTGGCTACTGGTTGTTCGTTTAAATATTGCGTAGTCCATCGAGCGCTGGTTATAGTCGGCGCTCTTCGGGTTTTCGAACCCACCCTTCAAGAGATCGGCTCATGCCTGCATCCCCTGTCATCGCGGTCGTGGTTCCAGCGTTCAACGCTGGCGTCGTGCCGTGTGGGAGTCAGCAGCCTGCGCAGATCGGTCAATACCCTCCACCTGTCAGTAGCCCACCGGTGTACGCCGTCGTATCACCGCCGGGTGTTGGCGTTCAGGGCTGATCGGCAACGGTTGCCGTCCCCTGTGCCTGCCTGAAAAAACTACTGGACTTCAGCTTCGGCTGAGTTGGCTTTTTGCCTGACTACAGGTGGTATTCATGTTTTCCCTTTCTAAAAACGCCTTGTTGGCGGCGGCTTCCACGAGCCTGTTCGTTTTGCTGTGGAGCAGTGGGGCGATCTTTTCCAAGCTGGGCCTGGCCCATGCTTCACCTTTCGCTTTTCTGCTGATCCGTTTTGCCATCGCCCTGTCGGCGCTGGTGCTGTTGATTCCGTTGCTCAAGTTCAAGCTGCCCAAGACTGGCAAGCCGATGCTGTACGCGGCGACCACCGGGTTGGTGCTGCTGGGCGCCTATCAGATTTTTTATCTGCTGGCGCTGCAAATGAACGTCACCCCCGGGGTGATGGCCACCCTGATGGGCGTGCAGCCGATCCTGACCGTGGTGCTCATGGAACGGCAGCGTTCCTGGTCGCGGCTGTTCGGCCTGGCGCTGGGGTTGGTCGGGTTGGTCATGGTGGTGTACCAGGGCATCGGCCTGGCCGGCATGTCCCTGGCCGGGATGCTCTGTGGGTTGCTGGCACTGGTGAGCATGACGGCCGGTTCGATCATGCAGAAGCGCATCACCGACAACCCACTGGGCACGCTGCCGGTGCAGTACCTGGCCGGGCTGGTGCTGTGCGCGGTGTTCGTGCCCTTCCAGCCGTTCCACTTCGAGTACAACACGGGTTTCATCGTGCCGGTGTTGTGGATGGCGCTGGTGGTGTCGGTGCTGGCGACGTTGCTGCTGTACCGACTGATCGCCCGGGGCAACCTGGTGAATGTCACCAGCCTGTTCTACCTGGTGCCGGCGGTGACGGCGATCATGGACTACCTGGTGTTTGGCAATCGGCTGGCGTTGTTGAGCTTGTTGGGGATGGTGCTGATCATCGTGGGGTTGGTGTTTGTGTTTCGTAAAAGCCGTTAGCCCTTGGATATTTAGTGACTGCACCATTGCTTTCGCGGGCAAGCCCGCTCCCACAGGTTATGTACAGGCCTTGTGGGAGCGGGCTTGCTCGCGAAGGTATTTTTAACCGCGCCGATGAACTACCGGGCGGACGCTTGAACCGGTTTCGCCGCCCCAGGTTTCAACACCAACCACAACGCCGCCGCAATCAACACCCCGCCATACAAATGCGCCATCCCCAACGGCTCATCCAGCAGCAACGCCCCCCACAGCACGCCGAACGGCGGAATCAGGAAGGTCACGGTCATGGATTTGACCGGGCCGATGGAACTGAGCAGGCGGAAATAAAGGATGTACGCCAGCGCGGTACACACCAGGCCCAGCCCCAACAGTGACAACCAGACGCTCCAGCCACCCCAGCTGGCCGGTGGTTGGCTGATGACGCTGTAGCCAAACAGCGGTAGCAAGAACACCGTGGCGCCGAACATACTGCCCAGGGCCGAGAGACGGCTGTCCAAGCCACCTTGCTGATCGAGCCAGCGACGGGTGAGGAAACCGGCAAAGCCATAGCAGGTCGTGGCCAGCAGGCAGGCGAGGGCGCCCATCAGCAATTGCAGGTCGAACGCCACCGGGCCGGCGCGGGTCAGGATGCCGACGCCGAACAACCCCAGGCAGACACCGCTGACCTTGGCCGGAGTGAGTTTTTCGCTGAAGAACAAGCCGCCGATCAGCACCCCCATCAACGGCGTGGTGGCGTTGAAGATCGCCGAATAACCGGCCGGCAGCACCTGGGCGGCCAACGAATAGAAGGTGGCCGGAATGCCCGAGTTGATCAGGCCCAGCCCCATCACGACTTTGAGCTTGCCGCGAAAACTCCAGTCGATGCGCATCAGGGCCAGGATCACCAGCAGCCCGACGAAGGCGATGGACACGCGAAAAAAGGCAGTGGGAATTGTGCCAATGACGGGGGCGATAATGCGCATGAACAGGAAACTGGCGCCCCAGATAGCGGCCAGTGACAGTAAGCGCAGGATATCGACGAGGTTCACGAGTCATTCCTTCCTTGATTGGGCGGCAAGTGTCGCCGTCCTGAATAGCGATGGCAATGGTTGCGTTGGCGCGTGATTGGCCTCTAAGCTCAGTCGCCAATAACAAGCATGACCCGCCGAGGTTTACCCTATGCCGCAGCCATGGCCCGCCATCGAAATCGCCCGTTCGATCCTCGACGGCTTCGACGATTATCGTGAGCATTTCCGGCAGATCACCGACGGCGCCCGCGCCCGGTTCGAACAGGCGCTGTGGCTGGAGGCGCAAGCGGCTTCGGCGGCGCGCATCAACTTGTATGAAGAAAAAGTCTTCGAAACCGTTGCCAAGCTGCACAAGGCCTTCGATGACGAAACCCTGATGGACGTGAGCTGCTGGCCGCTGGTCAAGAGCGCCTACATCAGCCTGATCGACCTGCGCTTCGACGATGAGCTGTCGGAAACCTGGTACAACTCGATCTTTTGCGGGCTGTTCAGCCACGACCTGATCAGCGATGGCACCATGTTCATCCACACCACCCGGCCCAGCCTGCGCCGCGCCCGTGCCGCCCAGACCCGCACCTACAAACCCCAGGGGCAGTTGGACCGGATGCTGGCGAGCGTGTTCGCCGATTACCGTTTCAGCGAGGACTACGGCGACTTGCCAGGCGACCTGCAGCGCCTCGAAGCGCAGTTGCGCGAGAACCTGCCGGACTGGGTCTGCAAGGACCCGGAACTGACGGTGGAGTTGTTTTCCTCGGTGCTTTACCGCAACAAGGGCGCCTACCTGGTGGGCCGGATCTTCACCCGCGATGACCAATGGCCGCTGGTGATCCCGCTGCTGCACCGCGAGGGCCGGGGTATCCAGATCGATGCGCTGATTACCGACGAGGCGCAGGTGTCGATCATCTTCTCGTTCACCCGCTCGTACTTCATGGTGGACGTGCCGGTGCCGGCGGAATTCATCGGCTTTCTCAAGCGCATCCTGCCGGGCAAGCACATCGCCGAGTTGTACACCTCCATCGGTTTCTACAAGCACGGCAAGTCCGAGTTCTACCGAGCGTTGATCAATCATCTGGCGAACACCGACGACCAGTTCATCATGGCCCCGGGTGTGCGTGGCATGGTCATGAGCGTGTTCACCCTGCCGGGCTTCAACACCGTATTCAAGATCATCAAGGACCGCTTCTCGCCGTCGAAAAACGTTGACCGGGCCACGGTGATCGAGAAGTACCGCTTGGTGAAGAGCGTCGACCGGGTCGGGCGCATGGCCGATACCCAAGAGTTCGCCGATTTCCGTTTTCCCCTGGGCAAGTTCGAGCCGGCGTGCCTGGAGGAACTGTTGGAAGTGGCGCCGTCCACGGTGTCGGTGGAAGGCGACACGGTGCTGATTCGTCACTGCTGGACCGAGCGCCGCATGACACCGCTGAACCTGTATTTGGAGAACGCCAACCAGGACCAGGTGCGCGAGGCGCTGGAAGACTATGGCCTGGCCATCAAGCAACTGGCGGCGGCCAATATCTTTCCCGGCGACATGCTGCTCAAGAACTTCGGCGTGACCCGCCACGGCCGCGTGGTGTTCTACGACTACGATGAAATCTGCTTCCTGACCGAAGCCAACTTCCGCCACATCCCCCAGCCCCGTACACCGGAAGACGAAATGGCCTCCGAGCCCTGGTATTCCATCGGGCCGCTGGACGTGTTCCCCGAGGAATTTCCACCGTTCCTGTTCGCCGACGCCGGGCAGCGCAAGCTGTTCGACCAGTTGCACGGCGAGTTGTACAACGCCGACTATTGGAAAGGCCTGCAAGAGGCAATCCGGGCGGGGAAGGTGATCGACGTGTTCCCGTATCGGCGTAAGGACCTGGACAACGAATAACCCAGCAGGTAAACGAAGCCCCCTGTGGCGAGGGAGCTTGCTCCCGCTGGGGCGCGCAGCGGCCCTAGAACCCGGCAACGCGGTGGAACAGGTCGATTGAGTGAGCTTGAGAGGGGGCTGCTGCGCAGCCCAGCGGGAGCAAGCTCCCTCGCCACAAAAGCTCAAAAGCTCAAAAGCTCAAAAGCTCAAAAGCTCAAAAGCTCAAAAGCTCAAAAGCATCCCGGTCGACCAACCGATTTGCTCTTGAGACTGACACTGATTCGAGGCACTCCCTTAACCCGCGCCGCGCCCAATTCCCGTGGCGAGGGAGCTTGCTCCCGCTGGGTCGCGCAGCGGCCCTAGAACCCGGCGACGCGGTGGGTCAGGTTGATTGAGTGAGCTTGAGAGGGGCTGCTGCGCAGCCCAGCGGGAGCAAGCTCCCTCGCCACACAAGCAGCTTTGACGAAAAGCTCCTGTGTGCGAGCTTGCTCGCGATAGCGGTATCTCAGTCAACATCTAATGCAGGCTGAACCACCACCATCGTGAGCAAGCTCGCTCCCACAAGGGTGTGGCGGTGGGCTGCTTTGCGCGTTCGGCGCAATGGCCGCAAATCTGCGACAATCGCCCCCCTGCACAAACCGAAGACCCTTGCGTACCTGATGACTGACCAAGCCCCCGCTATCGACAAGCTGCTGAAAAACCTCGACCACGCCATGCTCGCCGACCGTCACCGGTTGCGGCGCCAGTTGCTCGAGCTGCGCAAGAAACCCGACGAGGCCAAGCTGGCCCAGTGGGTGGCGCGCATGCAGGCGTCGTGCGACCAGGTGTTGGCGCGCAAGGCGAGCCTGCCGGTGATCCGCTACGACGACAATCTACCGATCGCCGCCAAGCGCGACGAAATCAAGGACGCGCTGCTCAAGCACCAGGTGCTGATCATTGCCGGCGAGACCGGTTCGGGGAAAACCACGCAGTTGCCCAAGATCTGCCTGGAAATCGGTCGCGGCCAGCACGGCTTGATCGGCCACACCCAACCGCGCCGGATCGCCGCCCGCAGCGTCGCAAGCCGTGTTGCCGAAGAACTGGCCACGCCGTTGGGGGCGCTGGTGGGTTATCAGGTGCGCTTCGAGGACCAGAGCGACGCCAACACCCTGATCAAGTTGATGACCGACGGCATCCTGCTGGCCGAGACCCAGAACGACCGCTACCTCGAGCGCTACGACACGATCATCGTCGACGAAGCCCACGAACGCAGCCTGAACATCGACTTCCTGCTGGGCTACCTCAAGACCCTGCTGCCACGCCGTCCGGACCTGAAAGTCATCATCACCTCGGCGACCATCGACCTGGAGCGCTTCTCCAAGCATTTCGATGATGCGCCGATCGTGGAAGTCTCGGGCCGCACCTTCCCGGTGGAAACCTGGTATCGCCCGCTGACCCTGGAGCAGGACGAGGAAGGCAACCGGGTCGAGGATGACTTGACTGTCGACCAGGCGATCCTCGCCACCCTTGATGAAATCGCCGCCTACGAGCGCAGCGAGCGCCGCAGCCCTGGGGACGTGCTGGTGTTCCTGCCGGGCGAGCGGGAGATTCGCGACGCCGCGGAGATGCTGCGCAAGGCCCAGCTCAAGCACACCGAGATCCTGCCGCTGTATGCGCGACTGTCGCCGGCCGAACAGCAGCGGATCTTCCAGTCCCACCCGGGCCGTCGCGTGGTGCTGGCGACCAACGTCGCCGAAACCTCGCTGACCGTGCCGGGCATCCGCTACGTGATCGACAGCGGCACCGCGCGCATCAGCCGCTACAGCTATCGCGCCAAGGTCCAGCGCCTGCCCATCGAAGCCATTTCCCAGGCCAGCGCCAACCAGCGCAAGGGGCGCTGTGGGCGGGTCGAGCCGGGGATTTGCGTGCGGTTGTACAGCGAAGAAGATTTTCTTGGACGGCCGGAGTTCACTGACCCGGAAATCCTGCGCACCAACCTGGCGGCGGTGATCCTGCAGATGCTGCACCTGCGCCTCGGCGAGATCACTGATTTCCCGTTCATCGAGCCGCCGGATGGCAAGGCCATCAGTGACGGTTTCAACCTGCTGCAGGAATTGTCGGCGGTGGACCGCAACAGCCAATTGACCCCGCTCGGTCGCCAGTTGGCGCGCCTGCCGGTGGACCCGCGCATGGGCCGCATGCTGTTGGAAGCGGCGAAGCTGGGCAGTTTGCAGGAAGTGTTGATCGTCGCCAGTGCCATGTCGATCCAGGATCCGCGCGAGCGTCCGCCGGAGCGCCAACAGGCGGCGGACCAGGCCCACGCCCAGTGGAAGGACGCGGATTCGGACTTCGCCGGGCTGGTCAACCTGTGGCGCGGTTTCGAAGAGCAGCGCCAGGCCCTGACCGCCAGCCCGCTGCGCAATTGGTGCCGCAAGAACTTCCTCAACTACCTGCGCCTGCGCGAGTGGCGCGATTCCCATCGTCAGTTGAGCCTGATCTGCCGCGACATGCAGCTGAGCCTCAACAAAGAACCGGCCGATTACCCGAAACTGCACAAAGCGGTGCTTTCGGGCCTGTTGAGCCAGATCGGCCAGAAAACCGAAGAGGGCGACTACCTCGGCGCCCGCCAGCGGCGGTTCTGGGTCCACCCGTCTTCGGGCCTGGGCAAGAAGCGTCCGCAATGGCTGATGACCGCCGAACTGGTGGAAACCACCAAGCTGTATGCGCGCATGGTTGCCAAGATCGAACCGGACTGGATCGAGCCGCTGGCCGGGCACCTGATCAAGAAAAACCACTTCGAACCCCATTGGGAGAAGAAGCGCGGACAGGTGGTGGCCTATGAGCAAATCACCCTGTTCGGGCTCATCGTCGTTGGTCGACGGCCAGTGCATTACGGGCCGGTGGACCCGGTGGTGTCACGGGAGCTGTTCATCCGCGAGGCGCTGGTGCGCGGCGAGATCCAGTCCAAAGCCAAGTGCCTGAGTGCCAATACCCGGTTGCTGGAGCAACTCGACGAGCTGGAAGCCAAGGCCCGTCGCCGCGACATCCTGGCGGACGAGGAAACCCTGTTTGCCTTCTACGACGCGCGCTTGCCGGCCGAGATCCACCAGACCGCGACGTTCGACAGCTGGTACCGGATCAACAGCCAGAAAGACCCGCAACTGCTGATCATGCGCGAAGAAGACGTGTTGGCCCGCGAAGCCAGCGAAGTCACCGCCGCGCATTACCCCGACACCTTGCGCGTCGGCGACCTGACCTTGCCGCTGAGCTATCACTTCGAGCCCAACCGCCCACGCGACGGCGTGACGTTGCGAGTGCCGGCGCCACTGCTGCCGATGCTACCGCCGGAGCGCCTGGAGTGGCTGGTGCCAGGGGTGATCGAAGCCAAGTGCATCGCCCTGGTGCGCAACCTGCCCAAGGCCTTGCGCAAGAACTTCGTGCCGGTGCCCGACTTCGTCAAGGCGGCGCTGCAACGCATCACCTTCGCCGAAGGTTCGTTGCCGCAAGCCCTGGGCCGTGAGTTGTTGCGCATGACCGGCGCGCGGGTCAGCGACGAAGCCTGGGCGGAAGCCGCGCAGCAGGTGGAAAGCCATCTGCGCATGAACCTGGAAATCGTCGACGGCCAGGGCAAGTTCCTCGGTGAGGGCCGGGACTTGGCCGAGCTGACGGCGCGCTTTGCCGAGGCCAGCCAGGCCGCCTTGGCCGTGCCGCAAACGGCGAAAAGCCAGGCGCCGGTGGAGGCGAAAATCTTTGCGCCGGTGGCCGAGAAAACCCAGCAGAAGATCGCCGGGCTGTCGATGACGGTCTATCCGGCGCTGGTGGAAGAGGGCGGCGTGGTCAAGGAAGGCCGCTTCCCGACCCCGGCCGAAGCCGAGTTCCAGCATCGCCGCGCCTTGCAACGCTTGCTCATGCAGCAATTGGCCGAATCGGCCAAGTTCCTGCGTGGCAAGCTGCCGGGGCTGACGGAGCTGGGCCTGCTGTACCGCGACTTGGGCCGCATCGACGGCCTGGTGGAAGACATCCTGCTCGCCAGCCTCGACAGTTGTGTGCTCGAAGGCGAAGCGAGCCTGCCCCGCGACGGTGCCGCACTGGCCTCCCTGGCCGAGCGCAAGCGCGGCGGCTGGACCGAGCACGCCGAACGTCTGGCGAAACTGACCCTGGACATCCTCAAGCTCTGGCATGGCCTGCAAAAACGCTTCAAGGGCAAGATCGACCTGGCCCAGGCCGTGGCGCTGAACGATATCAAGCAGCAACTCAGCCACCTGGTGTACCCGGGGTTCGTGCGCGAAACCCCACATCAGTGGCTCAAGGAGCTGCCGCGCTACCTCAAGGCCATCGAGCAACGCTTCGAGAAGCTCGGTAGCCAGGTGCAGAAAGACCGGGTCTGGAGCGGCGAGCTGTCGAACCTCTGGGCCCAATACCAGGCCCGCGCCAGCAAACACGCCCAGGAAGGCAAGCGCGATCCGCAACTGGAACTGTACCGCTGGTGGCTGGAGGAATACCGGGTGTCGCTGTTCGCCCAGCAACTGGGGACCAAGGTGCCGATTTCCGACAAGCGCCTGGGCAAGCAGTGGAGCCTGGTGGAGGGCTGATCGCAGAATCACGGGCAGGCCCGTAACCCACAGGTTTTATGTAGTAAGTGAGGGAGAATGGGCCAAACGCCAGCGTTTATGGCAAACTTCGCGGCTATAAATGCCGGTCCCGTGGTTTTGAGCTTCAATGCCTCGGGCGGATCGGAATAAAGCGATGCCAGGGCTGCTTCCCCGGATGGGAAAAGTCCCTTTGTGTATTGGTACGTCGGTGCCAATGCTTTCTGCCTGAACAGATCAGAGACACGACCATGCATAACGTCGTCATCAGCGGCACCGGCCTGTACACCCCGGCCAACAGCATCTCCAATGAAGAGCTGGTGCAATCTTTCAATACCTATGTCGCGCAATTCAACGCCGACAACGCCGATGCCATCGCGCGCGGTGAAGTCGAGGCGTTGACCGAATCCAACGCCGCGTTCATCGAAAAGGCCTCCGGCATCAAGAGCCGCTTTGTCATGGACAAGGAGGGCATTCTTGATCCGCAACGCATGACCCCACGGTTGCCCGAGCGCTCCAACGACGAGTGGTCGGTGCTCTGCGAGATGGCCATCGGCGCTGCGAAACAGGCCCTGGAGCGCGCCGGCCGCACGGCCGCCGACATCGACGGGGTCATCGTCGCCTGTTCCAACCTGCAGCGTGCCTACCCGGCCATCGCCATCGAAGTCCAGGAAGCCCTGAGCATCGAAGGTTTCGGTTTCGACATGAACGTGGCTTGTTCCTCAGCCACTTTCGGCATCCAGGCAGCAGCCAACAGCGTGCAACTGGGCCAGGCCCGGGCAATCCTGATGGTCAACCCGGAAGTGTGCACCGGCCACCTGAACTTCCGTGATCGCGACAGCCACTTCATCTTCGGCGACGCGGCCACCGCCGTGATCATCGAGCGGGCGGACCTGGCGACCTCGCCGTACCAGTTCGACGTGGTCAGCACCAAGCTGTTGACCAAGTTCTCCAACAACATTCGCAACAACTTCGGCTTCCTCAACCGCGCCGCCGAAGAAGGCATCGGTAGCCGTGACAAGCTGTTTGTCCAGGAAGGCCGCAAGGTGTTCCGCGACGTCTGCCCGATGGTGGCCGAGCTGATCGGTGCCCACCTGGAAGAAAACCAGCTGAACGTCGGCGAGGTGAAGCGCTTCTGGCTGCACCAGGCCAACCTGAGCATGAACCACCTGATCGTGCGCAAACTGCTGGGGCGCGAAGCGACCGAAGAGGAAGCGCCAGTGATCCTCGACCGCTACGCCAACACCAGTTCGGCGGGCTCGGTGATTGCATTCCACAAATACCAGGATGATTTGCCCAGCGGTTCGGTCGCCGTGCTCAGTTCGTTCGGCGCTGGGTATTCGATTGGCAGTGTGATTTTGCGTAAGCATTGATCTGGTCTGGCTCAGCTTTGATCTGTGCCTTTTCAGTTTCTATCTGGGCTGGTTCAGCTTTTGTGTGGCGAGGGAGCTTGCTCCCGCTCGGTTGCGCAGCGACCGCAGAATCTTGGGGCCGCTTCGCAACCCAGCGGGAGCAAGCTCCCTCGCCACAAACAGAAAAATCATCAGTCTTCCAGGCAATGGGGCGTTGAATGACGGTCACCGATGACACCCTTCTGCTCCAACGCCTCCTGGCCGGTGAGCAGCAGGCCTATAAGGAGCTGGTCAGCGCCTACCAGAGCCCGATGCGCGCCGTGGCCTATGCCATCGTCGGCAGCCGCCATGTCGATGAGGTGGTGCAGGACGCGTGGCTGTCGGTGGTGCGTAATCTCAGTGGTTTCCAGGGACGTTCCAGCCTCAAGACCTGGCTGCTGACCATCACCGCCAACGCTGCCAAAGGGCGCTACAAACAGAACCGTCGGGAGGTGTTGCTCGACGATCTGCCGTCACCCCATGGCACCCTCGGCGATGATCGTTTCGCCGCCGACGGTCATTGGCTGTTGGCGCCGTTCGCCTGGCACCAGGACACGCCTGAGGCGCTGCTCACGATGGCGGAATTACGCGATTGCCTGGAGCACACGTTGCTCAGCCTGTCGGAACTGCAAGGCAGCGTGCTGAACCTGCGGGAACGCCAGGGGCTGGAGCTGGAAGAAATCTGTAATCTTCTGGATATTTCGCTCTCCAATGTGCGAGTGCTGTTGCATCGCGCCCGGCTGAAAGTCTTCGCGACCGTTGAACATTTCGAGGAAACCGGCGAATGCTGACCTGCAAGGAACAAGTGGCGCGCTCCAGCGATTATCTCGACGGCCAGTTAAGTTTTCGTGAACGCCTGATGGTGCGTCATCACCTGATGTTCTGCCCCAACTGCCGGCGTTTTATCCGCCAGATGCGGCTAATGCAGGCGACCCTCAAAAAGCTTCCTGAAGCCCCCATTCCCGACCTGGATCACCTCGCCGAAAAACTCGCGGCTGAACGTAAACGTCACCACCCCTAGTTCCGTATGCACCTGCGACTGCTCTAACTTGCCGCTTGCAGCTCACCCCTTGCAGCTGCTTCTCAGTTATTCCCTTTCGAAGTAAAAAGTTCCGCTGTCATAAAATCTTTATGTGATAGCAACTCGCCTGACACAACCCGTCGCCAAGATCCCCTCCCAACACCAGCGGGCCCAGTTCCGCGTGTTTTCTAACGCATAGACTACCAACAGGGGAATTCTTCGATGATCCGCAAGCACTTCGCAGGTGTTGCCGCCAGCGCACTGGCAATGGCAGTAACCGCCCAGGCTTTCGCCGGCACCGTCACCACCGACGGCGCCGATATCGTGGTCAAAACCAAGGGCGGCCTTGAGGTCGCTACCACTGACAAAGAGTTCAGCTTCAAGCTCGGTGGTCGTCTGCAGGCTGACTACAGCCAGTTCGATGGTATCTACACCGACAACGGCAACTCGGCCGATGCCGCTTACATCCGCCGCGCGTTCCTGGAACTGTCCGGCGTGCTGTACACGGATTGGGCCTACACCATCAACTACGACATGTCCCACAACAGTGGCGACTCCGATAACGGCTACTTCGACGAAGCGTCCCTGGCCTACAACGGCTTCAAGCCGGTTTCGATCAAGGTTGGTCGCTTCGACCCCGACTTCGGCCTGGAAAAAGCCACCAGCTCCAAGTGGGTCACTGCACCTGAGCGTAACGCCGCTTACGACCTGATCGACTGGACGAACAGCCATCAGAACGGCCTGGGCCTGCAAGCCTCCAGCACCTTCGCCGATTCGTTCTATGCCTCGGCCGGTGTATTCAGCAAGGACACCGACGACACCGACGGCGACAGCGTCAAGCAAGTCAACGGTCGCTTCGTATTCGCGCCAATGCACGATGCCGGCAACGTGCTGCACTTTGGTGTGAACGTGGCTTCGCGCGACGTCTCCGACACCGTCTTCGATGCGCGTTATCGCTCCCGCCTGGGCATGCGTGGCGTTGAAACCCTGGGTGGCAACGACGCCGGCCCTAACGGCAACCGTCCGGTACTGGGCGGCGCGAACAACTCGCCAGCCGGTTCGTACGACCGCGACACCGCCTTCGGCCTGGAAGCCGCTTTCGCCATGGGGCCTGCGTCGATCCAGGGCGAATACATCACTCGCAAGACCAAGGCTGATGCCGATGGTTTCGAAGACATCAAAGGCCATGGCTTCTACGTACAGGGCGCGTACACCCTCACCGGCGAGTCCCGTGGTTATAAAGTCGGCAAGTTTGACGCGATCAAACCTCAGAACAAATCCATCGGCGCCTGGGAAGTGTTCTATCGCTTCGACAGCCTGACCGTCGAAGACGACAACATCACCACTGCCTCGGCGACCCGCGACGTGGGCGATGCCGAAGCCAAGGTGCACAACCTGGGCGTGAACTGGTACGCCAACGAAGCGGTGAAAATTTCCGCTGCCTACATCAAGGCCAAGACCGACAAAGTGACCAACGCCAATGGCGACGACGATGGCGACGGTTTTGTGATGCGCGCCCAGTACGTATTCTAAACCGCACTTTGATATACCGCTCTGACTTCATCCGTTAAAGCGCTCCTTTGAACCCCGCCTCTGGCGGGGTTTTTTTTGAGCCGCGTTTGGGTAAGCGCTGTATGGGTAGCCACCTGTCAACCCTGACAGTTTCGCCGTATCTAGAAAGCGTGCTTACTTCCTCAGGCCACCATAGCTCACCTGGAGAGTCGACCATGGCGGATTCAGTTCTTGGGTCCAATCACCCCATTACCAACTTCGCTGCCTCGCCCGATGAACCGACCACCCGCTTTCACTATGACGCACTCGATAGCTTGATCGGGCGCACTACGTCCGAGGGCAAAGAGCATCGGTTCTACCGAAACGATGAGCTGGCGAGCGAAGTCAGCGGGACTGTCAGCACAACCTTCGTGCGTGCAGAGGGCGTGGTGCTCGCCGAGTGCCAAACCGGTGGTGATGCCGGTCCCATATTGCTGATGGGCGATGATAAGAACAGCGTGATGGGTGAAGTTACTCGGCAGGGACTCACGAGTATTGCGTATTCACCCTATGGCCATCGGGTTGAAGGCAGCTCGGCGAATAGTCATTTGGGTTACAACGGCGAGCGGCGCGAAACGCAAAGCGGTTGGTATTTTCTAGGCAATGGCTACCGGGTCTTCAACCCGCGATTGATGAGGTTTCACAGTCCGGACAGCTTGAGTCCTTTTGGTAAGGGGGGATTGAATGCGTATATGTATTGTGTGGGGGATCCAATTAATAATGTAGACCCGACAGGTCATGGTTTTTTTGGAAAATTACTGGTTTCTTTCGGGTTTTCCAGTAAGCCAGCTACAGCCGTTGATCTCGCTACCTTAACGGATGTGCGGCCCTCTTTTTTAAGAGGTGTTATGGGTGAAGGTGGTGTGGTAGAAGTGCATGATATAAGTTCTCGGCGTATTAAAATGCTTGGAGCTAGAGTGCGTTTTTATCGGGAGCTTGCAAATTTTGAGCAGGCGGATTATATGACCCGAAGATTGCTAGGAGGGCCGGGTTCGAATCTCACGTTGGATAGCTATGTTAAAAGGGCGAAAATACTTGAAGGTGCTGTTAAGGATTTTGAGTATGCGGTTGCTAATAAAGATAGGCCGGCTTTTACAAGTGAAAGTTTGAGAGATTTTAAGGTGGTTGCGAAAGCTTATAAAAAGAGAGTTGCATTTGTGAGTGAGTCGAAGCAGCAACGGTATTTCAGCAAAAGGAAAATAGGAGAGGAAGAGATGAAAAATATTCGTGGGGAAGTGTAGTAGTTATAATAAATGCGTTGTTATGGCGATACTGCCCCTTCCGTCGCCTGCACTCCGGGGAACCGCATGCCGCTCCACGTTTTAACAGTTTATCCAGCCTCGCGCCGCCAGAATGGGACACCCTGGTCCCCGCCAACCAACCATTCCTGCGCCACGCCTTCCTGAGCACCCTGGAAGACAGTGCCAGCCTCGACCCACAGTCGGGTTGGCAGCCTGAGCGTTTGCTGCACATCGATGGCGGTCGTCTGCTGGCGGCCTTGCCCAGTTGCCGCAAGTGGCATTCCTACGGCGAGTACCTGTTCGACCACGCCTGGGCCGATGCCTGTGTCCGGGCCAGGACCGATTACTACCCCAGGCTGCTGATGGCGGTGCCGTTCAGCCCGGTCACTGGCCCGCGGTTGCTGGCGGCGCGCGGGGAAGATGGCCTGGAGCTGCTGGGCAGCTTGCCGGGGTACCGTGAGCAAGTGGCGGGGCAGGGCATCGCGTTCGAATGGCTCGAAGGTCATCAGTTGGACGAGGCGCAGTGGGATTTGTCTACGCCTGTTACACCAACACCTATGCGATACGACGGCAGGCGCCTTACTTGACCCGAGCGTTTTTCAGCCTGCTGGCCGAATACATGCCCGAGGCCATTCGTGTGGTGCTGGCCAAGCAAGGTTCGCGGCCGGTGGCGATGGCGTTCAGCCAGGTGGGCGGCGGCAGTTCCTACGGACGCTATTGGGGCTGTCCGGCGTGCTCCTTATTTCGACCCCGCCTTTAGCGGGTTCTTTTTGAGCTGCATTTGGGTGAAGCACTGTATGGGCAGTCACCTGTCATCTCTGACAGTTTCGACATATCACCAAAGCGTGTTTACATCGTTCAATCGCAGAGCCGATGGTGTATAGGTTCTGCTTGTCGAAAACAGCCTATTACAGTCATCGGTGATCGGGGGTAGCGACATGTCTGGTCCAGATAAAACAGGGCAGCCCGGGTCTCTGGAAACGGTTGTCAGATTTCACTATGACCCACTGGACAAGCTGGTCGGCCTCGATGCCACTGGCGGTAAAGAGCAGAGGTTCTACCAAAACGATGAGCTGGCGAACGAGATTCTGGGAGGCGTCAGCCGTACCTTTCTGAAGGCGGAGGGTATCGTGCTCGCCGAGCTGAGGGCTGGCGCAGCGTCAGCGCCCCGGTTGCTGGCGGGGGATGACAAGAACAGTGTGCTGGTTGAAATGAGTCAGGATGCTATCAAGGCAATTGCCTATTCGGCGTACGGTCATCGCATGGACGACCCAACAATGAGTAGTCCCTTGGGTTATAACGGCGAGCGACGTGAGACACAAACCGGTTGGTACATGCTGGGTAACGGTTATCGGGTCTTCAACCCACTGTTGATGAGGTTTCACAGTCCGGACAGCTTGAGTCCGTTTGGTAAGGGAGGGCTGAATGCGTATACGTATTGCGTGGGGGATCCGATAAATAGCGTGGATCCGACGGGGCATATTTCTTGGGGGTCGTTTCTTCGAAAGTTTAGACCAACTACCGCATCTCCTATTGCTAAAAGTATTCCTCGGAGCTTCACCACTAATCCGTACGAAAACACCAAGGCGGCCTCGTTAAAAACTATAAGGCCCCAGCATGTTGAGAGTTTCAAAAAAATACAGCAGCTTCGTGCCGAGGACGCTATAGCAACAAAAAAAGAAATAGATAGACTTATGTCTAATGGAGCGTCTAGTGTAAAGATGGCGGCTGCGATTGAGGACTACGAAAATTTGATTGTTATCGCGAATTCAGCAGCGCAAGATTATCTCTTTGCCGCACGAAATCAAGGGAAAAAGGCTATCACTCGGTACAGCGTAAAAACAATTGAGACGGAAGCAGTAAAATATGATCTCAGACGAGCAGTTGAAGAACTAGCGGCGCTTCGTGAATTTAAAGAGCAAGCAGCAAAAGAGATACAGGAAATGCAAGCCACAATTCGGGGGACGCATGGAGCGCGCTAGCTGGGTGATGGCAGCCGTTAGCTAAATCTCATTTTATTTGGGATAGCAACGAAGCCTAAGTTGCCGTGCCTTTTCTTATCCATTCGGCAACCCATAAAGCTACTTTGTTACTCGTCCTATGGAGTCCAGATCGGCGATACTCGCTTCATCCGCCGCTTGGATTTTCGGGGAACCGCATGCCGCTCCACGCCTTAGACAGCTTATCCGCCATCGCGCCGCAAGAATGGGACGCGCTGGTGCCCGCCAACCAACCATTCCTGCGCCACGCCTTCTTGAGCACTCTGGAAGACAGCGCCAGCCTCGGCCCGCAATCCGGTTGGCAGCCTGAGCATTTGCTGCACATCGAAGGCGGTCGTCTGCTGGCGGCCTTGCCCAGTTACCGCAAGTGGCATTCCTACGGTGAATACGTATTCGACCATGCCTGGGCCGATGCCTGCGCCCGGGCCGGGATCGAGTATTACCCCAAGCTGCTGACAGCGGTGCCGTTCAGTCCGGTCAGCGGTCCGCGATTGTTGGCGGCCCGCGTGGAGGACGGTCTGGAATTGTTGGGCAGCCTGCCGGGTTATCTTGAGATCGAAGGGCTTTCCAGCGCCCACATCAACTTCACCGATGCCTTCACCGACGCGGCGCTGGCCGGGCAGGAGGGTTGGCTGCAGCGGATTGGCTGCCAGTACCACTGGCAAAATCGTGGTTATCGGGACTTCCAGGATTTTCTCGATGCCCTCAGTTCGCGCAAGCGCAAGCAGATGCGCAAGGAGCGTGAACAGGTGGCGGGGCAGGGCATCGAGTTCGAATGGCTCGAAGGCCAGCAACTGGACGAGGCCCAGTGGGACTTTGTCTACGCCTGTTACGCCAACACCTACGCGGTGCGGCGGCAGGCGCCGTACCTGACCCGGGCGTTCTTCAGCCTGCTGGCCGAGCGCATGCCTGAGGCCATTCGCGTGGTCTTGGCCAAGCAAGGTTCACGGCCGGTGGCGATGGCGTTCAGCCTGGTGGGCGGCGACAGTTTCTACGGGCGTTACTGGGGCTGCCTGGCGGAATTTGATCGCCTGCATTTCGAGACCTGTTTCTATCAGGGCATGGACTACGCGATTGCCCATGGCTTGCAGCGTTTCGATGCCGGGGCCCAGGGCGAGCACAAATTGATTCGCGGGTTCGAACCGGTGATTACCCGTTCGTGGCATTACTTGCGGCATCCGGGGTTGAAAGCGGCCGTGGCGGATTTCCTCGTGCGCGAGCAAGAGGGGGTGCTGGCCTATGCCGAAGAGGCGAAAACAGCACTGCCTTATCGGCAGTGCTGATTTTTCGCGGGTGTGACTCAGCTGTCTTCGTTGCCCAGCCAGCGGTAAGAGACACCACCAATGACAGCACCCAGCAGCGGTGCTACCCAGAACAGCCACAGTTGCTCGATGGCCCAGCCGCCGACGATCAGCGCCGGACCGGTACTGCGGGCCGGGTTGACGGACGTGTTGGTGACTGGAATCGAGATCAGGTGAATGAGCGTCAGGGCCAGGCCGATGGCAATCGGTGCCAGCCCGGCCGGGGCACGTTTATCGGTGGCGCCGAGGATGATCAGGATGAACATCGCCGTCATGACCAGCTCGGTCACAAAACCGGCCGCCAACGAATACCCACCGGGTGAATGCTCGCCGTAACCGTTCGACGCCAGGCCGGACGCGGTCAGGTCAAAGCCTTCTTTGCCGCTGGCGATGAAGTAGATCAGCGCCGCGGCCAGCACACCGCCGATGACCTGGGCGATGATGTAGGCCGGCAATTCCCTGGCTGGAAACCGCCCGCCCACGTACAAACCCACCGACACGGCCGGGTTCAGGTGGCAGCCGGAGATATGACCGATGGCGAACGCCATGGTCAACACCGTCAGGCCGAATGCCAGGGCAACCCCCAGCACGCCAATCCCGGAGGCAGCCAATACCGCGCTGCCGCAGCCGCCCAACACCAGCCAGAACGTACCCAACAACTCAGTCGTTGAACGTTTGAGTAAAGACATAAGCATCCTTGAAAAAACAGTCGTGATAATCGGTTATGCATCCTGCAGCATTACGACAGGCTCATCTCCAGAACCTGGGCTGAGTACAGCAGGGTTTATCGACAAATCCAGCGGCACAAAAAAACCGCCAGAGTCATGGACTGGGGCGGTTTTGGCCGTGGTCGGCGGGGAGTATGTCGTTGCTATATGGGCTAAATGGATTCTGGACAGATTTTTTCAGAAAGGCCTTGGGGCTGCACTGGCCCTACTGTTTAAGCAAAGACCCTGTGGCGAGGGAGCTTGCTCCCGCTGGGGTGCGAAGCGCCCCTCCAATCTGAGCCTCAACGCAATAAATAGGTTGGACGCTCAGCCTTATTGGGGCTGCTTCGCACCTCAGCGGGAGCAAGCTCCCTCGCCACAGGGGTCAGTGGTGTCTGGTTGATTCAGTCGATCCCCACGAACCCACCCGTCTGGTGCTGCCACAACCGCGCATACAGTCCACCCTGGGCCAGCAGTTCGGCATGGCTGCCGGTTTCGGCGATGCGGCCGTTTTCCAGCACGACCAGGCGGTCCATGCGGGCGATGGTCGAGAGGCGGTGGGCGATGGCGATCACGGTCTTGCCTTGCATCAGGGTCTCGAGGCTTTCCTGGATCGCCGCTTCGACTTCCGAGTCCAGTGCTGACGTCGCTTCGTCCATGATCAGGATCGGCGCGTCCTTGAGCAGCACCCGGGCAATGGCGATGCGCTGGCGCTGGCCGCCGGACAGCTTCACGCCGCGTTCGCCCACATGGGCATCGAAACCGGTGCGGCCTTCGGCGTCCGACAGCAGTGGAATGAACTCATCGGCGCGGGCCTTGCGCACGGCTTCCCAGAGTTGCGCATCGGTGGCGTCTGGCTTGCCGTAAAGCAGGTTGTCACGAATCGAGCGGTGCAGCAGCGAGGTGTCCTGGGTGATCATGCCGATGCGCTCGCGCAAGCTTTCCTGGCCGACCTCGGCGATGTCCTGGCCGTCGATGAGGATGCGCCCGCCTTGCACGTCATAAAGACGCAGCAGCAGGTTGACCAAGGTGGATTTACCCGCGCCGGACGGGCCGATCAGGCCGATTTTTTCCCCGGGCTTGATGGTCAGGTTGAGGTCGCCGATCACGCCGCTTTTCTTGCCATAGTGGAAATCCACGTGCTCGAAACGCACCTCGCCGCGAGCGACCGCCAGGGGCTTGGCCTGGTCGCGGTCGGTGACGCTGACTGGCTGGGCGATGGTCTGCAGGCCGTCCTGGACCATGCCGATGTTCTCGAAGATGCCGTTGACCACCCACATGATCCAACCGGACATGTTGACGATGCGGATCACCAGCCCGGTCGCCAGGGCAATGGCGCCGACGCTGATCAGCGACTGAGTCCAGAGCCACAGCGCCAGCCCGGTGGTGCCGACGATCAGCAGCCCGTTCATGCCGGTGATGACCACGTCCATGCTGGTCACCACGCGACCGGCCAACTGGGCTTTTTCGGTCTGCTCCTGGATGGCTTCGCGGGCGTACTGCTGCTCGAAGTTGGTGTGGGCGAACAGCTTGAGGGTGGTGATGTTGGTGTAGCCATCGACGATCCGGCCCATGAGCTTGGAGCGGGCATCGGACGACACCACCGAGCGCTCCTTGACCCTTGGCACGAAGTAACAGAGTGCGCCAATGTAGGCGGCGATCCACATCAGCAGCGGGATCATCAGGCGCCAGTCGGCTTCGGCGAACAGCACCAGGGAACTGATGGCGTAGATCAGCACGTGCCACAGGGCGTCCACGGCTTGTACCGCCGAGTCGCGCAGGGAGTTGCCGGTCTGCATGATGCGCTGGGCTATGCGCCCGGCGAAATCGTTCTGGAAGAAATTCAGGCTCTGCTTGAGCACGTAGCTGTGGTTCTGCCAGCGGATCAGGCTGGTCATGCCGGGGCTCAGGGTCTGGTGCACGAGCAAGTCATGCAGGGCCACGAAGATCGGCCGAAAGACCAGCGCCACCACCGCCATCCAGGCCAGTTCCAGGCCATGGACCTTGAAGAAGTCCACATTCGGCGTGCCCTGGGTCAGGTCGATGATGCGGCTCAGGTAGCTGAACAGCGCCACTTCGATCAGCGCGCCGATCAGGCCCACCACCAGCAGCACGACGAAGCTGGGCCAGACCTGTTTCAGGTAATAGGTGTAGAAGGGCAGGACGCGGTTCGGCGGGGCCGAGCTCGGGGCGTCGCGGAAGATATCGATCAGTGTTTCGAAACGGCGAAAAACCATCTGTAAATGCCCTGGCAGGGGCTCTCCTTTTTGCTAATGGGCGGTGCGGGATGACCCGCGCCGCCCAGGCTTGCCGTGTGCCGCTTCAGTCGATGCGCTTGGCCGACTTGATGAGCACAGGGTCGATCGGCACGTTTTGCATGCCTTGTTTGGTCGTGGTCTGGGAGTTGACGATGATGTCCACCACGTCCATGCCCTTGACCACCTTGGCGAACACTGCGTAACCGGCGTCACGGCCCGGATCGAGGAAGGCGTTGTCGGCCACGTTGATGAAGAACTGGCTGGTGGCCGAGTCCGGGTTGGATGTGCGGGCCATCGACAAGGTGCCACGAACGTTGTGCAGGCCATTGCTGGCTTCGTTCTTGATTGGGGCCTTGGTGTCTTTTTGTTGCATGGTTTGAGTGAACCCACCGCCCTGGGCCATGAAGCCCGGGATCACTCGGTGGAAAATCGTATTGGTGTAGAAGCCACTGTCCACGTACTCAAGGAAGTTCTTGGTGCTGATGGGGGCCTTGACCGGGTCCAGTTCGATTTCGATCTGGCCGTTGGTGGTTTCCAGCAATACATGGGGTGCCTTGGCGGGAGTCGCAGCCATCAGGTTGGCGGCAAACAATACGGTGCCGGCGGCAAGGGCGATTTTTTTCAGCATGGGGTCAGTGATCCTGAGTGGTGGAATCGGTTGCGGTCAAAAAGTCGAGCAGGGTTTGGTTGAAGCGTTCGGGTTGATCCAGCGGGGTGGCGTGCCGCGAATCGGCGATGACCACCAGCCGTGCATCGGGCAGTAGCCTGACGTAGGCTTCTTTCAGTGCCACCGGGGTGTAGTCATGGTCGGCGCAAATGACCAGGGTTGGACAGGCGACCTGCGACAGTCGTTCCTGCACGCCCCATCCCACGATCGCATCGAAGCTGGCGAGATAAGCACGTTTGTCGTTCTTTGCCCAGCGCCGAGCCATTTCCAGGCGTAACTCGGTTTGTTCGGGCTTGGGGAATAACTTGGCGCCGAGGGCCTTGCCGATGGTCTCCAGGCTGAGGATGCGCATCAGGCTCCAGCGCTTGAACCATTGCCAGCAGTCATCGGGCGTGCGGACTTTGACTTCGGGAGCACTGTTGACGATGCACAGGCTCCTGACCAGGTTGGGTTGGTCCACCGCCAGCTGAAAGCAGATCATGCCGCCCATGGACCAACCCACCAGATGCACCGGGCCGAGGTCCAAGTGTTCGATCAGGGCGACCAGGTCGGCGCTGAAACCTTCGATGCTGTAGCGCTCGCGCGGCTTGTCGGAGCGACCGTGACCGCGCACATCCACCACGATCAGGTGGTAGCGGGCGGACAGCACCGGGATCTGCTTTTCCCAGTCGCGGGTGCTCGAGCCCAGGCCGTGGACCATCAGCAAGGGCGTACCGTGGCCGTATTCCTCATAGTGCAGGTTGCAACCTTCATGTTCAAAATAGGCCATCGGCGAAGTCCTTGTCAGGCTTGTTCAGGGGCGGCGAACGGCGCATCCAGCGGCGCGGTGTCGAAGGTGCGCAGCAATTCGATCAGGATCTGCGTGGCCGGGCCCAGGGGTTTTTCCTTGTTTGAGAAAAGATAGAAGGTCGAGTTGCGGCTGCCTCCCTGTTCCAAGGGTAGACGCTTGAGCACGCCTTCCTTGAGTTCCCGTTCGATCATGTGCCGGGGCAGCCAGGCGAAGCCCAGGCCGCTGCCGACAAAACTCGCGGCGGTGGCCAGGCTGCCCACGGTCCAGCGCTGCTCGGCGCCGAGCCAGCCGACGTCGCGGGGCTGTTGGCGGCCGGAGTCGCGGATGACCACTTGCAACTGGCTTTCCAGGTCCTGGAAGTTCAGTTCGCGGTTGAGGCGGTGCAGGGCATGCTCGGGATGGGCCACCGCGATGAACTCTACGTCGCTCAACTCCGCCCCCAGGTAACCGGGAATGCTGAAGCCGCTGATGGCCAGGTCGGCCACGCCTTCGAGCAGCACTTCTTCGACACCCGACAACACTTCTTCGCGCAGCCGCACCCGGCAGCCACGGCTTTGTGGCATGAACGCCGTCAAGGCGCGAACGAGGCGGGCGTTGGGGTAGGCCGCGTCGACCACCAGGCGCACTTCCGCTTCCCAGCCTTGCTCCATGTGGTGGGCCAGGTCTTCCAGTTGGCTGGCCTGTTTCACCAGTTGCCGGGAACGGCGCAGCAGTACGCCGCCGGCTTCGGTCAGCACGGCCTTGCGCCCATCGATGCGCAGCAACGGTACGCCGAGCTGATCCTGCATGCGGGCCACGGTGTAGCTCACTGACGACTGGGAGCGATGCAGCACTTCAGCGGCCTGGGCGAAGCCGCCGTGGTCGACCACGGCCTGCAAGGTGCGCCATTGATCAAGGGTTACGCGGGGCGCTTTCATATCGAGCTCCTCTTGTCCTAAGCTGGCAGTCCCTTGGTGGAGACTGCCGAATGAAGAAAATCTGTTGTGTGGTGCTGGCCCTGCTGCCACTGACTGCGTTTGCCTACCCGATCGATGTGGAAAAACACCTCAACGGCCTGAGCATCGACTACAACGCCTATGACACCGATGCCGATATCGGTTCCATCCAGGTCAACAACTATGGCAACACCGACGCGGCTTGTACCGTGGTCTTCAACAATGGCCCCGAGGCACCGCGCACCCGCAAGATCGAAGTCGCCGCCGGCAAGTTCAAGAACGCCACGGCCAAGTTCAACCGCAACATCATCAAGCTGCGCATCAAGCTGACCTGTCAGCCGAAATAGCCCGGCAGTGAGGCAGGCAATATTGCTTGCTCCGCTTATAAACGAATTTATCGATGCTTTACAGCAGTTATTTGCGCTTTTTCATCGATATGATCGCGTTTAACCTTCACTCCATCGACTGACAACATTCTCAGATGGAGCCTACAAGCCATGTCCCGCGTTCTGATCATCGAAAGCAGTGCCCGCCAGCAAGACTCGGTGTCCCGTCAACTGACCCAGACCTTTATCAGCCAGTGGAAAGCAGCGCACCCGGCCGATGAAATCAGCGTTCGCGACCTGGCCGTCAATCCGGTGCCGCACCTGGATGCCAATCTGCTGGGTGGCTGGATGAAGCCGGCCGAGCAGCGCAGCGACGTTGAAAACGCCTCGCTGGAGCGCTCCAACCAACTGACCGATGAACTGCTGGCCGCGGACGTGCTGGTAATGGCTGCACCGATGTACAACTTCGCCATCCCCAGCACACTGAAAGCCTGGCTCGACCATGTGCTGCGTGCCGGCGTGACGTTCAAATACACCCCCACCGGACCTCAAGGCCTGCTGGCCGACAAGCGCGCCTTCGTGCTGACCGCCCGTGGTGGCATTCATGCCGGCGGCAGCACTGACCATCAAGAACCCTACTTGCGCCAGGTCATGGGCTTCATCGGGATCCACGACGTGACCTTCATCCATGCCGAAGGTATGAACCTGGGCGGCGACTTCCAGGAGAAGGGCCTGAATCAGGCCAACGCCAAACTGTCCCAGGTCGCCTGATCCGTTAATCCTCGGATAATCGCCAGGTGGTCTAGTGGCCTGGCGCTTCCCTTCAAATCGTTTTGCGCATCGAACCTCCCTTTGCACTTTTTGCTCCTGAGTGCATCAGCCCGATTGAACGCTTTAGCGAGATCGGGCTTTTTTTTGGGGGAAATAGAAATAACCACTACCTGACATGAACGGCCCCTCAAGCTTTTGAGGGCTGGGAGATAGGCTGGCGGCAAACTCACTCGGATTGGGCAAGTCTGTCGACGTCTGGCTGTGGTAATTTATGCGCCGATTTACAGTAGGGAGGCTGTGATATGTTAAAAATCAAACGGCAAACATGGGCCTTATTTCTAGCCTATCTCATAGGGGCAGGTGGCTATATCTACTACCTCTATGTCGAGACGCAAAGCGTCCTTACTGACAACATTAATAATAAATTGCTGCATGCCGCGCTGGGGGCTTCGGCGATCCTCGGCGACCGTTACCATGACAATCTGGTCGATAAGCAATCCAAATCGCAAGCGCAGGACTGGGATACCATTCAGCGCCTCTCCGGCTTCAACGAGTCCATGGGCACTGCGTTTGTCTATAGCGTGATCAAGCGAGGTGCAAAGGCCTACCTGATCAGTTCCAGCGCATCGAAAGAAGAAATTCAAGAGAAGAATTTCGTGCGTTTTTTCGATCCTTATCCCGATGCCAGCCAGGCTTTACTCGATAGTTTTGAGCGTACCGAGCCAACCTGGATCGACTACTCGGATCATTGGGGTGATTTTCGCGCGGTCTTTGTCCCCTTAAAATCACAAGACGGTACGGTGTATGTTGTCGGGGCGGAAGTTACCTTGGCGGACTACTACCAACAACTTAATCATGACTCGCTGTACCACATCATCCTGGCCATCCTGGTATTTCTCGCTTTCCTCCTTTTACGCATGCGCGCTCATCTTCAGCAACTGCGAGTCAATGAGCAGGTATTGAATCAGGCTAAAAATGCCGCCGAAGACGCTGATCGTTCAAAAACCAGCTTTCTGGCAACCATGAGTCATGAAATTCGCACCCCGATGTACGGTGTCATTGGCGCGACCGAACTATTGGCCCGGTCCGCCCTGGATCCCGAGCAACGCCGTCTTCTCACAACGATTCATTCCAGTGGACGGACCCTGCTGTCTCTTATCGATAACATTCTCGATCTCGCCAAAATCGAAGCGGGCAAACTTGAATTGAAACCTCGTGTTTTCGAAGTGAGAGCACTGGTTTCATCCTGTATGGAACTCATCCGGCAAAATATCCAGGACAAACCCATCGTGCTGGAGGCGCAGTTTTCCCCAGACGTACCGCCTTTGGTCAAGACCGATATGGATTGCCTTCGCCAGATATTGATCAACTTGCTGGGCAATGCGGTCAAATTTACCGAAGCCGGAAAAATATCGCTCCTGGTCACCACCAGCGGTTACGGCTCTCAAGCGTGGCTCGACTTCTCCATACGCGATACCGGCATCGGTATCCCCACGGAACGGCAAGACAATCTGTTCAAACCCTTTGTCCAGTTTAAAGAGGCGGCTAGCCAACGCTTCACTGGGAGCGGGTTGGGTCTTTCTATCTGCAAGAATCTGCTCGAGGCGCAGCAGGGGACTTTAACGTTCACCAGTCAGCCAGGTTTAGGCTCGACATTCTCCTTCTCTCTGCCCCTGGCGCTTTTTTCAGTCTCGGAAATACCCATCAAGGATGATCATGCGGCGGTTGGCTTCGACTCGTCTTTTGCCGAGGATTATCCGCTCGATATCCTTCTGGTGGAGAACCATCCGGTGAGTCAGAAAGTGGCCATGGCGATGCTACAAGAGTTGGGTTATACACCCGACCTTGCGTCAGATGGCCTGGAAGCGGTCAATCGTTGCATGGCTTCGACGCCAGAGATTATTCTGATGGATATCAACATGCCCGTGATGGATGGGATGGAGGCTGTGCGTAGAATTCGCGAGTTACCCCAGGGCGATACTTGCTACATCGTTGCTTTCACCGCGAGTGTTTTTTCCAGCGAGATAGAGCGTTTCAGGGCCGGGGGTGCCGATGACGTCCTGACCAAACCGGCAAACTTCCAGGCGCTGACCCGAGTGCTTCAGCGTGCCGCCAGCCATCGGCACCAGCGTCAGGCCACTCCTTGGGTCGTGGATGAACTTTCAAGTTAGTGGAGTATCTGTGGGAGCTTGCTCGCGATGGCGGAGGGTCAGAAATACAGATGCTGACTGACACGCCGCTATCGTGAGCAAGCTCGCTCCCACCGTTCAAAAGCGCTATCTTCGCCGCCATTCGAAACGAGGGCGGTATGGGCTATCTACTTTTTGTGACATTGATCCAGGCGTTTTCCTTCAGCCTGATCGGCGAGTACCTGGCTGGGCATGTGGACAGTTATTTCGCGGTGCTGGTGCGGGTGTTGCTGGCCGGGCTGGTGTTCATTCCGCTGACGCGCTGGCGCCAGGTGGAGCCGGCGTTCATGCGCGGCATGTTGTTGATCGGTGCCTTGCAGTTTGGCGTGACCTACGTCTGCCTGTATCTGAGCTTCCGAGTGCTGACGGTGCCCGAGGTGCTGCTTTTCACCATCCTGACGCCCCTGCACGTGACCTTGATCGAAGACGCGCTGAACCGTCGCTTCAACCCCTGGGCGCTGATCGCGGCGCTGGTGGCCGTGGCCGGCGCGGCGGTGATTCGCTACGACCGGATCAACCCGGATTTCTTCATGGGCTTCTTGCTGCTGCAACTGGCCAACTTCACCTATGCAGCCGGGCAGGTGCTGTACAAGCATCTGGTGGCCCGCCACCCGAGCGACCTGCCGCATTACCGGCGTTTCGGTTATTTCTATGTTGGGGCGCTGATGGTGGCGTTGCCGGCTTTCCTGCTGTTCGGCAAGGCCAACTTCTGGCCTGAAGCGCCGCTGCAATGGGGCGTGTTGGTGTTCCTCGGCCTGGTCTCCACCGCGCTGGGGCTGTACTGGTGGAACAAAGGCGCGTGCCTGGTCAATGGCGGGACGCTGGCGGTGATGAACAACCTGCATGTGCCGGTGGGGCTGCTGGTGAACCTGCTCATCTGGAACCAGCACGAGGCGTTGGGGCGGTTGCTGTTGGGGGGATCGGTGATATTGGCGGCGGTGTGGATCAGTCGGTTGGGGATCCGCCAGCCGCTACCTGCACGCTGAAAACCCCTGTGGGAGCTTGCTCGCGATGGCGGAGTGTCAGTCAGCATCTATGTTTCTGATACACCGCTATCGCGAGCAAGCTCGCTCCCACAGGGGATCTGTGGTGGTTTCAGATCACCTGCTTCTGCGGCTCCGGCAGGTGGCTTGCCCCCAGCACCGCCGGCAACAACCCTGAACGCAAATCCGTGCCGCTGGGCTGCTGATACAGGTTCAACCCAAACTCCGGCATCACCGCCAGCAGGTAATCGAAAATATCCCCCTGGATGCGCTCGTAGTCGGTCCACGCGGTGGTGCGGGTGAAGCAGTAGATTTCCAGCGGGATGCCTTGGGCGGTGGTCTGCAACTGCCGGACCATGCAGGTCATGTTCGGCTGGATCTCCGCGTGGCTTTTCAAATACGCCAGTGCATAAGCGCGGAAGGTGCCCAGGTTGGTCATCCGCCGACGGTTGGCCGACATCGCCGCGACGTTGCCCTGTGCCTCGTTCCAGGCCTTGAGTTCGGCCTGCTTGCGGCCGATGTAGTCGGTCAGCAGGCGCACCTGGGTCAGGCGTTGTTCTTCCTCGTCATGCAGGAAACGCACGCCGCTGGCGTCGATGAACAGGCTGCGCTTGATCCGCCGCCCGCCGGATTGCTGCATGCCACGCCAGTTCTTGAACGACTCGGACATCAGTCGCCAGGTCGGGATCGAGACGATGGTCTTGTCGAAATTCTGCACCTTGACCGTGTGCAGCGTGATGTCCACCACATCACCGTCGGCGCCGACCTGGGGCATCTCGATCCAGTCGCCGACCCGCAACATGTCGTTGCTGGTCAGCTGCACGCTGGCGACGAACGACAGCAGGGTGTCCTTGTAGACCAGCAGGATCACCGCCGACATCGCTCCCAGGCCCGACAGCAGTAACAGCGGCGAACGGTCGATCAGGGTGGCGACGATGATGATCGCGCCGAATACATACAGCACCATCTTCGTCAGTTGCACATAGCCTTTGATCGAGCGGGTACGGGCGTGCTCGGTGCGCGCATAGACGTCCAGCAGGGCGCTGAGCAAGGCACTGAGAGCCAGCACCAGGAACAAAATGGTGAAAGCCAGGGCGACATTGCCGAGGAAAACCAGGCTGGTCTTGCTCAGTTCCGGCACCAGGTGCAGGCCGAACTGGATGATCAGCGACGGTGTCATCTGCGCCAGGCGATGGAAGACCTTGTTCTGGCGCAGGTCGTTGACCCAGTTCAAGGCCGGTTGGCGCCCCAGCAACTTGGCGGCGTGCAGGATCAGGTAGCGCGCCACACGGCCAAGCACCAGGGCGATGACCAGCAGCAACATCAGGGCGAGGCTGGAATGCAGGAGCGGGTGCTGGTCAAGGGCACCCCAGAGGTCTTGGAGGTTGACCCAGAGTTGTTTGATGTCCATGGACGAAACGGTTCTTCTATAAAGACGCGACGGGACGATTAGAGCATTTAAGCCCGGTCAAGTGACCGTTGATGCAATAACGGCTGATAAAAATGCACTGATTTGCCGCCGTTTGTATAAAGAAACTCGGCCTTCGCGCTCGAAACCGTTACCCTATGCAGCTGTTTTTTTGCATTTCTTCGAGGTAGCACCCGTGTTTTCCCAATTCGCCCTGCACGAACGCCTGCTCAAAGCCGTGGCCGAGCTTAAATTTGTCGAGCCAACGCCGGTGCAGGCAGCGGCTATTCCGCTCGCGCTCCAGGGGCGTGACCTGCGGGTGACGGCGCAAACCGGCAGCGGCAAGACCGCCGCGTTCGTGCTGCCGATCCTCAACCGCCTGATCGGCCCGGCCAAGGTGCGCGTCAGCATCAAGACCCTGATCCTGCTGCCGACCCGCGAACTGGCCCAGCAGACCTTGAAGGAAGTGGAGCGCTTCTCGCAATTCACCTTCATCAAGTCCGGCCTGATCACCGGCGGCGAAGACTTCAAGGTCCAGGCCGCCATGCTGCGCAAGGTGCCGGACATCCTGATCGGCACGCCGGGGCGGATGATCGAGCAGTTGAACGCCGGCAACCTCGACCTCAAGGAAGTCGAAGTACTGGTGCTGGACGAAGCCGACCGCATGCTCGACATGGGTTTTGCCGAAGACGTGCAGCGCCTGGTGGACGAATGCGTCAATCGCCAGCAGACCATGCTGTTCTCTGCCACCACTGGCGGCTCGGGCCTGCGCGAGATGATCGCCAAGGTGCTGAACAACCCTGAGCACTTGCAGCTCAACGCGGTCAGCCAACTGAACTCCACCACCCGCCAGCAGATCATCACTGCTGATCACAACCAGCACAAAGAACAGATCGTGAACTGGTTGCTGGCCAACGAAACCTACGAAAAAGCCATCGTATTCACTAACACCCGGGCCATGGCCGACCGCATCTACGGTCGCCTGGTGGCTCAGGAATACAAAGCGTTCGTGCTGCACGGCGAGAAAGACCAGAAGGACCGCAAGCTGGCCATCGACCGCCTCAAGCAGGGCGGCGTGAAAATCCTCGTCGCCACCGACGTCGCCGCCCGCGGCCTGGACGTGGAAGGCCTGGACATGGTCATCAACTTCGACATGCCCCGCAGCGGCGACGAATACGTGCACCGCATCGGTCGTACCGGCCGCGCCGGCAACGACGGCCTGGCGATCTCGTTGATCTGCCATGGCGACTGGAACCTGATGTCGAGCATCGAGCGCTACCTCAAGCAGAGCTTCGAGCGCCGCACCATCAAGGAAGTCAAAGGCACCTACGGCGGACCGAAGAAGGTCAAGGCCTCGGGCAAGGCCGTTGGCGTGAAGAAGAAAAAGGTCGACGCCAAGGGCGACAAGAAGAAAACCGGCTCCAAGGCCCCGACCAAGCGCAAGACCGCCAACCGCCCGAAGGCCGACGCCCCGTCGCTGGTCAGCAAGGACGGCATGGCCCCGCTCAAGCGCCGCAAGCCAGAAGCGCCTGCGGCTGAGTGAAGCGGCGCTAGTGCCTCATGAAAAACCGGACCCAAGGTCCGGTTTTTTATGGGTGAAACTCGACCTTAAGTTCGATGCAGAACCTGTGGCGAGGGAGCTTGCTCCCGCTGGGCTGCGCAGCAGCCCCAAAGTTGCGTGTTCACCCATTATTGCGCGGCGAGACTTGTTTATTGGGGGGGCGCTTCGCACCCCAGCGGGAGCAAGCTCCCTCGCCACAAAAGCGAAGCGGTG
>NZ_FMXH01000002.1:601255-640443 GCF_900103575.1 Pseudomonas sp. NFACC51 | reverse complement strand
AGCAGGCCCCGGCGGTTCTTCAGGCCGACCGTATCAGCCGGTTTTGCGACTGCTGCGCAGCCGAGCGGGAGCAAGCTCCCTCGCCACAGGGTAGTGTTTGGTCCGGGGATATGGTTAGTTGTCTGGCTTGATTGCGCTGTTGATCACTCCGCCAACAACACCGCCGCATCGAAGCCCACCCGCAAATTGCCCCAATGACGGCCGCCGAAGAAGAACGGTACGTCGATCTCGGTCATGATTTCCCCGGTATCGCGCAGGTAGGTCTGCAGCAGGAAACGCTGGACGTTGCCCGCCGCACGCAGGCCGATCGGGTCGTTGAAGATTCGCTTGTTGCGGCACACCGGCAAATCCACCGCCCGGTCGCCGGTTGGCGGCTTGGAGACCCAGCTGTTATTCACCGGGCAGTAGCCCTTGCTGTCGACAATGAACGAAACCTTGCCACCCGGCGTGCTGCGGGTGAGTTTGTCGCATTCCTCCTGGCAGATCTGGGCAAAACGTTCGGTGTAGCTGGTCATGTACTGCTTGGGGTCGGTGCCGGGAATCGGTTGGTAATTCTGATCGAACAGGTTCAGGCCTTCACCTTGCAGCGCCTCCAGGCGAACCTGGAGCGTGTCGCGGCACTCGCTGGCGCGGGTGATGGCGGCGTCCAGCTTGCCGTGGCCGAGCACGAAGCGACCCAGCAGCGCCTGGACCTTTTCGGCCACGCCGGACAGGTCGCGGGTGGCCGTTGCCGAATGCTGCATGCGCTGGTCGATCAACTGGCTGTCGGCGTGGATCTGAGTGACTCGCTCGTTGATCCCCGTGTTGCTGTCGGCGAACTGCTGGATATGGGTCGCGATGTCCGCCAGCTTGCCGTTGGTGGATTCGAAGTCGCCGATCATGCTTTCAAAATGACCGGAGGCGCGCTCCACCACTTTCTGGGTTTCCCGGGCGCTGTGGCTGATCTGGGTGGTCTGTTCGTGGGTGGAGCTGACTTCCTCGAGCATGGCGTCGATGTTGCGTGAGATGTCATCGGTGGCCCGGCTGACGTTTTGTGCCAGGGTCCGCACTTCATCGGCGACCACCGCGAAGCCCCGACCGCTTTCGCCGGCCCGGGCGGCTTCGATGGCGGCATTGAGGGCCAGCAGGTTGGTCTGGGCAGAGATCTGCTGGATCAACCCGACAATCGACTTGATGCTTGAGGAACGCTGGTTCAAGGCGCTCACCAGCGTGGCAAATTCACCGAGGCTGCTGGAGATTTCGCTGATGTTGCCGGTCACTTCCAGCAGCTCGGCGTAGGAGTCGCGGGCCATGCTCAGGTTCTGGGCGGTGGTGCTGGATATGCCCTGGGTCTGGCGCGACACTTCTTCGATACGGCCCACGGCGGTGTTGCTCTGGTCCATGACTTCCTTGGCGAAGCGAGCCTGGTGGGTGGCACTGTCGCTGGAGTCGCTGATGTTCTTCAACGAGCGGGCCGATTCGACGGCGATGTGCACGGTCAGTGCCTGGACGTTGCTGATGATCTCCCGCTGCTTGGCCAGGAAACGGTTGCAAGTGCCGGCCAGCACGCGGATTTCGTCGTGAGTCACCAGCGGCAGGTCCTTGGACAGGTCACCTTCGCCGTTGGCGATCTCTTCCAGGGCCTTGGTCATGGCGGTGACGGGGCGCACGATGAGGTGACGGAAATACCAGACCATGAAGCTGATCATGCACAGCGTCAGGAACGCGCCGAAGAGCAGGGCATGGGTGAGGCTGTCGAGCCGACCTTCGATCTGCCCAAGCAAGGCGCCGTCCAACTGCGCATTGCGCAACTGCAGCACGATCTCGGCGCGGGCGCTGAGAGCCACCCAGTACAGCAAGCCACTGACCAGCACCAACAGGAAAAGGCTCGATAGTTTTTTGGTGAGGGTATCGAAAAACCGCATCTCGATAGACTCGTACAAGGCCTTTAACGTCTGCATGCCGCTGCTCCTGGGCAAAAAAATCTCTCAATGGAATACATTCGACCGCGAGCGCCAAAGCTTTAGGGGCGGATAGGGCTATTTGATATCACCCTGGAGACTCTACTGCTCTTCAGCCTGGCATGACGATAAGATAGAGATGTCAATACCTGTTGGAGCGAATTAGACGAAAGTCGTACTGCGCCTTGCCTGACGACTGCTACGGTTTGAAGTGCAAAACAATAAAAACAACACGGGAGGACACCTCCATGTCCACTGAAAAGCAACAGGCTGCGCGTGCCTACTGGACGGAAAACCTACGCTGGATGCTGGTCTTGCTGGCTATCTGGTTCCTGGTGTCGTTCGGCTTCGGCATTTTGCTGGTTGATGCACTCAACACCATCAGTTTCTTCGGTACACCCTTGGGGTTCTGGTTTGCCCAGCAGGGTTCCATCTACGTCTTTGTGCTCGAGATTTTCTTCTATGTCTGGAAGATGAATCAGCTCGATCGCAAATATGACGTCCACGAAGACTGAGGGCGGCGCACATGGACACAAAAACCCTGATTTATCTGGTCGTAGGCGCCTCCTTCGCGTTGTACATCGCGATTGCAATCTGGACGCGTGCCGGTTCCACCAGCGAGTACTACGTCGCCAGCAAGGGCGTGCATCCGGTACTCAACGGCATGGCCACCGGTGCTGACTGGATGTCGGCGGCTTCGTTCATCTCCATGGCCGGGATCATTGCCTTCGCCGGTTATGACGGTTCCGTCTACCTGATGGGCTGGACCGGGGGCTACGTGCTGTTGGCGATGTGCCTGGCGCCGTACCTGCGAAAATTTGGCAAGTTCACCGTACCCGAGTTCGTCGGGGCTCGTTATTACTCGCAGACGGCGCGGGTGGTGGCAGTGATCTGCGTGATCTTCATTTCCTTCACCTATGTGGCGGGACAGATGCGCGGTGTCGGGATCGTCTTTTCCCGTTACCTGGAAGTGGATATCAACGTCGGTGTCATGATTGGCATGGCCATCGTATTCTTTTATTCGGTGTTGGGCGGCATGAAGGGCATCACCTACACCCAGGTGGCGCAGTATTGCGTGATGATTTTCGCCTACATGGTGCCGGCGATTTTCATCTCGATAATGATCACCGGCAACCCAATACCGCAGTTGGGCTTTATCAGCGAAGTGGGCGGTTCGGGGCAGAGCGTGATCGAGCGGCTCAACGGTCTGGGTGCCGAGTTGGGTTTCAGCGCCTATACCGATGGCACCAAGTCGACCATGGACGTGTTCTTCATCACCATGGCGCTGATGGTCGGTACTGCGGGCCTGCCCCATGTGATCGTGCGTTTCTTTACCACGCCGACCGTACGTGATGCCCGCAAGTCAGCAGGCTACGCATTGCTGTTCATCGCCATTCTCTACACCACCGCGCCGGCCGTGGCGGCCTTCGCACGTACCAATCTGCTGACCTCCATTCCCAACGTCAGTTATGCCACCGCGCCAGCCTGGTTCAAAGCCTGGGAAAACTCCGGACTGATTGCGTGGGCGGACAAGAACAACGACGGCATCATCCAGTACAGCCCGGGTGCGGCCCTGGTCGGGGCGCCGAGTTTTACTGATGAGCGCGGGGCGCATGAGCAGCGATTGCTCAAGAACCAGCTCTCGCCAGTGGCCAACGAACTCTACGTCGATAACGACATCATGGTGTTGGCCAACCCCGAAATTGCCGGCCTGCCGGGCTGGGTGATCGCATTGATCGCTGCCGGTGGCCTGGCGGCGGCGCTTTCCACGGCTGCGGGGCTGTTGCTGGTGATCTCCACGTCTGTCTCACATGATTTGCTCAAGAGCAACATCATGCCCAGGATCAACGAGAAGCAGGAGTTGCTCGCGGCACGCATTGCCGCCGGTGTGGCGGTGCTGATTGCCGGATTGTTTGGCATCTATCCACCCGCGTTCGTCGCCCAGGTGGTTGCGTTCGCCTTCGGGTTGGCGGCGTCTTCCTTCTTTCCGGTCATTGTCATGGGGATCTTCTCCAAACGCATGAACCGCGAAGGAGCGATCGCCGGGATGATTGTCGGGCTGACCTTCACATTCACCTACATCGTCTACTTCAAGTTCATCAACCCGACGATGAACACGGCTGAACATTGGTGGCTGGGTGTTTCCCCTGAAGGCATCGGCACGCTGGGGATGGTCTTCAACTTCCTGGCCGCGGTGGTGGTGTCGCGCTTTACCGCGCCGCCACCGGAGCACATCCAGCACCTGGTCGAAGACATTCGCATACCGAGAGGAGCCGGTGCTGCCATCGACCACTGATCAGCCCAAGACTGGGAGAGGGAAACAAACGAGGGCGCCGGACTCATTATCCGGCGCCCTCGTTTGTGCGCAGAGTCAAGCGGGGAGATGTTAGAAAGATTTACTGGGAATCATTCTCAAAGTATATTCCCTCGCATTTCCAACCCTCTGTGAGTGCGCGTCTTGAATCGTTCCACCCCTCTCGCTAATCGCAACGTCTTCATCAAGTGTGTATTGCCGACGTTGTCTTACTGCTTCATCGCAAGCCCGGTGTGGGCGCAGGCAGCTCTCGAACTGCCGGCCACGGACATCCAGGGCAGTCGCGTCACTCAGGACGAGGGCTATACGACGTCGCAAGCCAGCACGGCGAGCAAGAGCGATGTACCGATCAAGGAAGAGGCGCAATCGATCAACGTGGTGACCCAGCAGACCCTGGCCGACTATCAGGTGCGCTCGCTGGCCGATGCGATGAAGTTCGTCAGCGGCGTCAGCCAGGGCAATACCCTGGGTGGCTCGAGGGATTCGCTGGTCAAGCGCGGGTTCGGCACCAACGACGACGGCTCGATCCTGCGCGACGGCGTGCGTTCGAACCTGGGCCACAACTTCAGCGCCACCACCGACCGCGTCGAAGTGCTCAAGGGCCCGGCCTCGATGTTGTACGGCGCGCTGGAGCCCGGCGGCCTGGTCAACGTCATCAGCAAGAAACCGGAATACACGCAAAGCACCACGCTGAGCGGCTCGGCCTACAGCGAAGGCGGCGGCACCATGGCCTTGGACACCACCGGGCCATTGGGAGACACCGGCCTGGCCTATCGCTTGATTGCCGAGCGTGGTCACGAGGATTACTGGCGCAACTACGGGGTCAACGAGAGCACGCTGGTCGCGCCGTCCCTGGCTTGGACGGGGGAGCGGGCCTCGTTGAATCTCAGCTATGAGTACAACGAATATTCCAATCCCTTTGACCGGGGCACAGTGTTCCGCAATGGACATCCGGCGGACATCGATTATGACAAGCGCCTGGACGAGCCCTGGGCCAAAAGCGTGGGCATTCGCGAGACAGCGACGGCGCGTTTCGAGTATGAGCTGAGCGAGGCGTGGAAAACCCGCGTGACCTATGGCTGGAACAATGATCGGTACAGTCTTTCGATTGCGCAGCCGAGTCTGTCGAAAACCGGTGTTTTTCAGCGAGCCGCCAATGGTGCTCATTACGACGACGAAACTCGTTATGCCAGTTGGGACTTC
Source organism: Pseudomonas sp. NFACC51 (assembly GCF_900103575.1). NCBI lineage: Bacteria > Pseudomonadati > Pseudomonadota > Gammaproteobacteria > Pseudomonadales > Pseudomonadaceae > Pseudomonas > Pseudomonas sp. NFACC51. Next base: position 634,986 of record NZ_FMXH01000002.1, on the reverse strand, counting down.
CTGGGCAAGCAGGAATTTTTCGGGCAGCGTCATGACTTGCTGGTCGGCGTCGACAACCAAGTGTCAGATCAATTTCGCGGCAAGACCTACCGTGGCCCCGCAACGCCGGGGTTCGACATCAACGCACCGGTTTATGGCGGTCTAAGCGAGCCCAGTGTTGTCAATGCTCCCCAAAGCGACCTGCGCAACCAGTTGACCTCCAGTTCCATTTATCTCAAGGACAATTGGCATCTCGATGATCGCTGGATCCTTGTGTTCGGCGGTCGCTATCAACATTACGACCAGTACAGCGACCAGGGTTTGGGTAGCGCTTACAAGCTCAACCGGGATGATAACGGCGATGCCTTCGTGCCGTTCCTCGGCCTGGTCTACAAAGCCACGCAGGAGCTGTCGCTGTACGGTAACTACAGTCGCTCGTTCAAGCCGAACGACACGGTGGACGATAACGGCAGTACCTTCGACCCAGAGGAAGGGCGCAGCTACGAGATCGGGGCCAAATATGATCCGTTGCCAGGATTGAACATCAATCTTGCGTTGTTCGACATCGAAAAAACGAACGTCGTGACCAATAGATTGGTCGGCGAAAAAAACATCGCAGAAGCCGCCGGAAAAGTCGGCTCCCAAGGCCTGGAACTCGACATCACCGGTCGCCTTTCCGAGCGCTGGGAGCTGATCGGCACCTACGCCTACACCCACACGGAGATCCTCGACGATCCGAAAAACGAAGGCCATCGTCTCGCCGACGCGCCTAAACACAACGCCAGCCTGTACCTGACCCATCACCTCAACGTTCCCGCCGAGTTCGGTGCCTGGCACGCCGGGGGCGGAGCGCGGTACGTTGGCGAACGGGCCGCCAACAACGACAACAGTTTCTGGCTCAGCAGCTACACGGTGGCCGACGCCTTCCTGCGCTGGGAGTCGCCGGTCTTGGGCCACAAGACCTCGCTGCAGTTGAACGTGGATAACCTGTTCGACAAGCAATACTACCCGTCCTCCACCGGCAGCGAGTTGCAGGTCGCGGTAGGGGAGCCGCGTACCGCACGGCTGAGTGCCAGCGTGACGTTCTGATCGCGCTCAATAAAAAATGCCCGGACCTTGGATCCGGGCATTTTTTTTCCGTCGATTCAGGCCTTGAGCCTGGGAGACTCCAAGACGGCAGATCAGGTTTGACGCCTGGAATCACCCAGGCGCCCGCGCAATGTCAGCGACGCTTGCCGAATACCGTCTTGGGCGATTTGCCGAAGAACCGGGTAAATGCCGCACTGAAATTATTCGGAAACTTGTAGCCGACCTGATAGGCCGCCTGCGCAACCTGGCATCCGCTTTCCAGCAGGGTATAGGCCTTGCGCATGCGCATCTCATGCAGCATGCGATGGGGCGTGGAATTGAAGCGGTGATGCAGGCCTTCCTTGAGCTTGAATTCATTGAGCCCGACGGCTGCACACAGGTAGGGAATGGTCAACGGCTGGTCCATTTGTTCGATCATGATGTCCCGTGCCCGGTCGAGTTTTTCGATGTCGCTGGCGCTGAATTGCGGATTCTGGATGCAGGGGGTGGGCGGGCTTATCAGTTTCAGTTGTTCGGACAGCAGACTGAGGGTGTGGATGTGCATGTCCAGCGCGCCGGTCGCGCCCTGGTTGAGATAGCGCGCCAAGGCGGTGGCGTGGCTGGCGCTGGTGGCCGAAGTCTTTTGGAAGGCCAATTGGCGCACATTGCCGTTGCCCAGTAACTGGCGGGTGCGCTGCTCGCCGATGTATCGGTTGAGCATGCTTTCACCGATCAGCAGCCGGAGCTGGGACACCGTCGTCCCGGCCTCGTAGCAACGTTCGCCCAGGCTCAATTGAAACGAGGTGATGGTGGTATAGCCGGCACGGAATGATACCGCCGAACCGTCGGCCCCCTTGTAGCCGGAGTCGCCTTGCATGCCAAATGTGATGACCAGCATGTGGCGATTGTGAGGGCTGACGGTTTCCTCGATCAAATGACGCGTGGGGCGATAGCGCGAACGAACCACCATCAGGTCATTGTCGACCAAATAGCGCTCTGAGTAGCACTCGCCCAGTTCCCCCGGCAGTTGCTGGCGTGTCCAGCCACAGGCATCACTGCTGATCAGCCGCGAATGTGTTGGCGCTACTCGATAGGACTGGGAAATCTTCTGTAGGGCCGCCACTTTTAGGGTCCTCCTGGTTGACTCTGGCTTGCATATGGATTGATCCAGATTCCATATGAACTACATGATAACTATTCGCATTAATCAATACCATGTTTGTATCTCAACTGCTATCGCCAGAACGAGGCAGTCGCTGATTCATTGATGGGGGAGTGCGATGGTCAAGCCTGTATTGAAAGCTCGTGGTTGCGTTTGGTGCGTCGGTTGTTGCCTGGGTGTGGCCGTGAATGTGGCGGCCCAGACTGAATTGGCGCCGATCACGGTGACGGCGAACAAGATCGAACAGCCGCAAGAAGCGGTTCCCGCCAGTCTGTCGGTGTTGACGGGTGAGGACCTGCGCAATGGCGCTATCCATGACCTGCAAGACCTGGCGCGAGCCACACCCGGCTTTACCTTCCAGCCATTTGGCCAGTCGGGCACCAACCTGCCGGTGGTGCGCGGCCTGACCGCCAGCCCGACGGCGTTTTCCTCCTCGATGCTGATGCTGGTCGATGGCGTGCCGACCTTGATGGGGCAGGGCTTCGATCATGATTTGCTGGGCGTGGAACGTATCGAGATTCTGCGTGGGCCGCAGTCGACCTTGTATGGCCGCAACGCTGAAGCCGGCGTGCTGAGTATCCACACTCGCCAGCCCGATGCCCAGCCATACGCTCGGGTCGAAGCCGGTGGCGGCAGTCGCGATAGCCGGACCCTGGGCGTTGATGCCAGTACCGCGCTGGTCCCGCAGACGCTGTTCGCCGGGGTTTCCGGGCAGTGGCGGGAGCAGGACGGTTACATTGACAACGATTGGCGCGGCGGGCAGGCCGATGATCGTGAACGTCACAGTGCTCGCATGGTATTGCGCTGGACGCCCACGCTGGCCACTGACGTCAACCTGCGCTACAGCCGCCAGGATTATCGCGACGGTGGGTCCCAGTGGGGGGCGGCCGACTCATCCCCGCGCCAGGTGCGCTCCGGCACCTCGAGTTGGAACCATTCCAGCGGTCGCAGCCTGTCCGTGGACGTGCTGCATGAGTTCGACTCCGGTTTGAAGCTGCGTTCGATCACAGCCCGCAATGACTTCTATGACCGGGTGCGCCAAGACACCGATTTCCAGCCTGCCGACCTGTTTCATGTCAGTCGCGATTACCACTTCAACACCATGTCCCAGGAATTTCGCCTGGAAGGCCAATGGCGCCAGAGCCAGTGGCTGCTCGGCGTCTATGCCGATCGCGACGACCATGACCTTTCCTACGAACAGAAACTGCCCGTCGGCCTGTCCCGCACGGATGTGCAATTGGGGGGTAATACCACGGCCCTGTTCGGTCAATGGCTGATGCCCCTGGCCGAACGCTGGACCCTGACCCTCGGCGCCCGTACCGAACAGGACAAGGTGCACATCGATCCCCAAGGCGGCAGTCGTCAGAGCCAGCAGTGGCAACGCTTTACCCCGAAGGTGTCGTTGCAGTACGAGTGGCAACCGGATGCCTACCTGTACGCCAGCTATGCCGAAGGTTTCCGCGCCGGAGGTTTCAACGCCTTCGCCAGTGCCGCCGATTACCCCGGCTATGACCCGGAAAAGGCCAAGACGTATGAAGTCGGCGCCAAAGGTTGGCTGGACGACCAGCGCCTGCGTTATTCGGCCGCCCTGTATTGGATGGACGTGCGTGACATGCAGGTGCAGCAGTTGATCCAGCCGGGCCTGGTGTATATCACCAACGCGGCGTCGGCCCGCTCCACGGGGCTGGAGCTGGAAGCCGAATACCTGCTGGCCGACCACTGGACGCTGGTCGGTTCCGTGGGCCTGAACCGGACCCGTTTCGAGCGCTTCAGTGAAGGCAACAGCGATTACCAGGGCAATCGCAATCCCTATGCCCCCGACTTCACCGGCCATTTGAGCCTGCGCTACGACGCCTCCGCCGGTTGGTGGGCCCAGGCCGGCCTGGATGGGGTCGGCAAGACCTACCTGGACTCAGCGAACCGGTACAGCCGTGGAGGCTACGGACTGATCAACCTCACTGCCGGTTATGACGTTGGCCGCTACGGAATCAGTGCCTATCTGAAGAACGCCGCTGACAAGCGTTACGACGCTGTCGGCTACCTGAGCGGCACCGCCCGAGTCTACAGCCCGCCGAGAGAAATCGGCCTGCGTGTGAGTTATGAACTGTGAGCTGCGAATGATGAACGGAATCGACCTGGCAACACCCCACCCCCTGCAACCTTACTGGGACCTGACCTTGGCCGGCGTGCGTGCCGATGTCCTGCGCATTGCCCTGGAATGGAAGTTGTTCAACCTGCTGCAAGTACCCGTCACGGCGCAGGCCATTGCCCGACAGCTGCAACTTGACCCCGTGAACACCGGTTACTGGTTGGACGCGTTGTGGAATATGGAGTTGCTGGTGCGTGACCAACAACAACCGCCGCGCTACCACAACGCCGCGGTGGCCCATGACTATTTGCGCGCCGAGGCGCCGGACTATTGCGGCGATGCGTGGACGTTCCGCCTGCGCGGGCTTCGCCATTTTGGTGGACAGTTGGGCGATCAAGTACGGGCGGGCCAGCCCAGTGGGCAGGCACCGAACGTGGCGACCACCATCGAGAACTGGACGGCCGCGGCACGTCTGCAACTGGCCCAGGAGCAACGGGCCGTCACGGTGGAGGTGGCGTTGCGCTTGATGGCAGGAATCCCCGAGTTCGCCCATGCCCGCCGATTCCTGGACCTGGGGGGCGGGCCAGGATTGGTGGCAATTGCCCTGGCCCGGGGCAACCCGCTGCTGAGCGGCGAGGTCTTCGACTTCCCCCAGACTGTCAGCGTGGCGGCGGAAAATATCAGCAAGGCCGGCCTCCAACAGCGTCTGGCAGTACGTGGTGGGGATCTGGCGAGCGATTGTATTGGTGAAGGGTATGACCTGATCTGGTGTTCCTCGGTGTTGCACTTTGTCCCTGACCTGGCGGCGAGCCTGGAGAAAATCCATGCCGCGTTGCGTCCCGGCGGCGTGCTGGTCAGCGCTCATGCCGAGGTCCCGCCCGACCCCGATCTGGCTCGGCGGGTCATGCCTTATTACCTGTCGATGCAGATGCTCGGTCGTCAGATCACCCATTCTGGCAGCCTGTCCGAGGCATTGACCCGCGCCGGGTTCGTCAATATTGACCATTACCCCGAGGTGGCCTTTGCGGTCGCGCCGGTAGCAGTACAAGTGGCGCGTCGGAGCGGTTCATGAACGGCGCAAACAACGCCCGTATGTGGCGACTCCAATGGCTGTTCGGCTGGCTCCACTTCGTCCTCGCGGTTCCCGGCATCTACCTGCTGCTGGGGCTTCCGCTGGTCATGCGTGAGCACGGCTGGTCGGGTACCGACATCGGGTTGTTCCAGCTGACGGGGCTGCCAGCGGTGTTCAAGTTCCTGTTGGCATTGCCCGTACAGCGTTATCGGTCAGTCCAAGGACACTATCGACTTTGGGCATTGGTGCTGTGCCTGTTGTTGGCGCTGCTGCTGGTGTTGGTTAGCCAGCAGGCGATTACCGCCAATCGCCTGTTTCTCTTCGGCCTGGCTTTCGTCGCCGGCGTGCTGGCGACTTGGGCCGATATCCCGGTCAATGCCCTGGCCATCAAGTTATTGCCACAGACGCAACGGTCGCGCGCCGGGGGGATCCGTTCGGCCGCGCTGTTTCTCGCCGCCATTGTGGGCGCCGGCGTCATGTTGCTGGTGCAGGCGCGCTGGGGCTGGCAGGCGCCGTTTCTGTTGATGGCCGCCGGGCTGTTGGTGGCGTTGGTCTTCCTCGGGTTATTGCATGAGGAAGAGGTCAAGGACGATGGTCTTCAAGCACCCCGGCGGTCGGCGGTCGATTGGTCGGGTTTTTTCCGGCAGCCCGGCGCACATCTCTGGATCGGGTTGTTGCTTAGCGGTTTTCCGTTCCTGGGCGCCGCGTGGCTTTACCTCAAGCCGCTGTTGCTGGACCAGGGAATGCCCGTGCAAGAGGTGGCCTGGATCGCCGGGGTCGGCGGTGGAGTGGTCGGTGTCCTGGCGAGCGTACTGGGTGCAAGGGTGGTGCAACACCAGGGTCCGGCAAGGGCGACGCCGTGGTTCATGATCGGTGCCTTGTCAGCACTGCTGGCATTGACGAGCGCTGTCTGGCTCCAGGTCTCGACCCCATGGCTGGTGGCGGCGGCCTATCTATTGGCCACGGCCATGGGGGCGGTGTCGAGCCTGATGTTCGGCCTGATGATGTTTTTCTCCCGACGCCTCCAGCAGGCCCACGACTACGGTCTCCAGGCCAGCCTGTTTGTACTTACCCGTCTCCTCGTGCCGATTGGCGCCGGAGCGGTGCTCGACCGCAGTGGCCCGGCGGCAATGCTTGCCGGACTGTGCCTGGCGATGCTTGGCGTGTGTGTCCTGGCGATGGCTGCGCGAAGCTCGATTGCCCAGGCCACGACACACGCCGGTGGCCCTGTTGGCCAGACTGCCCGAGCCAGCGACAAATGCTCCCCTCACATAAGTTCGACCCAATAGGAATGGAGTCCATGAAGGCAACCTTAGGTATCTGTTTGGTTACCCAGACGCAGCCTCTGATCGAGGATGTGGCATTTGTCGTCGAGTATCTGCAGGCCTGCTTGCAGCCCCCGGCCAATAATCCCGACTGGTCGCCTCGGCGGCTGGACTGTTGTCGGTGGGTTTTTTGGACGAGTTCGCCGTGGGACCGCCGTTGTTCGGTCTGTTCCAGCGCGGGCCTTGAGTGCCACGCACCATCGCAGTCTGATCTTTCATTACGGCGCAGGGCTGGGCCGTTGCTTGCTGGATGACGTCTTGGCCGATGAGTTGGCGGAACAGGCCGTGCAGCAGTCAGGCTCGCCATGAAAACGGAAGTTGGCGTGCCGACGATAGGCCGGGCGACTGGTCCCGGGGCCAGGCCGGGGCGATGCTTGGCCTGAGTGTCGGTGCCAGGTTGTACGGTGTGCCTTACAGCCAGGACGCCATGCTAGCGTGTCAGTACTGGCAACGCAGTACGCCGGTGCACAACTGGCGGCAATTTATTCGCAGTGACGATTTTCGAGACGGCTGTTTCCTCGGTCACTGCTACCGGACCTCGTCCGCTGGGGAGCAGAAAGTGGAGACAGTCTGCGGCAGTTTTTTCCTGCTGACAGCTTTGCTGGCCTGGACCGGTGAGCTTGATCCAAGCGTTGTCTAGGAGGTTGCTTTGCGCGGCACCCCGCTCAGGCATCGAGCAGTGAGTATAAATTTCCCCTTTTCAGGGCATTGAATCCCTGACACCTAGCTTTTTGCACCTATTCGACCCGTTCCAGGGTTCGCTGGAGAAGGCTGAAATAAACGTTTCAGCCTTCCTGGGGCGTTTTGTCGTATAAATGAAAACAAATTTCGCTTTCAAACAACTTCGTAACGGTTTTTCCAGCGCAGTCTTGATGCATCGCGCTTAGGCACAGCCTTTGCTAGACCTCAACAGCGAAACCCACCGAACCGTTGGATTCAGTACAGGAGTGACCACGCAGATTTAATCAGGGGGCGCACGTCATCCAGACGCAAAGGCCAGATCAGAGACCACTGCTATCGAGGTATCACGGAGAAACAGGGTTCATTAAAACAAAGCAAGGCCAGACCATTGGAATGACGAAGTGATAAGAAATGCCGTGTAGAACGCGGCTGGGAGTTGGCTATGCCCCACGCTTTTTTTAATGAAATGTACGACGCAAAGGGTGACTGCCGCCCGCATTACCAAGCCTTCTCGCGCTGGCTGGCGGACACCCCGCTTGAACTGCTTGAACAACGCCGCCGCGAAGCCGACCTGCTGTTCCATCGAGCCGGTATCACCTTCACCCTCTATGGGGACGAGCAGGGCACCGAGCGCCTGATCCCCTTCGATATCATTCCCCGCAGCATCAAGGCCAGCGAATGGCAGATGGTCGAGCGTGGCTGCATTCAGCGGGTCCAGGCCCTGAACATGTTCCTGGCCGACATCTACCATGGGCAGCACATCCTCAAGGAAGGCATCATCCCGCCCGAGCAGGTGCTCGCCAACGAGGGCTACCAGATCGCGATGCAGGGCCTGAACCTGCACCGGGGCATCTACGCCCATATCGCCGGTGTCGACCTGGTTCGCGATGGTGACGGCAGCTATTACGTGCTGGAAGACAACCTGCGCACGCCCAGCGGTGTGAGCTACATGCTCGAAGACCGCAAGATGATGATGCGCCTGTTCCCCGAGCTCTTCGCCGCCCAGCGCGTGGCCCCCATCGATCATTACCCGAACCTGCTGCTCGACACCCTCAAGAGCTCAAGCCCCCTCGAGAACCCCACCGCCGTGGTGCTGACCCCGGGGCGCTTCAACAGTGCCTATTTCGAGCACGCGTTCCTGGCCCGTGAAATGGGCGTGGAACTGGTGGAGGGCGCAGACCTGTTCGTGCGTGACGACCATGTGTACATGCGCACCACCGCCGGCCCACGACAGGTGGACGTGATTTATCGTCGCCTTGACGATGCCTACCTCGACCCGCTGTCGTTCAACCCCGATTCGATGTTGGGCGTGCCCGGGCTGATCGCCGTGTACCGCGCGGGCAATGTGGTGCTGGCGAACGCGGTCGGCACCGGCGTGGCCGACGACAAGTCGATCTACCCCTACGTCGACGAAATGATCCGCTTCTACCTCACCGAAGAACCGATCCTGAAGAATGTGCCCACCTGGCAGTGTCGCAAGCCCCAGGACCTGTCCCATGTGCTGGCCAACCTGCCGGATCTGGTAGTCAAGGAAACCCAGGGCTCCGGCGGCTACGGCATGCTGGTCGGGCCGGCTGCCAGCGCGGCGGAGATCGAAGATTTCCGCGCGCGCCTCAAGGCTCGGCCTGAAGCCTACATCGCCCAGCCCACCTTGAGTCTGTCCACGTGTCCAACCTTCGTCGAGAGCGGCATCGCACCGCGCCACATCGACCTGCGTCCGTTCGTGCTGTCGGGCAAGGAAACGCGCCTGGTGCCTGGCGGGCTGACCCGCGTGGCGCTGCGCGAAGGCTCGCTGGTGGTGAACTCGTCCCAGGGCGGCGGCACCAAAGACACTTGGGTAGTGGAGGACTAAGACATGCTTTCAAGAACTGCTTCGGACCTCTATTGGATGTCCCGCTACCTGGAGCGCGCCGAGAACCTGGCGCGCATGCTCGAAGTCAGCTATTCGCTGTCGCTGATGCCCCAGGCCGGGCGCAGCGATGGCCATGCGGAACTGGCGATGTCGCTGCTGGCGGCCGGTACGCTGGACGACTACAACGCCCGTTATGACGCGCTCAACACCGAGCGCATGCTGCATTTCTTCGCCTTGGACGAAACCAACCCCGGCAGTATCTACAGCTGCCTGCGAGCTGCGCGGACCAATGCCCATGCCGTGCGCGGGCGCATCACCGCCGACATGTGGGAGAACATCAACGCCACCTGGCTGGAAATGCGCAACATCGCCAGCAACGGCCTGGGGCGCTACGGCATCAGCCATTTCTGCGAGTGGGTCAAGGAGCGTTCGCACCTGTTTCGTGGCGCGACGTCGGGCACCATCATGCGCAACGATGCCTACTGCTTCATTCGCCTGGGGACCTTTATCGAACGGGCCGACAACACGCTGCGGTTGCTGGACGCCCGCTATGAGATGTTCGGCGAGGAATCGGAGGAGGTCAGCGACAACTCGGCCCGTGGTTACTACCAGTGGAGTGCCTTGTTGCGCGCGTTGTCTTCGTTCGAGGCGTTCAACGAGATCTACCGCAATGCGCCCAATGCCGAGCAGGTTTCCGAGATGTTGCTGCTGCGCGCTGACGTCCCGCGCTCGCTGCATGCCTGCATCGAGGAACTGGACCACATTCTCGCCAGCCTGCCGGGCAACAACGGCCGGCCAGCGCAACGCCTGGCCGCCGAACTGAATGCACGCCTGCGTTATTCGGGGATCGATGAGATCCTGGCGTCGGGCCTGCATCAATGGCTGACCGACTTGATTGGGCAGATCCGCCACTTGGGCCAGACCGTCCATGAGTCTTACCTGGAGGTCGTATGAAACTGTCCATACGCCACGACACGACCTACAGCTACGCCGATGAAGTCTGCACCAGCATCCAGTTCCTGCGCCTGACGCCCCGGGACACTCAGCGCCAGCGTATCCTGCAATGGCACCTGGAACTGCCGCGACTGGTCCGCAGCCAGCTTGATCCCTATGGCAACATCCTGCATGTGATGACCATGGACGAGCCCCACGGTGCCTTGATCCTGACAGCTTATGGCGAGGTGGAAATCCATCAGTCCATCGCGATGGAACCGGATAACCAGTCGCCGCTACCTTTCCTGCGCACCAGTCGCCTGACCCAGGCGGATGAGACCCTCAGCGCCTTCGCCGTCGAGCAATGCGCCGGCCGGCGTGATCGTACGGCCTTGACCGATCTGATGAACGGTTTGGCGGCGCGGATGCCCTACAGCCCTGGCACGACCGCGGTCAACAGCACAGCCGCCGAGGCGTTTGCCGGTGGGACGGGGGTTTGCCAGGACCATACCCACGCGTTCCTGGCCTGCGCTCGCAGCCTGGGCATTCCTGCGCGCTATGTTTCCGGCTATTTGTGCACCGAGGATGAAAGCCACCTGGCGAGTCACGCCTGGGCGGAGGCCTGGCTGGATGATGGCTGGTACAGCTTCGATGTGACCAACCGCCTGACCCTTCCAGACCGCCACCTGAAACTGGCGGTCGGCCTGGACTACCTCGACGCCTGCCCGGTACGCGGCATGCGCCGGGGGGGCGGGGCGGAACAGATGCAGGCGCGGGTGCAGGTGAGTTCGATGGTGCAGGTGCAGCACCAATAGCCCGCGGAACCTGGCGGCCTCATCGCCTCATCGCGAGCAGGCTCGCTCTCACAGGAGGTTGACGGTGGACGTCATTGTCGTGAACACCCGAGAACCTGTTGTGGGAGCGACCTGGTCGCGATAGGGCCGGTACTCATTGCCCCGTGGCGAGGGAGCTTGCTCCCGCTGGGCTGCGCAGCGGCCCCCAAGGTATTTTCCTGACACACCGAGTCGGCAGGTCCGGGGCCGCTTCGCGCCCCACGGGAGCAAGCTCCCTCGCCACAGGGTTCGGTGTCGCCCATCACTTGGTTGAACACTCCCACAAGATCCCACCCCCTGCTTGCCCTCCAAAATGAAGCTTTCATGACAAAAGTTCGGTAGCACATCGCCATTCCCGTCATGCCTGTGTGACGTGTTCAAGGGGACCTTTCAGGTCGTTTTGGAGCCGGGGCGCGAAGCCGGGAGTGAGGCGATGGGGACTATGGAACGTTATTCGAAAGTGGGCATGCAGGAGCTTGACCAGCGGCTGTCGAAGATCGTCGAGGCGGCGCGCAAGCAGCCGGTCTCGGTGTATCGCTACGGCGCGCCGTGGGTCTGGATTGTTTCCCAGGATGACTGGCAGGGCGCGCTCAAGGAAGTGTCCAGCTACATTCCGCAGGGCCATTCACTGGTTTTGCTACGCCCGCAGATCGACGACCTGCTGGATGACCATCGCGATGTGTTGCAGGGGCTGAATGCCAGCGCCCAGATGCTGATCGCACCGCAAACCGCCATGCATATCCTCCTGCTACAACTGCTCTATTCGGTGCCCAGCGAGCAGCAACTCTACGAGCAACTCAACTACAACCTGCTGTTTCGCTGGTTCGTCGGCCTGGACCTGAACCAGAAGGTCTGGAGCTTCAACGTCCTGAGCAAAGACCTCGCCACACTGCTGGGCGACGCGCGGGCAGTGCGGCTCATCCAGAAAATCATCGGTGAAGTGTTCTGTGGCGCCTTGCTGCAAATGCCGGAGTTCTCCTTGAATTTCGCGCTTTTGCACACCTGGCTGGCCCGGCACGCCACGACATCGACCGCAAGCAATTGAGCCGTACTTTGAATTCAGGGGGTGGTGTGGAGCATTTCTTCAAATCGCGGCCGGCGCTGTGGGGCTGGTTGCTGCTGGCGGTCGGGGGGCCGTCGGCAATCGCTGCAGAAGGAGGGCAGGAGGCCGAAGCGGCACCGACGCGCCTGGTGGACGTGAACGAGTATTTCGTCCGGGGCAACACCGTGCTCGATGCCCAGGCCATCGAGGAAGCGGTGTACCCGTTCCTTGGCCCGCAAAAGGCCTTGAGCGACATCGAGGGCGCCCGGGAGGCCTTGCAGAAGGCTTATCAGGCCCGGGGTTATCAATCGGTGTTCGTCGAACTGCCAGAGCAGAAAGTCGAAGACGGCATCGTCTACCTGCAAGTCAGCGAGACCAAGATTGGCCGGGTGCGGGTGGTGGGGGCCAAGCATTATTCCCCCGTCGAAATTCGTGATGACGTGCCAGCGCTCAAGGAAGGCGAGGTGCCCGATTTCGCCCAGGTCCAGGCAGAACTGGCGCTGCTTAACAAAACCCCGGGGCGCCAGGTCATGCCGCTGGTGCGCGAAGGCCAGCGCCCCGGCACCATGGACGTGGATTTGCAAGTCGAAGACCAGGACCCCTGGCAGGCCAGCCTGGGGTTGAACAACGACTACAGCGCCGACACCGAGAAGCTGCGCACCGTCGCCAGCCTGGGCTACAACAACCTCTGGCAACTGGGCCACAGCGTTTCGCTGACCTTCTTCACCGCGCCCCAGGACACCGAGAATGCCAAGGTCTGGTCGGGCTCCTACACCGCGCCGTTGAGCGAACGCTGGAGCGTGCAGTTCTCGGGTTACCAATCCGACAGCAACGTGGCGACCGTCGGCGGTAGCAACGTATTGGGCAAAGGCCATTCCTATGGGGTGTCGGCGATCTACAGCCTGCCGTCCACGGGGGCATGGGCCAACAGCTTTTCGGTCGGGGTCGATTTCAAGGACTTCGAGGAAGAGCTGAACCTGGGCGGCGCCAGCGACAAGGCACCGCTCAAGTACGCGCCATTCACCTTCGCCTACAACGGCTTTCGCTACACCGAAACCAGCCAGTTGGGCCTTGGCCTGAGCCTGGTGGCGGGTACCCGCAGTCTGCTGGGCTACGGCAGCTCCGACGAAGAATTCGACTACAAGCGCTATCGCGCCAGCCCCAGCTTCGCCGTGCTCAAGGGCGACGGCAATTACACCTTCACCTTCGCCAATGATTGGCAGACTGCCTCCAAGGCCGCCTTCCAACTCGCCTCCGGGCCGCTGGTTTCCAACGAACAATTCTCGGCCGGTGGCGCCACCTCGGTGCGTGGCTACCTGGCCGCCGAGCGCACCGGTGATGACGGCTACCTGCTGTCCCAGGAGCTGCGCACCCCGTCCCTGGCCAAGTTTCTCGGCAGTTATGTCCAGGAGTGGCGCTTCTATGCCTTCGCCGAAGGCGCGCAGTTGTACCTGCGCGACGAACTGCCCGATCAGGAAGCCGACTACAGCCTCGCCAGCGTCGGCCTCGGCACCCGCGCGAGCCTGAGCAAATGGCTGTCCGGCAGCCTCGATTGGGGCTATCCGCTGCTCGAAGGGCCGAACACCTCGAAACAGGAATCGCGCCTGCACTTCAACCTGCAAGCGACGTTTTGAACCCAGGAGTCATGTCCATGCAACGCTTACTGTTATCCCTGTTTATCTGCCTGGGGCTGGTGCTTCCGGCGACCGCCAATGCCTGGTGGCAGGACGATTGGCACTATCGCAAACAGATTTCGGTGGACACCACCCCCCAGGGCGCCGCCATCGCCCAGGCTTTGGGACGCACGGCGTTGCTGGTGCGCCTGCACACCGGCAACTTCACCTTCGACGGGGTCAAGGAAGACGGCTCGGACCTGCGCTTCGTCAGTGCCGACGACAAGACCGTGCTCAATCACCAGATCGAAAGCTTCGACCCGCTGATGGGCATGGCGCTGATCTGGGTCGATGTGCCCAATGTGGAGGGCGGTCAGCGTCAGGACATGTGGATGTATTACGGCAACCAGAAGGCGCCAGCCACAGGCAGCGGCCAGTTGACCTTCGACCCGGACTACACCGCGTTGTATCACTTTGAAGGCGCCACCGGTGTACCGCCCCGGGATACCACGGCCTACGGCAACAATGCCCAGGGCGCAGCCGGTGTCAGCATCGACGGCGTGATCGGGCATGCCTTGCAGTTCAACGGCCAGCCGCTACTGTTGCCCGCCAGCCCTTCGTTGCAACACAGTGCCGGTGCGGCGTTCACCTTCAGTACCTGGCTGCGTCAGGACCAGGCCAGTGGCGAACAGATCATCCTGGCCCGTCGCGAAGCCACCAGCCTGTTGATCGGCGTGAACCAGGGTGTGCCGTTCGTTGCGATCAATGACCAGCGTGCGGTCTCGACTCAGCCGCTGAATCCTGGCCAGTGGCAGCACCTGGCGTTGACCGCCTCGGGCGACCGGGTCGTGCTCTACGTCAATGGGCGTGAAACCGCGAGCCTGGCGGTGGCGATGCCCGCGTTCAACTCGCCGATGGCCTTGGGCGCAGACGTGTCCGCCGGTGCCTTCGCGCCATTTGGTGGGGCCATGGACGAAGCGCGCCTGTCCAAGGTCGCCCGCCCGGCGCCACTGTTGTTGGCTGACGCCAATGCCCAGGGCGCCGAATCGAAACTGGTGGCCTACGGCGTCGATGAAGAGCAGTCCGGCTTCGGTTTCGGCAGCCTGGGTTTCCTGCTCAACGCCGTGCCGATGGACGCCTGGGTGATCATCGGGGTGCTGGTGCTGATGATGTTCCAGTCGTGGATCATCATGATCCGCAAGAACCGCATGGTCAGCCGTCTCAGCGCGGCCAACGAAGCCTTCCGTGAACAATTCGCCAGGATCGGCACGCGCCTGGAAATGTTCGCCGACGACCAGGACCTCGCCCAGCGCCTGCAACATTCGTCGCTGTGGCGCCTGTACCTGGTGGCCGTCAAGGAAATCCGCACCCGTCGCGAGCAAGGCGCCGACACTTCGTCGGTGTCGGCGGCCACCATCGAAGCGATCCGCTGTTCCATGGATGGCGTGCGTACCCGGGAAAACCAGCAGCTCAGCTCGAAGCTCTCGACCCTGTCCAACGCCATCGCCGGCGGCCCGTACATCGGCCTGCTTGGCACCGTGCTGGGGATCATGGTGGTGTTCCTCGGCACGGCCATGGCCGGTGACGTGAACATCAACGCCATTGCCCCGGGCATGGCCGCGGCATTGCTCGCCACAGCAATGGGGCTGTTCGTCGCGATACCTGCACTGTTTGGCTACAACCGCCTGATCACCCGCAACAAGGAAGTCAGCGCCGACATGCGCGTGTTCGTCGACGAGTTCATCACGCGCCTGGCGGAGATGCACGGCGAAGGCCAGTCCGGTGAAGCGGCGCATCGGCGCAATCATCACGCCCCATCGTCCGTACCGGCCTGAGGAAATCGCCATGGCTAGCGTAAACGCTTCACACGATGACGACGATGACGCGGCGGTCGACAGCATCAACATCACGCCGCTGGTGGACGTGCTCATGGTGGTGCTGGTGATGTTCATCCTCACCGCCACGGCCCAGGTGTCGGGTATCCAGATCAACCTGCCCAAGGCCAGTGCCTCGGTGTCGTTGTCCGAGGCCAAGACCAAGGCGATTTCGGTGAACGACGGCGGGCAGGTGTTCCTCGATGCCTACCCGGTGACCCTGGCCGAGCTGGAAGAGCGCCTGCGCATCGAGAAGGCCCAGAGCCCGGACTTCCCGATCATCGTGCGCGGCGACGCCACGGTGCAGTACCAGAAAGTCATCGAAGTGCTGGATCTGTTGCGGCGTCTGGAACTGTCCCAGGTCGGTCTGGTGACCGGCAAACCGAGCCAGGGCTGACCATGACCGCCAGACTTCCCATCGATCCGCCCCCGGTGAAGACTTCGCCGCTGCGCCTGCTCAAGTGGGCCGCCGGCCTGCTGCTGGGCGCCGTCGCGGCCTGGCTGCTGTGGCAGTGGGCCAACGACATGAGTGGCGTGCGCCGTGAAGCACCGAAGGTGCCGACCATCATCCCGTTGCCGCCTCCGCCCCCACCACCGCCGGAGAAACCCAAGGAGCCGGAGCCTCAGGTCGAGGAGAAGGTGGTCGAGCCAGAGCCGACTCCGGAGCCCGAAGAGGTCAAGCCCGAGGAAGAGGCGCCGCCGTCGCCAGTCGATGACCTGGCGAATCCGATGCAGATGGACGGCGATGCCCAGTCCGGCAATGACGCCTTCAACATCGGTGCCGGCAAGGGCGGTGGCATGGCCGGGGCAGGCGGTGGCGGTGGGCTGGGGAACGCCACTTACGGCCAGATGATGGCTGTTTCCTTTCAGCGTCTGCTGCGCGATGACCCCGAGCTTCGCAGGCTGGAGTTCACGTTGCAGGCCGATGTCTGGATCAGTGCCTCGGGGGAAGTCACCCGTGTGGAACTGGCGAAGTCCAGCGGCAACCCGCAGACCGACGAGAAAGTCATCGCTTCGCTGCGCGCTTCGCGGCATTTAAATGAACGGCCACCGGCCTCCCTGAAGATACCTGTACGCATGACATTTAAAGGAAAGCGTCCGGGCTAGTCGAAGTTCTAGAAAGTTTGCCAACAGGAGTTGTGTGCAGATGATTTCCAATGTGAATCGATTGTCGTGGGCAGTCGGCCTGATCGTTCTGGGCCTGTCCGGGCACTCGTTGGCCGCCCCGGCGCCTTCGGAAAACGCCACGATCAATCTGATCCGCCTGCTGGTGCAGCAGGGCGTGTTGAAACAGGATCAGGCCGATGGCTTGATCGCCCAGGCTGAACGGGAAGCCGTGCAGGCCCGCCAGGCGACCACGGCGGTTGCCGCAGCGCCGGCCGGTGCGCCGGGGGACGTGCGGGTGCAATACGTGCCGAACATCGTGCGTGAGCAGATCCGCGACCAGGTCAAGGCTGAAGTCATGGCCACCGCCAAGCAGGAAAACTGGGCCCAACCCAATACTTTCCCGGACTGGGTTTCGCGCATCAGTTTTGACGGCGACATTCGCCTGCGGGATGAGTCGCGCTATTACTCGGGCACCAACAGCAACGAAATCGTCGACTTCGCCCGGCTCAATGACAAGGGGCCCTACGACGTCAACCCCAACAGCAGCTCCAGCCTGCCGCCGTTGCTCAATACCCGTGAAGACCGCGAGAACCTGTTCCGCCTGCGCGCACGCCTGGGCATGAAGGCCGTGATTGCCCCGCAATGGACGGCGGGTATCCGCATCGGCACCGGCTCGGACAACAATCCGGTGTCCACCACTCAGACCCTCGGTGGTGGCTTTGGCAAGAAAGACATCTGGCTCGACCAAGGCTACCTGACCTGGAAGCCTTCGGACGAA
The DNA here is from genome assembly GCF_900103575.1 of Pseudomonas sp. NFACC51. Taxonomy (NCBI): domain Bacteria; kingdom Pseudomonadati; phylum Pseudomonadota; class Gammaproteobacteria; order Pseudomonadales; family Pseudomonadaceae; genus Pseudomonas; species Pseudomonas sp. NFACC51. The sequence goes on along the minus strand of NZ_FMXH01000002.1, from coordinate 617,578 downwards.
TTGACCCTCACCGGCGGGCGTTTCGCCAACCCGTTCTTCTCCACCGACCTGTTGTATTCCGGTGACCTGAACTTCGACGGTGTGGCGGCGAACTTCAACCACAAGCTCAATCAGGACTGGGGCGTGTTCGGTACCGTTGGCGCGTTCCCGGTGGAGTACACCAACGACACCAGCACCAGCAATGGCAGCGACAAGGAAGAGAGCGACAACAAGTGGCTGTACGGTGCGCAACTGGGGGCCAACTGGGCCATCAACGACAGCAACCGGATCAAGGGCGCGTTGGCCTATTACCGCTTCGACGACATCGAAGGCCAGCGTTCTTCGCCGTGCCAGCCCTGGGCCGGTGATCCAGGCTGCGACAGCGACGGTTCACGCGTTGCGTTCATGCAAAAGGGCAACACCGTGTTCCTGTTGCGTGACATCACGCCCAATCCCCTCAACCCGTCCACCACGCCACAGCCGCAATACGTCGGCCTGGCCTCGGAATTCAACCTGCTGGACCTGAATCTGGCCTTGGACACCGATCTTCCCGAAGACCTGAAACTGCGCAGCCAGGCCCACTACGTCCACAACTTGGGCTACGACGAAGGCGAGATGCGCAAGCGCTCCGAGGGGCAGTTCGCCAACAACCTGGACAGCAATGGCGAGGTGGAAAGCGGCGCCAACGCCTGGATGCTCCAGTTCACCCTTGGCAACTCGCTGGAGCTCAAGCGCGAGGGCGACTGGAACCTGTTCGCCGGCTACAAGTACATCCAGCCCGATGCCTTGCCGGACGGCTTCAACGATTCGTCATTCCATCTGGGTGGCACCAACGCCAAGGGTTATTTCCTGGGTGGCAACTATGGCCTGGCGAGCAACGTCTTCGCCACCGGTCGCTGGTTGAGTTCCGAAGCGGTGTACGGCGCGCCGTACGACATCGATGTCTTGCAGCTTGAAATCAACACGCGCTTCTAAGCGCAGGGAGGCCTCATGAAAAGGCGAGCCAAATACCCATGCCCGGCCGCGTTATTGGTGCTGGGCCTGCTGCTCAGTGGCGTGGCTCATGGCGAAGGCCTGGAAGAGCGGCTGCGGGCACAACTGCGCAGCACCACCGCCCAGTTGCAGGCCCTGCAAAGCGAGCAGGCCCAGGCCAGCGCCGCTCGCCAGGCTGCCGAGAGCCAGGCCAGAGAAGCCCAGGCGCAGATCAAGCAATTGACCGCACAACTGACCAAGGCCCAGGGCCTGAATGAGCAACTGGCTGGGCATCAGCAAAACCTGCAAAGCCAGGCCCAGGCCCAGGTGGCGGCCAGCAACGAGCAAATTGGCAAGTTCAAGAAAGCCTACGACGAGCTGCTGGTCCTGGCTCGCGGCAAAGAGGCCGAGCGCGCTCGCCTGGAGGCGCAATTGACCGAGCGTGACACACAAGTGCAGCAATGTTCGGTCAAGAATCAGCAAATGTACGAAGTCGCCAAGGCGCTGCTGCATGCCTACGAAACCATTGATGTGACCGACATCGTGAAGATCCGCCAGCCGTTCGCGGCCAAGGCCCGGGTACGTTTCGAAGAGCTGGCCCAGGGGTTTGGCGATGATCTCTACAAGAACCGTTTCGATGCCCCCCAGGCCTCGATCACTCACTGAACAGAACAAGGAAGAAGCGAACATGACCTCAATGATTGAATACGTTGGTGCAAAATCCCTGACCGAGTGGTTGCAGGCCGCGGGCTATCGGGTCAATGAAACCGAGCAGAACGGTATCGTGCAGCTGCTCAGTGCCAGCCAGGGCATCGGCTTCGCGGTGCGTTTGGGTAATCCTGCGCCGACAGCGGGCCAGTACCTGGACTTCACGTTCAGTTGTGCCTTGCGGGTACAGGGCGAGTTGCCAGTTGGGTTGGTGGCGTTGTGGAACGCCTCGCGCCGCTTTGCCCGGTTGTCGCTGCAAGGCGAATTCCTGGTGATGGAAATGGACGTCGTGGTTGCGGCGGGCGTGAGTGCCGATCATCTGCGCAGCCACCTGGAACTGTGGGACCGCCTGTTGCAGGAGTTCATTGTCTACCTGCGTGAGTACAGCCAGAACGCGGCGCACCTGCAAACCCCGGCCGAGCCAGTCGAAGCGCCATCGGAGGAGGCCGTCGCATCGTGAAAAAGCCGACCTTCGTCATCAGCGCCGCCGCGCTGGGGCTGATCGCCGTGGCGCTGGTGCTGGGCCTGCGGCCGGGCAGCGATCCGGTCGCCGCGGTACAGACCGCCAGCGTTGTTTCGGCCGACTCGCCGAGCTTGGCCCGACTGGGCAACCAGCAGGTCAGCCCCGAAGAGCTCAAGACCTTGCTGGCCGCACTGGCCCCGGAGGTTCGCCAGCAAATGCGTGGCAATCGTGCTGCACTGGAAGGCTGGATCCGTGCGCGCCTGGCGGAAAAGGCCGTGTTGGAGCAGGCCGACGCCCAGGGTTGGCGCGAGCGGCCCGAGGTGCAGCGGCAGACGCGAGCGGCGGCTGAGCAGATTGTGTTTCGCGACTACATGCAGTCGGTCAGTCAGGTGCCGGCCGGGTATCCCAGTGACGAAGAACTGAAGCAGGCTTACGACGCCGGGAAAGCCAACTGGACCGCACCGGCGTTGTACCGCGTCAGCCAGATTTTCCTGGCAGCCACCGAGCCGCAAACCGTAGAGGCGGTGCGCCGGCAAGCGTCGGAACTGAGTAAAAAGGCCCAGGCGTCACCTGTCGAGTTTGCCGCCCTGGCCAGCCGTTTCTCCCAGGACCGCACCAGTGCCGAACGCGGCGGTGACAGCGGTTACCAGCCGTTGCAGCAACTGGTCCCGCCGGTGCGTGAGGCGGTGGCGCGCTTGAAAGTCGGCGCGGTATCGGACCCGGTGCAGAGCCCGGCAGGGTTCCATGTCATCAAGCTCACCGATCAACAGCCGGCCCGGGAAGCGACCTTGGAGGAAGTCCGCGAACGCCTGACCCAGGCCTTGCGTGCCCAGCGCCAGGAACAGATCGCCAAGGCCTACCTGGACGGTATGCTCGACACGGCCACATTGAGCATCGATGGCGCGCAGTTGAGCAAGGTGCTGGAGGAGGGGCTTTAGACCAGTACTTTGTTTGATGTGAACACCTTTGTGGCAAGAGGATTTCTTTGTGGCGAGGGGATTTATCCCCGTTGGGCTGCGTAGCAGCCCCTATCAATATCCCAGTGTCAGACCTGATGGATTTCAAGCCAAGGGGGCCGCTTCGCGACCCACGGGGATAAATCCCCTCGCCACTTCGTACAACCGACAGGGAGTCACCCATGACCTTCACCGAGCCCGCAGGACGCCAGGCTGTCACCGCATACCGCACGCCGTTGCGTGTCCCCGATCCCTGGCTGACATTGGCCGGCGGTATTGAACCGCAGGTGGCGCAGTGTTTCCTGGTCAGTGCCCGTTGCGGCTGCTTCATGCAAGCGGCCCGTAGCCTCAACGTCAAGGCAACCTTTCTGCGCAAGCAGTTGGCGCAGTTGGAGACGCGGCTGCAACGCTCGTTGTTCAGCTTCCAGGGCAGCGCCTTGACCCTCACTCGCGAAGGCCGGCAGTTGCAGGCGCGATTGATTACTCTGGCCCACGAAAGCGCGCCACCGTTGAACGAACAACCCATGATTCGCCTCGCCGTGGCCGAGTCGATTCTGCATGACATCCTGGGACGCGACTTGATCTCGTTGCTACGGCGCAACGCCCGCGTGCGACTGCAGATCATCACCCTGGACAGTGACCTGGCACTGCAAGCCGTCAGCGCCGACCTGGTGCTGTGGTTGAGTGATGCCCACACGTTGGGGCAGGGACCGAGCTTCGCCACGTTGCCTGCGGATCGCCTGGCGCGGCTGGACTATGTGCCGCACATCGCCAAGCGCTACTCCCGATCGGCCACGCGCCCGGACTGCCTGGACGACCTGAACGATTACATGCTGGTGCAATGGCAGGCGGACCGACACGTGGACGGCTTCGCCCCGTGGAACGCCCTGATAGAACAACGCCGGGCCGGTGTGGTGCAGGTGCAATCCTACGAACTGATGCTGGAAATGATTCGCTGCAGCGCCTGCATCGGCCTGTTGCCGCAGTACATGAGCCGTTTCGACCGAGGCCTGGTGGCATTGCCGCAAGTGTTCGGCTTGTCGATGCAGCGGCACTTGTGGATGGCCGTCAGTGTCCAGGCCGAAGGCTCGCCAGAGGTGCAGATGCTTCGTGAGCTGATCCATCACACGCTGGATGAGCGCCGGGATTGGTTCCAGGCATAATCGAAAAAAGGTGTCTCGCCCTTGTGGGCGCGAGCTTGCTCGCGATAGCGGCGTCCAACTGAACCACCGCTCCCACAGGTTCCCCGTAGTGCCTGGTGCGGCTTATAGTGATCGGCCTTGTACCGTCTCCAGGGAGGAGCCGCATGTCCGAATCATCGATCACCCTCGTACGCTTCACTGAAACCCACATCGCCGGTGTCACCGCGCTCTACAACGATCCGGCGGTGACTCGCCAGGTGCTGCAGATGCCTTTCCAGTCCACCGAAGTCTGGCGCAAGCGCCTGGCAATGGACGACGAGCGTTTATTGAAACTGGTGGCCCTGCACGAGGGTGAAGTCATCGGCAACCTGGGGCTGGAGCAGTTTTCCCGCGTGCGTCGTGCCCATTGCGGCAGCCTCGGCATGGGCGTGGCGGTCGCCTGGCAGGGCAAGGGTGTGGGCTCGATGTTGCTGGCCGCCGCGTTGGATGTCGCGGACAACTGGATGAACCTGCGGCGGGTCGAGTTGACGGTGTACGCCGACAACGAAGCGGCCATCGGGCTGTACCGCAAGTTTGGCTTCGAAACCGAAGGCCTGATGCGCGACTACGCCGTGCGTGACGGACGCTGGGTGGACACCCTGGCCATGGCACGGTTGCGCTGAAAGGCCCAGCTCGCAGGCAAAGAGGGCTTTTACGTACGCCAACGTCTTGAACCTGTCATCATCGCTCTTCGCAGTACTCCCTTAATCGAGGACCGGCCCATGGACGATGTACAGCAATTGGGCGAGATGCTTCGTCACTACGCCGACAGCGAAGCGCACAAGAAACAATTGCACCAGGCCCAGTCGACGGTTTGGGCAGAGCAGATCAAGGCGTTGTATGGGCAAATCGAGCAATGGCTGGCGCCTGTCATGGCGCTCGGTCTGCTGGAACTGAGCCGTGAGACGTATGTGGCGCACGGGCCGAGTGAGCCGGTAGAGACGTCCGGTTTCAAGACTGAAAAACTGACCTTGACCATTACCGGTAGGCCGGTGGAATTCGTACCGGAGGTGATGGGCGTAGGTGGGTTGATTTCATTGTCGATCATTGGCCTGGCCGCGACCCGTCACGGCAGTATTTCCCTGGTTTGCCAACCTCCATCGGTGCAATGGCAATGGCGCCGGACCAACGGGTTGAAGGACCCCGACACGTTTGCCTTCGATGCCAACTTCCTCGCACAACAGTTGCAGAGCCTGATACCGCGCGAGCGTGGCTGAATCACGCATTCTTTTCAGAGCAGGCAAAAACCTGTCCATTGGCTATACCTGTAGTTCCGGCCCCGCCTCGTGTGGCTTACAGGAGTGACAGCATGAAGTTTTCGTCGATGATCGGCACTGTTTGCATTGCCTCGCTCGCCTTGGCGGGTTGCTCCAGCAAAGTCACACAGCCGGATGAGTACTCCGGGTTCCTGGGGGATTACAGTCGGCTCAAGGAAGAAAAGTCGCCGTCGGGGGCCGAGGTGATGCGTTGGGTCGATCCGAAGATCGACCCAGGCAAGTACACCAGTTTCTATATCGAGCCGACACAGCTTTACCCCAAGCCGCAGCCGACCGAGAAGATCCCTCAGGCGACGCTGTCGGGTATCACCGCTTATTACGATCAGGCCCTCAAGCGGGAAGCAGGAAAATCCTTGCCCCTGGCGACAGCGCCTGGGCCGGGTGTATTGGTGATGCGCGCGGCCATCACGGCTGTCGGCAGCAAGACCGAAGGCTTGAAACCGTATGAGGTGATCCCGATTGCGCTGGTGGCGGCCGCTGTGAGCACGGCAAGCGGCATTCGCGACCAGGAAACCACCCTGGGCACCGAAGCGGTTTTTCTCGACGGTGGCAACAACGCGGTGGTCGCCCAGGTGGTGCGCAAAGGCACGGGCAAGCCGTTGTCCAACGAGTCCCAGGTGATGAAGCCCGATGACGTCAAAGGGGTCATCGATGGCTGGGCGTCGGATTTGCATCAGTCGTTTCTGAAATTCAAGGCTAAATAGCCACCGCCGCAACCTCACGCGCCGGCGTCCAAACCACGACTTTTTATGTCCAACCATAGGTCGCGCAAGCATTTCGTGGTTAACTCCGGCCTTCACCTTTTTCAAACCTGTCAGAAGGAATCCGTTCATGGCTCAAGTCACCCTCAAAGGCAACCCGGTCCAAGTCAACGGCCAGTTGCCACAAGCCGGTAGCAAGGCGCCAGCCTTTTCCCTGGTTGCCGGCAATCTGTCGGACGTTTCCCTGAAGGACTTCGCCGGCAAGCGTAAAGTGCTGAACATTTTCCCAAGTGTCGACACGCCGACCTGCGCCACCTCCGTGCGCAAGTTCAATGCCCAGGCCAACGGCCTGACCAACACTGTGGTGCTCTGCATCTCCGCCGATCTGCCGTTCGCCCAGGCGCGTTTCTGCGGCGCCGAAGGCCTGGAAAATGTCCAGAACCTGTCGACCCTGCGCGGTACCGAGTTCATCCAGGACTACGGCGTGGCGATCGCCGATGGCCCACTGAAAGGCCTGACCGCCCGTGCCGTGGTGGTGCTGGACGAAAACGACACCGTGCTGCACAGCGAGCTGGTCAAGGAAATCGGTGAAGAGCCGAACTACGACGCTGCGCTGGCCGTTCTGAAATAAAGTATTTATTACAATTGTTAACGGCCTGGCCCTGTCCAGGCCGTTTTCTTTTGTGCTTCAACGTCTTAGCTGACTATTCGAAAGGTAAGCCCAACGTAAATTGCCGGTAAAGGCGCTTTGCTAAACACCCGCCAGTGCTTATCGTTCAGCCTCCCGTAAAAGAAGTCCACGCGTCCAATGGTTGATCACTCCATGCAATCCTCTGTTTCCCGCAATTCCCGTCGCTGGCTGTTCGGCCTGTTCATCGTATTGGTCGTCGCGGCGCTGACCTGGAAGTTCTGGCCCAGTGGCTCGGCGCAGAAGCCTGGGGCAGGGGATAAGGCCGCGGCGGGGCACATGGGGCGCTCGGGTGGCATGCGGCCAGGGTTCGGTGGGGCGACGGGGCCGATTCCGGTACGGGTGGCGCCGGCGGTGACCGGGGATTTCCCTCTGTACTTCAAGGCGCTGGGCACGGTCACCGCGCTCAATACCATCAACGTGCGCAGCCGCGTGGGGGGCGAACTGGTCAAGATCGCCTTCGAAGAGGGGCAGATGGTCAAGGCCGGGGACTTGTTGGCCGAGATCGACCCGCGTCCGTACCAGAACGCCTTGCTCCAGGCCGAAGGCACGTTGTTGCAGAACCAGGCCCAGCTGAAAAATGCCCAGGTAGACTTTGAGCGCTATCGCGGCCTGTACGCCGAAGACAGCATTGCCAAGCAAACCCTCGACACCGCCGCGGCGCTGGTGGGCCAGTACCAGGGCACGGTCAAGACCAACCAGGCGGCGGTCAACGACGCCAAGCTCAACCTCGAATTCACCAAGATCCGTGCGCCCATCTCCGGGCGGGTCGGTTTGCGGCAACTGGATATCGGCAACCTGGTGGCGGCCAACGACACCACGGCCCTGGCAGTCATCACCCAGACCCAACCCATCAGCGTCGTGTTCACCTTGCCGGAAAACAACCTCGACACGGTGCTGGCCCGTTATCGCAGCGGGGCGAAACTGCCCGTCGAGGCTTGGGACCGGGGCGATGTGAAGCTGCAGGCCAGCGGCGTGCTGCAAAGCCTGGACAACCAGATCGATGTCACCACTGGCACCTTGAAATTCAAGGCCCGCTACGAGAACCACGACCAGTCGCTGTTTCCCAATCAGTTCGTCAATGTCCGCCTGCTGGCCGACACCCTCAAAGGCGTGACCCTGGCGCCGACGGCGGCCATCCAGTTCGGGACCAATGGCACCTTCGTCTATGCCCTGGATGGCGACAAGAAGGTCACCATCAAAAAGCTGAAGATCGGTGCCAGCGACGGAGCGAATACCGTGGTCACCGAAGGCCTGGCCGCCGGTGACCGGGTGGTGCTCGAAGGCACCGATCGCTTGAAGGAAGGCAGTGAAGTGGAAGTGGTCAGCGACAGCCAGGAAGTGCCCACCACGCCGACCGAGCACCTGCAGGGCAAGTCCGCAGCGGTGCCCGCTGAGCCGGTTGCGGCCGACAAGGCGAAAAAGGGCGGCGCATGAATCTCTCGCGGCTGTTCATCCTTCGCCCGGTCGCCACCACCCTGAGCATGCTGGCGATCATCCTGGCCGGCCTGATCGCCTATCGGCTGCTGCCGGTGTCGGCCTTGCCCCAGGTCGATTACCCGACCATCCGCGTGATGACCCTTTACCCGGGCGCCAGTCCCGATGTGATGACCAGCGCGGTGACCGCGCCCCTGGAACGCCAGTTCGGGCAGATGCCGGGCCTGACGCAGATGGCCTCCACCAGTTCCGGTGGTGCCTCGGTGATTACCCTGCGCTTCAACCTCGACATCAACATGGACGTCGCCGAGCAGCAGGTGCAGGCGGCGATCAACGCGGCCACCAACCTGCTGCCCAAGGACCTGCCGGCACCGCCGGTGTACAACAAGGTCAACCCGGCCGACACCCCGGTGCTGACCCTGGCGATCACCTCCAAGACCATGCTGCTGCCCAAGCTCAACGACTTGGTGGACACCCGCATGGCGCAGAAAATCGCCCAGATCAATGGCGTGGGCATGGTCACCATCGCCGGCGGCCAGCGCCAGGCCGTGCGGATCAAGGTCAACCCCGAGGCCCTGGCGGCCAATGGCTTGAACCTGGCGGATGTGCGCACGCTGATCGGTGCCTCCAACGTCAACCAGCCCAAGGGCAATTTCGACGGCCCGACCCGGGTCTCGATGCTCGACGCCAACGACCAGTTGACCTCGCCCAAGGACTACGCCGAACTGATCCTGGCCTACGCCAACGGCGCGCCGTTGCGGCTCAAGGACGTGGCGCAGATCGTCGACGGCGCCGAAAACGAACGCCTTGCCGCCTGGGCCAACGAAAACCAGGCGGTGCTGCTGAACATCCAGCGCCAGCCGGGGGCCAACGTCATCGAAGTGGTGGACCGGATCAAGGCCCTGCTGCCGAGCATCACCGACAACTTGCCGGCCGGCCTGGATGTCACCGTGCTGACCGACCGCACCCAGACCATCCGAGCTTCGGTCACCGACGTGCAGCATGAATTACTGATCGCCATCGCCCTGGTGGTCATGGTGACCTTCCTGTTCCTGCGTCGCGTCAGCGCCACGATCATTCCGTCGGTGGCCGTGCCGTTGTCGCTGATCGGCACCTTCGGTGTGATGTACCTGGCCGGTTTTTCCGTCAATAACCTGACCTTGATGGCCCTGACCATCGCCACCGGTTTTGTGGTGGACGATGCAATCGTCATGCTGGAGAACATTGCTCGTTTCATCGAGGAGGGCGACAGCCCGCTGCAGGCCGCGCTCAAGGGCGCGAAGCAGATCGGCTTCACGCTGATTTCCCTGACGCTGTCGCTGATCGCCGTGTTGATCCCGCTGCTGTTCATGGCCGACGTGGTCGGACGCTTGTTTCGCGAGTTCGCCATCACCCTGGCGGTGGCGATCCTGATTTCCCTGGTGGTCTCCCTGACCCTGACGCCGATGATGTGTGCCCGCTTGCTCAAGCGTGAGCCCGAGGAAGCAGAGCAGGGCCGTTTCTACCGCGCCAGCGGCGCCTGGATCGACTGGCTGATCGCCGCCTATGGGCGTAAATTGCAGTGGGTGCTCAGGCATCAGCCGCTGACCCTGCTGGTGGCGGTGGGTAGCCTGGTACTGACGGTGGTGCTGTACCTGGCCGTGCCCAAGGGGTTCTTTCCGGTGCAGGACACCGGGGTGATCCAGGGCATTTCCGAGGCACCGCAATCGATCTCCTTTGCCGCCATGAGCGAGCGGCAGCAGCAACTGGCGAAAGTGATCCTGGCGGACCCGGCGGTGGAGAGTCTGTCATCCTACATCGGCGTGGACGGCGACAACGCCACGCTCAACAGCGGTCGCCTGCTGATCAACCTCAAGCCCCACAGTGAACGGGATGACAGTGCCACCGAGATCATTGCCCGCTTGCAGTCGCAATTGGATCGGCTGGTGGGCATTCGCCTGTTCATGCAGCCAGTGCAGGACCTGACCATCGAAGACCGGGTCAGCCGGACCCAGTACCAATTCAGCTTATCGTCGCCGGACGCCGAATTGCTCAGCCTCTGGAGCGGGCGCCTGGTCGAAGCCCTGGCCCAACAGGCGGAGCTGACCGATGTGGCCAGCGACCTGCAGGACAAGGGTTTGCAGGTCTACCTGGTGATCGACCGCGACGCCGCCTCACGCCTGGGCGTCTCCGTGTCGAACATCACCGATGCGCTCTATGACGCCTTCGGCCAGCGGCAGATTTCCACCATCTACACCCAGGCCAGCCAGTACCGGGTGGTGTTGCAGGCCCAGGCCGGGGAACGGATCGGGCCCCAGGCGCTGGACCAGATTCACGTCAAGACCACCGACGGTGGGCAGGTACGGCTGTCGAGCCTGGCTCGGGTCGAAGAACGCCAGGCGCAACTGGCGATTGCCCACATTGGCCAGTTTCCGGCGGTGATGATGTCGTTCAACCTTGCGCCGGGCGTGGCCCTGGGGCATGCGGTGGACGTGATCGAAAGGGTCCAGCGGGACATCGGCATGCCGGTGGGCGTGCAGACCGAGTTCCAGGGCGCAGCCCAAGCATTTCAGGCGTCGCTGTCGAGTACCTTGCTGCTGATCCTGGCAGCGGTGGTGACCATGTATATAGTGCTGGGCGTGTTGTACGAAAGCTACATCCACCCGATCACCATCCTTTCCACCTTGCCCTCGGCGGCCATCGGCGCCTTGCTGGCCTTGATCCTCAGCGGCAATGACCTGGGCATGATCGCGATCATTGGCATCATCCTGCTGATCGGCATCGTCAAGAAAAACGCGATCATGATGATCGACTTCGCCCTCGATGCCGAACGCAACCAGGGCGTCGACCCGCAGACGGCGATCTATCAGGCTGCATTACTGCGCTTCCGCCCGATCCTGATGACCACCCTGGCGGCCTTGTTCGGCGCAATACCTCTGATGTTCGCCACCGGTTCCGGCGCTGAACTGCGCCAGCCCCTGGGCTTGGTGATGGTGGGCGGGTTGTTGGTGAGCCAGGTATTGACGTTGTTCACCACGCCAGTGATCTACCTGTATTTCGATCGCCTCGGACGCCGCTTCGCCAAGCCAGAAGGGAAAGAGGTGCGGGCATGACGCTTAGCGTGGGCCGGACGCACACCCTGTGGCGAGGGAGCTTGCTCCCGCTGGGCTGCGCAGCAGACCTTTTTGTGAGTGCTGCGCACTCAAGCGGGAGCAAGCTCCCTCGCCACAAAAGTGTGTGCTGCATGACGCCTGATGGCTGGAGCGCTCACCCATGAATCTCTCTGGCCCCTTCATCCGCCGCCCCGTCGCGACCATGCTTCTGAGCTTCGCCATCACATTGCTCGGCGGCGTGTGCTTCGGCCTGCTGCCGGTTTCACCGCTGCCACAGATGGACTTCCCGGTGATCGTGGTCCAGGCCAACTTGCCAGGGGCCAGCCCCGAGGTGATGGCTTCGACGGTGGCTACGCCCCTGGAGCGTTCCTTCGGCGCCATCGCCGGGGTCAACACCATGAGCAGCCGTTCCAGCCAGGGTTCTACCCGGGTCATTCTGCAATTCGACCTAGACCGTGACATCAACGGTGCCGCCCGGGAAGTGCAGGCGGCCATCAATGCGTCGCGCAACCTGTTGCCCAGTGGCATGCGCAGTATGCCGACCTATAAGAAGGTCAACCCGTCCCAGGCGCCGATCATGGTGCTGTCGCTGACCTCGGATGTGTTGAAAAAAGGCCAGCTCTACGACCTGGCTTCGACCATCCTGTCCCAGAGCCTGTCCCAGGTATCGGGCGTCGGCGAGGTACAGATCGGCGGCAGCTCGTTGCCGGCGGTGCGCATCGAACTGGAACCGCATCTGCTCAACCAGTACGGCGTGGCCCTCGATGATGTGCGCACCGCCGTTGCCGATAGCAATGTGCGCCGACCCAAGGGCTCGGTGGAGGACGATCGGCGCATGTGGCAGGTCCAGGCCAACGATCAACTGGAGAAGGCCAAGGACTACGAAACGCTGATCATCCGTTATCAGGATGGCTCGGTACTGCGACTCAAGGACGTGGCGAAAGTCACCGACGGCGTCGAGGATCGCTACAACAGCGGTTTCTTCAACAACGATGCCGCCGTGTTGCTGGTGATCAACCGCCAGGCCGGGGCCAACATCATCGAGACGGTCAACGAAATCAAGGCGCAACTGCCGGCGTTACAGGCCGTGCTGCCGGCCAGCGTCAAGCTGAACCTAGCGATGGACCGCTCGCCGGTGATCAAGGCCACCCTGCATGAAGCGGAAATGACCTTGCTGATCGCCGTGGCCCTGGTGGTGCTGGTGGTGTTCCTGTTCCTCGGCAACTTCCGCGCCTCGTTGATCCCGACGCTGGCGGTTCCGGTGTCGTTGGTGGGCACGTTTGCGGTGATGTACCTGTACGGTTTCTCCCTGAACAACCTGTCCTTGATGGCGTTGATCCTCGCGACCGGGTTGGTGGTGGACGATGCCATCGTGGTGCTGGAGAACATTTCCCGGCATATCGACGAAGGTGTTCCCCCAATGACGGCGGCGTATAGGGGGGCCGAAGAGGTGGGTTTCACCTTGCTGTCGATGAACGTCTCGCTGGTGGCGGTGTTCCTGTCGATCCTGTTCATGGGCGGGATCATCGAGAGCCTGTTTCGCGAATTTTCCATTACCCTGGCGGCGTCCATCGTAGTCTCGCTGGTGGTCTCGCTGACCCTCACACCGATGCTCTGCGCCCGCTGGCTCAAGCCTCACGTGCCGGGGCAGGAGAATCGCTTCCAGCGCTGGAGCCTGCGGCTCAATGAGCGGATGGTCCGTGGTTATGCCACCAGCCTGGACTGGGTGCTGCGCCATCGGCGTCTGACCTTGCTGAGCCTGTTGGTGACCATCGGCGTGAACGTCGCGTTGTATGTGGTGGTGCCGAAAACCTTCATGCCGCAGCAGGACACTGGCCAGTTGATCGGTTTCGTGCGTGGCGATGACGGGCTGTCGTTCAACGTGATGCAGCCGAAGATGGAAATCTTCCGCCGCGCCGTACTCAAGGACGAGGCGGTGCAAAGCGTCGCCGGTTTCATCGGTGGCAACAACGGTACCAACAACGCCTTCATGCTGGTGCGCCTCAAGCCGATCAAGGAGCGTAATATTTCTGCACAGAAAGTCATCGAGCGCCTTCGTAAAGAAATGCCCAATGTCCCCGGCGCTCAGTTGATGTTGATGGCCGACCAGGACCTGCAGTTCGGTGGCGGTCGCGAGCAGACCACCTCGCAGTATTCCTACATCCTGCAAAGCGCCGACCTGGCGTCGCTGCGCGCGTGGTACCCCAAGGTCGTGGCGGCCTTCAGGGCCTTGCCGGAGCTGACCGCCATCGACGCTCGTGACGGCGGCGGGGCGCAGCAGGTGACGCTGGTGGTGGACCGCGACCAGGCCAAGCGCCTGGGCATCGACATGGACATGGTCACCGCGGTGCTCAACAACGCCTACAGCCAGCGGCAGATCTCGACCATCTACGACAGCCTCAACCAGTACCAGGTGGTGATGGAGGTCAATCCCAAGTATGCCCAGGACCCGAGTACCCTCGAGCAGGTCCAGGTGATCACCGCCGATGGCGCGCGCGTACCGCTGTCGGCCATTGCCCACTACGAGAACAGCCTGGAGGACGACCGGGTCAGCCATGAGGGTCAGTTCGCGTCCGAGGGCATTTCCTTCGACATGGCCGAAGGTGTCACGGTGGAGCAGGGCACCGCGGCCATCGAACGGGCACTTGCCAAGCTCGGGTTGCCCGAGGATGTCATCGTGAAAATGGCCGGCACCGCCGATGCGTTCGCCGCCACCCAGAAAAGCCAACCGTTCATGATCCTCGGGGCGTTGCTGGCGGTGTACCTGGTGTTGGGTGTGCTCTATGAAAGCTACATCCATCCGTTGACCATCCTGTCTACGTTGCCATCGGCCGGGGTCGGCGCGTTGCTGTCGATCTACGCGCTGGGTGGCGAGTTCAGCCTGATCTCGCTGTTGGGGCTGTTCCTGCTGATCGGCGTGGTGAAGAAAAACGCCATCCTGATGATCGATCTGGCGCTGCAACTCGAACGTGCCGGGCAGACGCCACTGGAGTCGATCCGCAGCGCTTGCCTGCTGCGGTTGCGGCCGATCCTGATGACCACGCTGGCGGCGATCCTTGGTGCCTTGCCGCTGTTGCTCGGCGCCGCCGAAGGCTCGGAAATGCGCCAGCCATTGGGCCTGACCATCATCGGTGGGTTGGTGTTCAGCCAGGTTCTGACGCTCTACACCACACCGGTGGTTTACCTTTATCTCGACAAGCTGCGCCATCGCTTCAATCGCTGGCGCGGTGTGCGCACTGATGCTGCCCTGGAAACTCCGCTATGACCGACCGTTCGCCTTTCAATCTTGCCGCAACGCTGGCCACCGCCCGTGGTTCGCGGGTGCTGAGCCTGGTGCTGTGCGTGGCGATGCTCAGTGCCTGCGCCGTCGGCCCGGATTATCAACGTCCCCAGGCTGCCGAGCCGGTGCAATACAAGGAGGCCCAAGGCTGGCGCCAGGCCAACCCCAGCGATGCGATGGCCAGGGGCGCCTGGTGGGAGCTGTACGGCGATGTGCAACTCAATGGTCTGGTGGACCAGCTCAATGCGTCCAACCAGACGGTGGCCCAGGCCGACGCCCAATACCGACAGGCCCGGGCGCTGGTGCGCAACGCCCGTGGCGCATTTTTTCCCACCGTGGACCTGACCGTCGGCAAGACCCGCTCCAGTCAGGGCACGGGTAGCAGCAGTTCGAGCCTGAGCAGTTCGTCCAGCGGCATTCGCGACACCTATAGCGCCCAGGCCGGTGTCAGCTGGGAGGCGGACGTATGGGGCAAGTTGCGCCGCACCCTGGAAGCCGACGAGGCAAGCGCCCAAGCCAGTTTTGCCGACCTGGCGGCGATGCGCCTGAGCCAGCAATCGGAACTGGTGCAGAACTACCTGCAGTTGCGGGTGATCGATGAACAGAAGCGCCTGTTGCAGACCACCGTCGACAACTACCAGCGCTCCCTGAAAATGACCGAAAACCAGTACCGCGCCGGGGTGTCCGGCAAGGACGCGGTGGCTCAGGCGCAAAACCAGCTCAAGACCACCCAGGGCGACCTGATCGACCTGATCTGGCAACGGGCCCAGTTTGAAAACGCCATTGCCGTACTGGTCGGCCTGCCGCCGGCCGAGTTCAACCTGGCCGAGACCCAGGACATCCCGTCGCTGCCGCAGATCCCGGTGGCGCTGCCGTCGCAACTGCTCGAACGCCGGCCGGATATCGCCTCGGCGGAACGTTCGGTGATGGCCGCCAACGCCAACATCGGGGTCGCCAAGGCCGCGTATTACCCGGACCTGACCCTGAGCCTCAGTGGCGGCTACAGCAGCAGTACCTACGACAACTGGGTGAGCGTGCCGAACCGGTTCTGGTCGGTAGGGCCACAACTGGCGATGACGCTGTTCGATGGCGGCCAGCGTTCGGCAGAGGTCGACCGTACTGTCGCGGCCTACGATCAGACCGTCGCCACCTATCGCCAGACCGTGCTCGACGGCTTGCGCGAGGTGGAAAATTACATGATCCAGCTCAAAGTGCTGGAAGACGAAGCCCGCGTGCGCCAGGAAGCCCTCGACGCCGCCCGCGAATCCCTGCGCTTGACGCAGAACCAGTACAAGGCCGGGTTGATTGCCTACCTCGATGTGGTGACCGTCCAGGCTACCGCCCTGAGCAACGAGCGCAGCGTGCTGAGCCTGCAACAGAGCCGCCTGATCGCCAGCGTGCAGTTGATTGCGGCGTTGGGGGGTGGTTGGGATGGGCAGCTAAAGACGGATGAGTAAGCCGTCGAGCCGATAATGCTGCACGGTATTAAGAGCCGAGATGCATTTGTGGCGAGGGAGCTTGCTCCCGCTGGGCTGCGCAGCAGCCCCTCTCAAGCTCACTCAATCAACCTGATCCACCGCGTCGCCGGG